>JBDHWI010000192.1:0-5748 GCA_039810125.1 Thermoflexales bacterium | reverse complement strand
CCCGGGACGAATGGCACCGGCGACGCCGGCGGTGCGAAGCCGGATGACGGCGTGGTCGAAGGCGAATATCGCGCGGTGTAAACAACGTGAGTTCGGGATAGGCATAAGAGTTGGATTTGTCATGCTGAGCGAAGCATCTCTATCTGACTCCGTCTGAGCGCCAATTCCGCTGAGATTCTTCGCGTGCCAGCTAGTTTCGAGCTTGCTAAGGCTCTACGGGCACGCTCAGAATGACAAACATCTCCTTATCCCGAACTGACGTTAAACAGATTCCTCAACGGATGTTGAGCGGATAGATGGATGAGGTCTCACAGGGCTCAAAGCCCTGTGAGACCTTTCTACTTTTGTTGAACCTTAGCCCGAATGCTTTCGTATTGCCGGTCGCGTGCCATGATGAACAGACAGCGGCCACCGCTACAAGCTTCCCATGTGCCGCCGATGTCGCGATCCAATTTCGCGCCTTCCCACAAGTGCGTGCCTTTGTATTCGACCACCAGCACGCGCCCGTCGTGCAGTAGCACGACGAAGTCCGGGTAAAACCTGTCTCTGGCGGTTTGCAACCAGAAGGCGTTCGGCTTGCGCACCAGGTTTCGCACCCACGTTTTCACTTCAACCATGCTGTCAATGAAGAATGCACATGCGGCCTCTTCCTGGTCTGTGTCATCCAGGTCGCCGACGTGTGGGTAGTAGTGCTTTTTGAAAGCGTAGCGGCCTTGATAGCGCTTGTTGTAGGCGTAGGCGTGCGGATCGGCGTCGAACGAAAACGCGAAGTCGTCCTCGACGACCAAATTTGGCATGAGCAGCGATTGGAAACCAGCCTGTCGCGCGGCATCCCGATGTGCGCGCACCTTTTTGACCACGGCCTGCGCCAGGCGATATTTGTCGCGCACCAGTTGATCGAACGGCAAGTTGCGAGCTTCGACCAGATGTGTCAGCGCCTCATTCAGGAAGGGGATGGCGCTCTTCTTGTCGAAGCCGGCATGTTCGTTCGCGCGAAACAATGCGCCGTCCAGCCAGGCGGCCAGTTCTGCGTGGCTCCAATTCAGGTCGGTCGTCAACAATTGCACGCGCTGGTGTAGGTCTTCGGTAAAGCTGACTTTCACCTCACCGCCAGCGACGTTGATCTCGCCACGCTGGCCGATGGGCTGATCAAGCGAATACTCTGCTTCGCTCAGACGCGCGTCTTGTTTCCACAACTCGAACGGCATCTCCAGCAGCGCGGTCTCCTCAAATTCCTCAAGCAGGTTGCCCTGCCGTATCGCCAGCTTGGGCACGCGGAACGGCACGCCCTGTTCCGCCGGGGACATGGGCGCAGTAGACGCGACGCGCCTGGTCTTGAGCGCGTATAGCACCGCTTGTTTGTCATCGTTCCCCTGCATGGCCAGCACTACCGTCTCGGCCTCGGCCTCACTCAGAGACTCTTTGATCACCACGCGTTGGCTGTGGCTGTCGTAGGTTATCTTCTGGGCCAGACTATCGTCCAAATCGCCGAAATACGGTGCCCGGTTCACCGGCACGCTAATGGGTAGCGGTTGTGCGCCTTCGACCGGCGTGGCGAACAAGGGCAATATCTCGGCCGGGCGTTGCACGATCAGCTCGCGCGCTTCCTGTTTCTCGAAACCGCTTTCGACCAGCGCGTCTTCGAGCGCCTTGGCGGCCGTCGCGAAGCTGGCTGAGGCGATGTAGGCGTAGGCGTTGTTCAAAGCGGCCTGCGCCTTGCGCGTCGCCTGCGGCAGGCGCAACACCCGGCCCAGCGTTTGCTCCACGGCAGTTGCGCTGCGCACCTCGGCCACCGAGCACAGCACATACGCCCACGGGCAGTCCCATCCCTCGCGCAGCTTTTGCTGAGTGATGACGTATTCGATCTTTGACGCCGTGATGTCGTCCGGCAGTTCGTCCACTGCGCCGGTAGCGCGGGCAATGTGATCGGCCGGCACGTTGTGGTCGCTTAGCAGCGTCTCGCGCACCACATCCACGCTGATCGTCTCGCGGTCTTTGTAGGTGCGTTCGGCCTGAATCAGCATGATCGGGCGTATGCGCTCGCCGGCACCGGCCTGCTCCAGCCGGGCCGATTCGCGCAGCTTGCCCAGCATATCCACCGCGTCGGCCAGCAATTGCTTCCATTCGGCGTGCGTCTCCAGCAAAATCGGCATCTTGATCATGGACTCGGCGTTGAGCTCGGTCGCCGAGACGCTCTTCAGCACGTTGCTCGGCGCCTCTTTCATGTCGGGCGTGGCGGTGAACTCGATGATGCACGCCGGCCGGAAATGTGCCAGCGTCCTGAACGACCGCTCCGTGCGCGCGTTGTGCGCCTCGTCCACGATGACGACCGGCCGCCGCAGGCGCAGCACGTTCGCCAGCGACCGCTCCACCACGCCAGCCGCGTTCTTGTCCAATTGGGCCAACGCCTCGGTCGGCAGATTCTCGAAGTGCGCCATCAGGCTGCCGTTGTCACCGTCATACACCTTTAACCCGGTCGTGTCGTCGCGGCGCACGGCCTGGATGGTCGAGACGATGACGACGGTGCTGGTGTTCAGCGCGGCCGGCTGGATGCTCAGCGCCTCGGCCACGTCCATGACCGTTACCGCGCCCACGCGCCCCTCCAGCGCGCGGCGGAACGGGTGCGCCCGGTCGCGCAGTGCCCGCAACGTTTGCTGGCGGATGGGGTCGCTTGGCACCAGCCATAGCACTAAGGCGTGGTCGGCCCGCAGGTAATCGCGCGCCGCGATGCCGGCCGCGTAGCTGGCGAGCACGGTCTTGCCGCCGCCGGTGGGTACGCGCAGGCACACATATGGCAGGCCGGGCAGCGCGGCTACATCGGTGTAAGGGCGGCCGGTCAGTTCGTAGAACGCCAGCGCGGCCGCTTTGGGCGAAGACCCCAAGTCGTTGCAGCGCAGAAAATAATCGCGCAGTGCGTCAAGCGTTTGTTGTTGATAGACCTTGAGTTGCATGGACGTTGCGTGGTTGCCATGTGCCGTGTAGAGACGCGCCATGGCGCGTCTCTACGAGATGCGAACCTCATACGGTATCTGGCGAAAGGTGATGCCCAGTGCCTGCAAGCGGGCCGGGCTGAGGCGGCAGCCTGTGCCGAAGATGACCTTTGGGCCGGCGTGCGGCGGCAGCTCGGCCAGCACCGCGCTGGTGAGCACGTTGCCGGTATTTGGACGCTTGTCTTTGAGCACGCCGTTGTAGAGCAGATACACCGCCGTGCCGTTGGCGATGCCGGCCAACGGCTTGAGCCACGCGGGTAAGCGCATGAGCGGCGTGCCCGTCTCTGCAAAGAAGACGTGTGCGGCCAGGTCGTCCCACGTCACGCTGGGACGGATGTCGCCGTCGGGGCCGAACAGCGGCTCGCCCAGCTCGCAATAGGTGAAGCCGAAGCGGAGATTGGGGGCTGGCGGTTCAGGCGTATCGGGCAGCAGCGAGGGCTGGGCCGATTCGACCAGCCCGGCGGGCGCGTGCTCGACCGCGATCTTGGCGGCGGCCCGTTTCAAGCGCTGAGCCGTGATGTCGCGGCAGATGGTCTCGTCCATCTCGACCAGGATGAAGCGCCGGTCGCCGCCGTCCTCGGCGTTGAGTTGCATGACGGCGTGGCCGGTGGTGCCGCTGCCGGCGAAGCTGTCGAGGATGATATCTGTGCCTTGTGTTGTGAAGCTAAGAAGCTCAGAAATCAATCCGGTGGGTTTTGGAAAGTTAAATGGGCGTTTGTTATCAGGAAAGAGTGCCTTTATCTCATTGGTTCCAACTCGACCATCAAGTTCAAACAAACTGGAAAGCTTCGCACGATAGTCTTTAACGTAGAGCTTAAGTTCAATTAGCTTGGTCTCGTCCTCACCAAACAGGATTCGATTGTCTGCAAGAAGTGCCCTCATCGTCTCTTCAGGGAATCTATATCCCATGAGAGGTTGGGTGCATGGCAAGCCGTTCGGATGCAAGACGTCATATCTATATCCTTCCTTACCCGGGTTGTGAACACTTCGGCTGCCCGTGTATATTCCTTCATCATCAATGAACTTATAGTCTTGAAATGGCCAGATAAAAGGCCGCCTTTGTCGATACCATTTTGTGTACGCGGCTTGTCTCTCAACACGATCTTTATAGCCAACAACAAACTCAGTACCAATCTTTAGCATGCGTTCTTTGATTGGCAAAGAGACGGCCTTCCATTCTTTCGGCAGCCTCTGCTTGTTTAGTGCATAGCACAAAACATACTCGTGCTCAACGGTAATGTTGGTTGGATTATTGTCCGTCGCATTCTTCCAAATGAGAGTGCCGACGTTGTTGTTCTCCCCAAAAATCTCAGACATGAGTAGCTCAAGATGGGAAAGTTCATTGTTATCAATGCTGATGAAAATCACGCCATCGTCGCGCAGAAATTCTTTGAGCAGCATCAGGCGCGGGTACATCATGCACAACCATTTGTCGTGCCGGCTCAGGTCTTCCGCCTCGCCGCCCACGGTTTTGCCCAGCCAGGCGCGCATCTCTGGGCTGTTGACCGCGTCGTTGTAGACCCAGTTCTCGTTGCCGGTGTTGTAGGGCGGGTCAATGTAGATGCACTTCACCCGGCTGGCATACTGCGGCAGCAATGCCTTCAACGCCAGCAGGTTGTCGCCCTGCACCAGCAGGTTGCCCGCGCCAACTCCCTCTCCCACAGGGAGTTGGCCGGTGTGAGGGAGCAGGCTGAGATCGGCGTTGGTCTTCAGCAAGTGAAACGGTACCTGGGTGTGATGCTCAATGACAGCCTGTTTGCCGATCCAGTTCAGTGTGGGCATGGTGAAACGTTCAAGGCAACTCGCCGCTCAACAACCGCAAGTCAAACAGGCTGTGCAGCTTGCGCCACAGCACGTCGTCGGCGGTGATCAGTGGCAGTCGCAGCAGTTCGGACAGCGCGATGTAGGTCGCGTCGTAAGCGGCAATGCCGTGCTCGAGGGCGATATCCAACGCCAGGCCGACAAGAGATTCCACAGGATGGATGATGAGCGGCAAAGCGCGCAGCATGACCAACGCCTCGCGCGCAGCCGCTTCGCCGATATCCCCACGTCGGCCGCGCTTCCACAAGACGTTGGCAAGTTCAACGTAGAACAAACTGGGGATGTGGTAGCGCGTGTTGCTTTCTGTCAACCTAATGAGCATGTCGTGTGCACTGTCCGAGCTTTCCTCGTTCAGCACCCACTTGACAGCCACGCTGGCATCCAGCACACAACGTAGCCCGTCGGTTTCACCCCGACCCGTCATCGTGCGCGGTCCTCGCGCAGCATGTCGAGCGACGTAGGTTCACCTGGCGCGGGCCGCCGTGTGGAAGCTCGGATGTGGTCAATGCGAGCGATCACATCGCGAACCTCTTGCGCACGGGCCTCTTGATCCAACACTTCGTTCAGCAACAGGATGACTTCGGCGCTGAGCGAACGCTTGCTGGTTTTGGCGCGCCTCTTCAACTTCTTGTGCAGACTTTCAGGCACGCCGCGCACATGAAGAATTGTCATAGCCCGATTGTAGCTTGGCATGGTTGCATTTTGCAACCACGAAATGGCGCAAAGCATGATTTGTCAGAATGCCGACAACCGCTACACTCCGCCACCAATGACCACACAACGACAGAAGGTGCTGGTGCTGTATCTTGCCAACTCGGCGCTCGACAGCCGAGTGAAGGGCTGGACGATTTACGACGGCACTGGCAAAGACCCGCACACCACCGGCGACGGCGACAAGCCGCCCTACAAGACCGGCCTCGACGCACTCAAGGATGGT
>JBDHWI010000191.1:0-5750 GCA_039810125.1 Thermoflexales bacterium | reverse complement strand
GTGATGGTGTCGATGTAGGGCAACTGGTTGCCTTCCTTGTCCACCACCCAGTAGTACGGGTTGCGATCCCACACTGCGCGCACGCCGTCCTCGAACGTGGTCAGCTTCCAGCCGGTGAGGCGCGGGATGTCGGGGTTGTTGTGGTTGAACTTGGTCTGGTGCGTCTCCCAGTCCTTGTTGTCCTTGTTCAGGATTGGGTTGAACTGCTCCATGTAGTGCCGCGGGATCACCCAGGCTGGGCCGATGAACATGTTCACCCACATGGCCAGGCGGTCAGCCGTGAGCGGCGCCGGCGCATCGAACACCATCTCGAAGGTGTAGTCATCGGGGGCGTTCAGCGTCATCAGCGAGCCGGTGCCGGAGCGCGCCTCGTCGGGCGGGGTATTGATCGGCTTGAGGTCGCCGAATTCCTTCTCCTTGCCGTTGCCGCCGACGGTGTATTCCCACCAATACATGATGTCCTTGGTGGTGAAGGGCTGGCCGTCCGACCACTTGATGCCCTCACGAATCTTGAAGGACCACTTCGAGGCATCGGCATTGCTCTCCCAGCTCTCGACGAAGCCCGGGCCGATGGCCAGACCGTCTTTCAGCCAGCGCAGCGGCGAACTGCCGTATTGCATCTCGTGGATGAAGCCGGTGATGCCCCAGTTGTTGTTGTAGGCCTTCTTGAGGACGCCGCCATACTTGCCCACAGTGAGCCAGATATGCGGAGGGGTGTAGGGGTTCTTGGGCAGGCGCTCTTCAACTGGCGGCAACTTGCCGGATGAAACCAACTCGTCCAGCTTGGGCGACTGCTTGTAGGTCATGCCGGTGGCCACTGCTGCGGTGGCCTCGGGGGCGGTCGTTGCAGCGGCCGGCACTTCAGTCGCCGCTGGCGCTTCGGTTGCGGCTGGCGCTTCGGTTGCAGCCGGCGCCTGGGTTGCGGCGGGCGCCTCGGTCGGGGCTGCCGGAGAGCCGCCACCGCAGGCTGCCAAGGCCGCGCCGGCGGCGGTAATCGCCGACAGGCGGAGGAAATCGCGACGGTTCAACTGACGTTTCTGACTCATCTCTTCATCTCCTTGTAATGTCTCTGCTGATCTGGTTAAACCGGATAACTTCACTGCCGAATTCGCACGCCAAACGTGAAGCGCCCTGTGCGGCAATCACGTCTGGGTGAGCGCATCGGCTAGTTGGTTGTGTCGGAGTGTAGAAGTGTGCCAGTAAATTGTCAATCCGGAAGATTTCACGTGCGATACATCAGCCAATCAGCCGTGAAAGCGTTTCCTGTATGCGTTCCAGATTGGTGGGTTGGGGCGGCGCTGGCGGCACGAGATCGCTCAGATTCTCGCGTCCGATGCCCAGCGCGGCTACTTGATACCAGCACCTGCGCTTTTGCTCGCGGCATTCGATCCGGCCGCTCACTTTGCGCTCGCCGTTGCCGGCGGCAACGATGATGATGAGGTTTGCGCCGTAGGTCTGATGGTTGATCTGATCTGGCCAACCCTGCTCAAGATAGAGCTGCGCCGCGTTGATGCCGCGGCTGTGCAGCGCGGCCATGATCTGATCGTGGTGATTGGTGTAACGCCGGGGTTGTGTGAGTGGCCCAAGCCAGGGCCACATCAACACCGGCAGTTCAAGCAAGCCGACAAGCACGAAGAGGTTCACCCAGCGGCGCAGCCGGCGCTCTGTGTCATCGGGCCGGCGGCTTGTTTGCGCGCGCATGGGAGGTGTGGGATGAAAAGCTGCCGCTACGATTCGAGCTTCTCGTTGCCTTTTGCATACAGCTTTTTGAAGCCGTTCAAGTCGCGATCCGTCGCGAACCACAGCGCATCAGGGATTTTGACGTGAAAGAACATCGTGTTGCCCATGGGCAGCCAGTATTCGTAGTCCTCGATGGATTCACCCTGATAGGCAAACACGATCTGCCAGGTATTCACATACAGAATCCAGGTGTGGCGCTTGCGCACTGCATCGCCATCCTGAAAGGTGAAGGTGCGATCGAACTTCAGCAGATTGCCATAGGCGTCATCAGCCGACTGTTCGATGTTCAAGCCCGGGAATTGCTGCAAGCCCTCCTGCACCGCGGCCGATAGATCTGCCATGTCTTCGGCCACCACTTCAAATTCGAGCGGGATGACATAGGCTGACACGAATGTTTTTGGCGCGGCCTGGTTGGGATAGGGCGAGTACATCACGCCTTCTGGATGGCCGTCCAGTTCATAGCGAAGCCAGTCGTCTGCAAAACGAAACTGATATCGACCTTTAGGGTCGCTGAAAGTGTCCACGCCGGTGAAGCGCGGCCGCGGCGGGCGGTCATGGGTGGATGTCGTCATGTCTTTCACTTACACTTGTCTTTGGCTGCAATGGGTCATCGCGCCGTGCGCAATTGCAGGATGTCCGATGCTACCACTCTCTGTTTTGCCCGCCGGCCATGTAAAATCCGCATGCGCAATGAAAAACATCATGATCACCGGCGGCGCCGGCTTTATTGGCTCGAACTACGTCCGCCACGCCCTCGAAACCCATCCCGAATGGAACGTGATGGCGTTGGACAAGATGACCTACGCCGGCAATCTCGACAACCTCAAGGACCTCGTTGACGCCTTCGGCAAACGTTTCACCTTTGTCAAGGCCGACATCGCTGACCGCGAGGCCATGTTCGATCTCATCCGCGAACACAAGATCGATACCATTGTCAACTTCGCCGCCGAGTCGCACGTCGACCGCTCCATCCTCGACCCCGATGCCTTCATCATGACCGATGTGTACGGCACCTACGTGTTGCTGGAGGCCGCGCGCGAATTTCAGCTCGAGCGCTTCCATCAGGTTTCGACCGATGAAGTCTACGGCGACATCCCCGAAGGCTATTCCAAAGAAACAGACCCGCTTGAGCCAAACTCGCCGTATTCTGCCAGCAAGGCATCGGCAGAGTTGCTCATCCGTTCGTATCGCGTGACCTACAACCTGCCGGTGACGATCACGCGCGGCTCAAACACCTTCGGCCCATTTCAATATCCCGAAAAGCTGCTGCCGCTGTTCATCACGAATGCCATCGATGATTTGCCGTTGCCGTTGTATGGCGACGGCTTGCAAGTGCGCGACTGGCTGCACGTCATGGATCACGCGAAAGGCGTGGATGTGGCGCTGACAAAGGGCGTGATTGGCGAGGCCTACAACGTCGGCGGCGAGAACGAGCAGCACAACATCGATGTCATTCGCATGATGCTGAAGCTGCTGGGCAAGCCGGAGTCGTTGATCAAACGCGTGACCGACCGCCCCGGCCATGACCGGCGTTATGCGCTCGACACATCAAAGCTGCGCGAATTGGGCTGGGCGCCGCGGGATGATTTTGAAAATGCGCTACGCGAAACGATTGAGTGGTATGTGAACAACGAGTGGTGGTGGCGCAAGATCAAGAGTGGCGAATTCAAGGAGTTCTACCGCAAGCAGTACGAGCAACGACTGGCGACGGCGGCCTAATGTTCGAACTCACCTTTCTCGGCACTGCTGCATCTGCGCCGCTCCCCAAGCGCGGGCTGTCGTCGGCTATCGTCACGCATGACGAATATCGCTTCATGGTGGATTGCGGCGAAGGCACGCAGCGGCAACTGCTGACCAGCGGGCTGGGCTTTCGCCGGCTGGAGCATGTGCTGCTCACGCATGGCCACCTCGATCACATCCTCGGTCTCGCCGGCATTTTGTCCACCGTGGGGCAATGGGAAACGCTCGATCGCATGGCGATCTATGGCGGCAAGCGCACCCTCGACCGCGTCGAGACGCTGATCTACCGCGTCGTCTTCCCCGGCGCGCGTCCGCCCATCCAGATCGATCTGGTCGAGATCAAACCCGGCGTGATTTTGAAAGGTGAAGATTTTGATGTGGCTGCATTTCCCGTGCAGCATCGCGGGCCGGATTGCTATGGCTATATCTTTCAGGAGCATTCGCGCCGGCCCTTCCTGAACGACAGGGCGACCGAGTTGGGCGTGCCGCCGGGGCCGGAGCGTAAGCAGCTGGTGAAGGGCATCCCCATCACGCTGGCTGATGGCCGTGTGGTGCAGCCCAGCGATGTGCTGGGCGAGCTGAGGCCGGGCGCAATGCTGGCAATGACTGGCGATGTGGGTGACACGGACGGCCTGGCGCAGACGGTGAAGCACGCCACCGCGCTGGTGACCGAGGCAACCTACAGCGATGTGGATGACGATCTGGCACGGCAGAATGACCACATCACCGCCGGCCAGGCCGCGCGGCTGGCGCGCGAGGCCAATGTCGAGCAACTCATCCTCACGCACATCAGCGGTCGATATCGCGAGCGCGATCTTGAGGATGAGGCGCGCGCCATCTTCCCCAACAGCGTGGTTGCCCGTGATTTCGATGCGTTCAAGATAAAAGCAGGCGTGTAGGCGGCCTGCGCGGTTGTCGTTGCCAGTTGCGCGATAATCCCCTCATGCCTGTCCTTCTGCTCATCCGCCATGCGACGAACGATTTCGTGAAGACCGGCCGGCTGCCCGGCCAATCGCCCAACATCCACCTGAATGAAGAGGGACGCAAGCAGGCCGAAGCGCTCAGCACATCGCTCGACAAGCACCCCATCGACGCGGTGTACAGCAGCCAGCTTGAGCGCGCCATCGAAACGGCATGGCGCATCGCCGGCCCCAGGCAGTTGCCGCTCTTCATTCGCCCTGCGCTCGCAGATATCGACAACGGTGATTTCACTGGCAAAATCATCAAGGAGTTAGGCGAGGACGAGGCGACCAAGGCCTTGTGGAAAGTCGTCGTCGAGACGCCGTCGCAGGCGGCCTTCCCGAACGGTGAGGCGATGTTGGACATGCAGCAGCGCGTGGTCGCTGCGCTTGAAGCCATCATCGCCGCGCATCCAGATGTGGAAGCGCCGGCGGAAGAAAACGCAGAAGAAAGCAAGAAGGCGGATGCGCAATCCGCAATCGACAACCCCAAACCCGAGATCAAGAAGCGCCCGCAGGTCGTTGCTGTCGTCGCGCATGCCGACGTGATCAAGGCGGCGCTGGCGCATTATCTTGACATGCCATTCGACTCGTTCCAAAAGCTGGGCGTGGCGCCGGCATCGGTCAGCGCCGTGATGGTGATGATCGACGACAAAACAGGCAAGCGCCACACCATGGTGAACAACGTCAATCATGTGCCGTATTGATTGTTGCGATTACAATCAACGCGCCCATGCGAACACTTGTTTCACTCGACATCGAAACCACCGGCCTCGACCCTGAACGCGACGCGATCCTTGAGATTGGCATCGTGCGTTTTCGCGGCGAGGAGGTGCTGGATGAATGGCACAGCCTGATCGACCCAGGCCGGCCCATCCCCCAAAAAATCACCGAACTCACCGGCATCGATGAAGCCATGATCAAGCGCGAGGCAGTCAGCCTGGGTGAAGGCGTGCGCGCTGCTGACCGCGTGGCCGGCCGCGACACCATCATCGGCCACAACATTGCGTTCGATCTGAGCTTTTTCAAGAAGCTGAAATATCCGCCGCCTTTTTCAAATAATGCCTCGATGGATACGTTCGAGCTGGCGAGCATCCTTGTTCCGCACGCCGGCCGCTATTCCCTCGGCGCGCTGGCCAAGGATCTGGGCGTGGAACTGACCGACGCCCATCGGGCGCTGAACGATGCCCGCGCCACGCATCAACTCTACGTCAAGCTGTTCGAGCGCGCGGTGAACCTGCCGCGCGAGGTGGTCGACGAGATCACCAACCACGCCGATTTGAGCGGCTGGTATCTCGCGGATTTCTGGCG
>JBDHWI010000190.1:0-6000 GCA_039810125.1 Thermoflexales bacterium | reverse complement strand
GCCGCCGGCGTGTGACATTTCTTCGTGATAATCTATTGACCCTTCACCTGATTTGGGTATAATTCGTCGTTGTAAATCGAAACAGGCGTTCCGAGCAAAAAGGCGACTAGGGAAAACCCAGTCGCCTTACTTTCGTCTCTCGGCAACGCCATTTCGCATGTTGAGGGGGTTCGTGTTGGTTCGCGGACTCGTTTTTTTAAGGACGGTGGTTTGATGGCGACGTACAAGAATGGTGCAACGAAGTCCTATGCACGTGCTGCCGATGTTCAACTCCTCCCCAAGCTGATTGAAGTTCAGATTCAATCCTTCAAGCTGTTTCAAGATGAGCTCCTGCGGGAGCTGTTCGAGGAAATTTCGCCCATCGAAAGCTTCAACGGCGAGATGGCGATCTACTTCCCAGGCAATTACAAGCAGGCGCGCGAATATGGCCTGACCTATTGGTTCGAAGAGCCGAAGGTGAGCATCGAGGAGTGCGTGGAGCGCGATTTGACCTACGGCGCGCCGCTGTACGCGAAGGTGGCCTTGCACAATCGCAAGACCGATGAACACAAGGTCGACACAATCTACTTTGGCGAATTCCCGCTGATGACCGAGAATGGCACGTTCATCATCAACGGCACCGAGCGCGTGGTGGTCAGCCAGTTGATTCGCTCGCCCGGCGTTTACTTCAGCGCCGACGAAGACCCGAACAGCGGCCGGCCCCTCGGCCAGGCCAAGTTGATCCCGGATCGCGGCGCGTGGATGGAGTTCGAGACGCGCAAGAGCGATTACATCGTGCTGAAGTTCAACCGCAAGCGCACGATCCCTGTCACCATCCTGCTGCGCGCATTGGCGGCGGTGGACGACGGCGTGAGCGGCGATATTTTGACCAAAGGCACGGACGACGAGATTCGCGCGCTGTTCGCCGATGTGGACACCAACGCGGATCACCGCTTCATCGAGGCAACCATCAAGCAGGAGCCGGAGTGGGCCTACAAACCCTCGCGCCCGATCGCGCAGGAAGCGTTGATTGAGTTCTTCAAGCGCGTGCGCCCAGGCGACCCGCCGACGCTCGACAATGCGCGCGAGTTCATGCAGCAGCAGCTGTTCGACCAGCGCCGCTATGACCTGGAGCGCGTCGGCCGCTACAAACTGAACCAGCGCCTTGAGTTGGATGAATTGATCCCGCGCACGCACCGCACGATCACGAAGCGCGACATCATCGCGCTCCTGCGGCACATGATCCAGATCAACAACAGCGTGCTGGGGCCGGATGACGTGGACCACCTCGGCAACCGCCGCGTGAAGACGAATGGCGAGCTGATTCAGAACAAATTGCGCGTCGGCCTGCGCCGCATGGAGCGCATGGTGAAGGAGCGCATGTCGATGCCTGACAACGACTCGCCCTCGCCGGTGAACCTGATCAACATCCGCCCGGTGGTGGCGGCGGTGCGCGAATTCTTTGGCTCATCGCAGCTCTCGCAGTTCATGGAGCAGACCAATCCGCTGAGCGAATTGACCAGCAAGCGCACGCTGTCGGCGCTGGGCCCGGGCGGCCTGCGCCGCGAGCGCGCCGGCTTCGATGTGCGCGACGTGCATCACAGCCACTACGGCCGCATCTGCCCGATTGAGACGCCGGAAGGCCCCAACATCGGCTTGATTGGCCGGCTTGCCACCTATGCCCGCGTGAATGCCTATGGCTTCCTGGAGACGCCGTATCGCAAGGTCAAGAACAGCGTGCCAAACGCAGCGACTGAGACCGAAGGCCGCACGCTGCGCGAGGACGTGGTGGATAGCAAGGGCGAGGTGATTGCAGAAGCCGGCGCCCGCATCGATCACGAGACTGCGGTGCGATTGGCGCGCTTCAAGTCCATCGAAGAGATTCCGGTGCGTCCATTTGTGACCAGCGAGTCGGTCTATATGTCGGCGGACACAGAAGACAAATTCACGCTGGCGCAGGCCAATGCCAAGTTGGATGAAAAGGGCGAATTCGTCGAGCCGCGCATCTCGGTGCGCCGGCACCAGAAGTTCATGTTTGCCGCGCCGGAACAAGTGGACTACATGGACATCGCGCCCAAGCAAATCGTTGGCATCAGCGCCGCGCTGATCCCCTTCGTGGAAAACGATGACGCATCGCGCGCGCTGATGGGCAGCAACATGCAGCGTCAGGCCGTCCCGCTGCTCAAGCCCGATGTGCCTGTTGTCGGCACCGGCATGGAGCGTCAGGCAGCGATGGACAGCGGCCAGGTGGTGTCGGCGGCTGAAGACGGCGAAGTCATCAGCGTGACAGGCCGGCAGATCGTGGTGCAGAGCGGCAAAGGCAGGCGCAGCTACCCGTTGCGCAAATACAACCGCAGCAACCAAAGCACATGCATCGATCAGCACCCGGTGGTGGTGAAGGGCCAGCGCGTGAAGAAGGGTGAAGTGATTGCCGACTCGTCGTCGACCAATCACGGCGAACTGGCACTGGGCCAGAACGTGTTGATCGCGTTCCTCTCGTGGGAAGGCGGCAACTACGAAGACGCCATTCTGGTGAGCGAGCGGCTGGTGCGCGAAGATCACTTCACCTCGATCCACATCGAGAAGTTCGAAGTTGATAGCCGCGAAACGAAGCTGGGGCCGGAAGAGATCACCCGCGACATCCCAAATGTCGGTGAGGAAACGCTGAAGGACCTCGACGAGCAGGGCATCATCCGCATTGGCGCAGAGGTGAATCAGAATGACATTCTGGTTGGCAAGATCACGCCGAAGGGCGAGAAGGAACTCTCGCCGGAGGAGAAACTGCTGCGGGCGATCTTCGGCGAAAAGAGTCGCGAGGTGAAAGACACCTCGCTGCGACTGCCGAACGGCGAGCATGGCAAGGTGGTGGAGGTCAAGGTGTTCAGCCGCGACGATCACCGCGATCTGCCGGCGGGTGTGAACCAGCAGGTGCGCGTGAGCGTGGCACAGCGCCGCAAGCTGACCCAGGGCGACAAGATGGCCGGCCGGCACGGCAACAAGGGCGTGGTCAGCCGCGTCGTGCCGATCGAAGACATGCCGTTTCTTGAAGATGGCACGCCGGTCGACATCATTTTGAACCCGCTTGGCGTGCCAGGCCGCATGAACATTGGCCAGATTTTGGAAGTGCATCTGGGCTGGGCAGCCAGCAAGCTGGGTTTCCGCGCCATCACCCCCGTGTTCGATGGGGCGACGGATAACGAGATCGAGGCGGAACTGAGCCGCTCCTGGCTGGTGGATCAGTCGTACAAGGAGATCACGGAGCGGGCGTGGCAGGCGTTGCGTGAGAACAATGTGAACACGGAGGAGATGCGCGACGAGCATGATGCGCGGATGGTGTATCTCTCGGAATGGCTGGGCGAGTCCGACTATGACCTTGATCGGGCGGCGATGGATGAGACGTATGCACGTCGCATCATCCTGACTGAATGGCTGAAGGAAAAGGGTTACGAGCCGGAAGCCATCATGGTGTATGAGGACGACGCTCGCCCGCGCAGTGCGCGCGAGCAAGCCGACCGCGCCGCGGTGAGCGCCTGCTTGAAGTTGTGGCTGGAGACGAAGGGTCACAAGGCCGGCAACCTGGGCGAGGAGAAGCTGCGCGAGAAGGCGAATGACATCAGCCTTGAGATCGGCGATCCGCTGCCCATTCTCGGCAAGATGCGGCTGATCGATGGCAAGAGCGGGGAGCCGTTTGACAACCCGGTGACGGTGGGCTACCTGCACATGCTGAAGCTCGCGCACTTGGTCGAAGACAAGGTGCATGCCCGCTCCACCGGCCCCTACTCGCTGGTGACGCAGCAGCCGCTGGGCGGCAAGGCGCAGTTCGGTGGTCAGCGCTTCGGTGAGATGGAGGTGTGGGCGCTGGAGGCCTACGGCGCGGCGCACACGCTGCAGGAGATGCTCACGGTGAAGTCCGACGATGTGCAGGGCCGCGTGAAGACCTACGAGGCTATCGTCAAGGGTGATCCAATCGAGGAGCCTGGCATCCCGGCATCGTTCAAGGTGCTGGTGAAGGAGTTGCAGTCGCTCGGCCTGGCGGTCGAGGCAATCAACGAGGCCGGCGAGGTGCTGAGCTTTGGCAAGGAAGAGGATCGCCGGCAGGTTCCCAAGCTTGGCGGCCTTGGCTTGCCAGGACTGGAAACGCCGGAGATGTAGCCGGCCCCTGCTGGTTTGCTAGTGGGTGATTGGCAATTTGGAATTGGCGCTCAAGGTCAATCCTGAATTGCCAATCACTGTTTTTCCAGCGCGAGCGCAACTGCATCGCGTGCTGGTTGGCGCAACGAATCCGCTCGGCACTCAGGCTATCTCACCAGCCCATTGCCATTTGCGCTTGGCCCCAGATACTTTCGCCACACGTCGTTGTTCGCCATCATTAGCAGCGCCATGGCCCAGAAGCGCGGGCGATGCGGATGGTGCATGAGCTTCATGCCGGCTTCATCGGGCGTGCGATTGCCCTTCTTGCGGTTGCACGCGCCGCACGCCGCCACCACGTTCTCCCATTCGGTGCGGCCGCCGCGTGAGCGCGGGATGACGTGGTCGATGGTCAGATGCTCGCGGCCGGGCTGGCTGCCGCAATACTGGCAGGTGTAGTCATCGCGCAGCAGCAGCGCGCGACGCGAGAGAGGCAGCGGCAAATTGTGCGGAACGCGTACGTAATAAAGCAGCCGGATGACCTGTGGCACCGGCAGTCGCAAATGCTCGCTGTGAATAAACGCATCCGACCCTTCAATCAATTCGGCGCGATCGACCATGAGCAGGTGCAGCGCTCGTGGCACGGGGATCACGCTCAATGGCTCGTACGTCACATTCAACACTAGGACGCGGCGAAGCGACGGCGCATAACTGTGATAAACGACGGCTGTCTCTGGTTTCTCTTCCCCTTACTTCCTGTTTGTCAACAAGGCCTGATTCTACTCGTGATGGATGAACGCGCTTTAAGGTTGGCCGGCGCGATAATGCCGGCATGCAAAACCCGCGTCACGAAGCCAATGATGGTCTCGCTGCCATCCGCAGCCTGAAGACCAGCGAGATCGACTTCGCTGGTCGGCCTGTGCGCGCTCTGCGCATGGGCGATGCCACTGCACTGCGCCTCGACGATTTGCTATTGCTGGTTGCGCGCGATGCCATGCGTGATGTCGAGGTGATGAGCTACCTTGCCCAGACACGGCTCAGCCACGAAATGGCGCGTCCATCGCTCGAAGCGCTGTTGCACGCCTTCATCCCGCATGCAGCCGTGCTGCAATCGCCGGTCACAGCCATTGCAACCTTGTCTCATACGCCGGCTGGTGAACGGCTGATACGCGACTGTTTCAGCAATGCGATCGTCGCTGTGCCACGTTGCCAGTCGCATTTGCAACTTGCGAAGGATGTTCGCGCCGCTCTACAGGCCAACCCGGACGCGCGCGGTCTTGTCTTGATGGGTCGGGATCTGGTGACGTGGGGCGCCGATGCGAGCGCAGCCTATGAGCAGCATGCAGGGCTGGTGAAACAGGCAGAAGATTTTGTTCGGCGCACACGCGAACTGCTCTTTGAACCACAGCACGCCGCCAATGCAAGCGCCGGCGTGGACATGAGCCCTGAGGCCTGTGCCGCGCGCCGCAACCTCGCGCTGCGAATTACGCCCATCCTGCGCGGGCTGTTGAGCGGGGACAAGCGCGTCGTGTTGCACTATGACAACAGCCCGCATGTGCTGATGTTTCTCGCCCAGCCTGAGACGCAAACGTTGCTGCAACGCACCGCGCTCGTTTTGCCCCTTCTCCCTGGGGAAGCAGGCTGGGATGAGGGACATGAGAGCGAGCTTCGCAGTCACCTTGAACAACACATCGCCGGCAACACGCCGCGCATCATCGTCATGCCCAACGTTGGCATGTGGACCGCCGGCGCGGAACTGGACGAGGCAACCCGCATTGCCGGCTGCGCACAGCGCACCTTCCACATCATGTCCGAGGCGCGGTGGCTTGGCGGCTATGTCGATCACGCAGAGGATTCATCGCGAGCGGCAAACGCGCCAGTAGAAGCACCAGT
>JBDHWI010000189.1:0-6003 GCA_039810125.1 Thermoflexales bacterium | reverse complement strand
CACCCTCAAGGACAAGGGCGCAAAGCAGCTCGGCACCAGCGGATCCGGCAATCACTTCGTTGAGTTTGGCGAGTTGGAGATACTGACGGATGAGCCACGGCTGGGTGCGCAGCCCGGCAAGTATCTGGCGCTGCTATCGCACAGCGGCAGCCGCGGCGTCGGCTTTGCCATCGCCAATCACTACAGCAGGCTGGCGAAGACGCTGCACCCTGCACTTGCCAGGCAAGGCGGCGATCTGAGTCATCTCGGCTGGCTGGACATGCGCGCGCAGGCCGGCCAGGAATATTGGCTGGCGATGAATCTCGCCGGCAAATTCGCCAGCGCCAACCATCGTGTCATTCACAAGAACGTGCGCCGAGCTGCCGGCTTCGATGTGCTTGGCACGGTGGAAAATCATCACAACTTTGCGTGGGTCGAAAATCTCGCTGATGGTCGCGAGGTGTTTGTGCATCGCAAGGGTGCGACACCGGCTGGCGCCGGCGTGTTGGGCGTCATCCCTGGCACGATGAGCGACGCGGGTTACGTGGTGCGCGGATTGGGCAACCCAGCAGCGCTCAACAGCGCGTCGCACGGCGCCGGCCGGCGCATGAGCCGCAACGAAGCGTTCAAGAGAATCACGAAGACGCAGCGCGACGCCTACCTGCGCGAGCGAGGCGTAACCTTGCTGGGTGGCGGGCTGGATGAAGCACCGCAGGCTTACAAGAATATCGACGAGGTCATCAGCGCGCAGCGCGATCTGGTGGAGATCATCGCGCGCTTCCAGCCGCGCATCGTGATGATGACCGATGATCCACGCGACGTGTAGCGCCTGATCACCCACAACAGCGCAAGGGATGCCCCGAAGCCTCGAAACGCGCTATTGTCTGGCATGGCAAACATCGACGGTGCGCATCGCAGCCATTCTCCGCCTGCCCATACAATACACAATGTCATGAGCATCTCCATCTCTGATATAACAGTTGAAACTGCACAGGGCGAGCCGAAGTCGCTCAACGACTACTTGGGCAATGTGTTGTTGATCGTGAATGTGGCCTCGAAGTGCGGCAACACACCGCAATATGAACAACTTGAAGCGCTGAACCGCACATATGCGGAGCGCGGTCTGCGCGTGCTGGGCTTCCCATGCAACGATTTCATGTGGCAGGAGCCAGGCAGCATCGAGGAGATTCAACGATTCTGCAAGACGAAATATCACATCACCTTTGACCTGTTCAACAAGATCCACGTGAAAGGCAAGAGGCAATCGCCACTCTATGCGAAGCTGACACAGGCCGAGCCGGCAGGCGACGTGTCGTGGAATTTCGAGAAGTTTCTCGTCGGAAAAGACGGCGCCGTCGTTGCGCGATTCTTGCCCAAGACCAAGCCCGATGCGCCGGAGATCATCAGCGCCATCGAGCGCGAATTGGCGCGCTGACTGGTGAACAATCCAGCCTAAAACCGACCCGCCGGCTAGTCCATTCCCGCCAACCCCGCGCTATCATCCCAGCATGGCAACCAAGCTGGGCAAGGGAGAGCGCGCCGCGGCTTTGCGGCGCATGGCATCCGAACAAATCGATGTGCTGGTGATCGGCGGCGGCATCACCGGGGCTGGCGTTGCGCTGGAAGCCGCCGCGCGCGGCTACACCGTCGGCCTGATTGACAAGGGCGACTTCGCCGGCGGCACCTCCAGCAAATCCACCAAGCTGGTGCACGGCGGTATCCGCTATCTGCCGCAATTCGATTTTGCGCTGGTGCGCGAGGCGCTGATCGAGCGCGGCCTGATGGCGCGCAACGCGCCGCATTTGGTGAAGCCGCTTGGCTTTGTGCTGCCGTACTACAAGGAAAACAAGCGTCCACTCGGCACGCCCATCGTGCCGCCCGGCGGCGTCGGCATGAGCTACCTGCTGCGCGCCGGCCTGCTGATGTACGACACATTCGCTGGCAAGCTCGGCATCGGCCGCCACGAACATATTGGCATCGAAAAGACGTTGAAGCTCGCGCCGGCATTGAAGGCCGAGGGGCTGAAGGACGGCTTCGTGTACTACGACGGCCAGACCGACGACACGCGCCTGACGATGACCGTCTTGCGCACTGCCGCGAAGAAGGGCGCGCTGCTGGCAAACCACGCCGAGTTGCTGGGGTTTGAAATTGGAAACGAGGCAACCCCTCGCATCCAGGCGGCGCGCGTGCGCGACGTGTTGAGCGGCGAGGAACTTGCCATTCACGCAACGACCATCATCAATGCCGCCGGCGTGTGGGCGGCGAAGGTCGAATCGTTGGCAGGCGAGTCGAAGATCGTGATCAAGCCGGCCAAGGGCGTCCATCTCACCCTGCCGCGCGAGGCATTGCCGACGACGGAATATGCCGTCGTGCTACCGGAGACACCGGATGGCCGGCTGCTGTTCATCGTGCCGTGGAACACGCGCGTCACGCTTGGCACGACCGACACAAAAGGCGGCGACATCGATGCGCCAGTGTCGACCAACGAAGACATCGAATACCTCATCAACACCGCGAACGCCTATCTGAAGACGAAACTCACCCGCAAGGATGTCGTCAGCGCATGGGCCGGCTACCGCCCGCTCATCAGCCCTGCCGGCGAAGATGGCGCAACCAGCAAGCTCTCGCGCACGCACATCGTCAACGACGGCCCCGCCGGCATGATCACGATTACCGGCGGCAAGCTCACCAGCTATCGCCGCATGGCGCAGGACGCCATCGATCATCTCGACAAGCGGCTCGACAAACCCACCCACCACGCGACTGAAAACCTGCCGCTGGATGGCGCAGAGGGCAGCGCATCCGCCGTTGCAGCTCTCCAGCAAGCTGCAGCACGATATGACTGGGGAGAGGACGTGACAGCGCGACTGAGCCAATATGGCGGCGAGGCCGATGCGCTCTTGCAGTTGATCGCACAGGATGAATCACTCGCGCGCATCCTTGTGCCGGAACTGCCCTACGTGATGGCCGAAGTGGCGTATGCGTGCCAGAGCGAGATGGCGATGACGCTGGCTGATGTGCTGGCGCGCCGGCTGCACCTGAGCTTTGAAGATTGGTCGCGCGGGGTGCAGGCAGCGCCGGCAGTGGCGCAGGTGATGGCAGGCAAGTTGGGCTGGAACGCTGCTGAAACCGCCGCGCAGGTTGCGCAATACACCTCTGCCACCGAGCAGGAGATGGCCGCCGAAAAGCTGTAAAAGCAGGGTGGGAATCAAGGATTGATGTGGGAAGCGCTCACCCTGCACGCTGCCGATGCCTGCGCGCTAGAATGGCCGCCCGATGACAGCGACCTCATCCAGTATTGCCAACCGCCTTCCCCCTGGCGCGCGCTTCTCCAGCATCCAGCTAGCGCTGACGCGCTTTTTGCCGGCCAGCGCCTTCGACACGCTCAAATTCGCCCTTGAACATCAAACGCAGTATGGTCGCTTCACCTGCATCGTCGCCGGTGGCACGCGCACCTACGTGGTGAGCGACCCCGAACTGGCGCGCGAGATTCTGGTGGAGAAAGCCGGCAAGTTTCACAAGGCGCAAATGCTGCGCGATGCCACTGGCATTTTTCTGGGGAATGGTTTGCTGACCAGCGAGGGTGAATTCTGGAAGCGCCAGCGCAAACTCGCGCAGCCGGCGTTCCACTCTCAGCGCATCGAAGCCTACGGCGATGTCATGATCGAAGAGATAGTGAAGCTGATCAGTTCCTGGCGCGATGGAGAGACGCGCGACATCGCCGCCGACATGATGCAGGTCACGCTCTATGTGGTGTGCCGCACACTGTTTACCTCGACGCCAAATTTCGATTTCGACCATATCGGCCGGCTGATGCGCGACTTGCTTGAGGGCGCGCAGATGGTGATCTCGCAGAGTGAGTCGTGGCTGGAGAGGGTGACGTATCAGACTCGCCGCCGGCAGGCCGAGGCCACGCGCCAGTTGCAAACGATCATCGAGGACATCATCGCCGAGCGCAAGGCCAACCCAATCGACAACGGCGATCTGCTCTCCATGTTGATGGCCGCGCGCGATGACGAAGGTCAGCCGATGAGCGACATGCAGTTGCGCGATGAGGTCATCACACTTTTTCTCGCCGGCCACGAAACCACTGCCAACGCTGTGGTATGGACGCTGTATTTGCTCTCGCAGCATCCCAACATCGAAGCGAAGGTGATCGACGAATTGAGCGCGCTGAATGGTCAGCCGCCGGCGGTGCGCGACCTGCAGATGCTGCCGTATCTCGAACAGGTGGTGAAGGAGTCTATGCGCATGTATCCACCGGCCGGCGGCGCCACCCGCGAGCCGATCGAGGACATTGAGCTGGGCGGCTACCTTGTGCCGAAAGGCAGCAACCTCGCCATCTCAAGCTACGCCATGCACCACAACCCCGATCTTTTTCCAGAGCCGGAACGCTTTGACCCCGAGCGATTTGCGCCGGCGCGCGAGGCGCAAATCCCCCGCTATGCCTATCTGCCATTTGGCGCCGGCCCGCGCGTATGCATCGGCAATATGTTCGCGATGATTGAGTCACGCATTCTGGTGGCGTGTGTGTTGCAGCGCTGGAAACTCTCGCTCGCGGCCGGGCAAAAAGTGAAGGCTGAGCAACTGTTCACCATTCGCCCACAGGGCGGCCTGCGCATGATTGTCAGCGCAAGATGAAGCTCAACAATTGCCCTTCCTGTTGAACAGAGGCTACCCTAGGCGCCGGCTTCCTCGACGAATTGCGGGTTGGCCAGGTGCAACGTGCGCCGGCCATAGAGCCACGCAAGCCCCACGCCGGCACTGCACAGCATCGCGCAGGCCAACAAGGCAACACTCACACCCAACGCGCTGGAGAGCGATCCAATCAACGTTGCGCCGATCGGCGTGCTGCCGGCAAACAGCAGGAAATATAAGCTTGTCACGCGTCCGCGCAGGTGGTCTGGCACGGTGATCTGAACCAGCGAGCTGCCATTCGTGCTGAACATCACCCCGAAGAAGCCAATGACGGCGAGCAGCAGCAGCGCCAGCCGCAGGTCGCTGTTGAGCGCCATCAGCGCAAAGAAAATTGAGAAGCCGCCGGCGCCGGCGATCAATCGTCCAATCGTCACCCTGCGCGCAACTGCTGTGCTGAGCGCGCCGAGCAAGGAGCCGACGCCCAGTGCCGCCGAGAGCAGGCCGAAGCCGGCGGCGTCGGTGTGCAACACAAAGCCGGCCAGCAGCGGGATGACCACGCTGAAGTTGTAGCCGAAGGTGCCGATGAAGCCGACAAGGATCAGCACAATCAACACCGCCGGCGTGTGCCGCGCATAGCGCAAGCCATCGGCCAGTTGCCTCAGCGGTGGCGCAGGCGCGAGCTTCTGCGCCTTGATGAAGAACTGCGCAGGGTTCATCAACAGAAGCGCAATGATGACGGCCAGAAAACTGGCAGCGTTGAGGAAGAGCGCCGGCGCGGCGCCAGTCTTGGCGATGAGGATGCCGGCGAGCGCCGGACCGACGATGCGCGCAGCGTTGAACAGCATCGAATTCAGGGCGATGGCGTTGGGTCGATCTTCGTTGCTCACCAACTCGGCGGCAAACGCCTGCCGCACCGGTTGATCGATGGCATTGATGATGCCCTGCGCCCCTGCGAGCAGATACATGTGCCAGACCTGAATCAGGTTTGTGGCGACCAGCGCGCCAAAGATGCCTGCCTGAACCAGTGCGGCAGTTTGCGTGATGACGACAAGCCTGCGTTTGGGGGCGCGGTCGGCAATCAGGCCGCCGAAGAGGGAGAGCAGCGTAATGGGCAGAAACTGCAACGCCGTCACGGTGCCAAGCGCAAGCGGCGAGTTGGTGAGCGAATACACCACCCATGCTTGAGCGGTGGTCTGCATCCACGTGCCGCTGATCGAGATCAACTGTCCGAACCAGTACAGGCGGTAATTGCGCACACGCATGGCGCGAAACGTCTCGCCCCACCACGACATCGGCTTTTGATATTCGCTGCCTTGCAAGGGTTCTGCTGTGGTTGCCATCT
The DNA here is from genome assembly GCA_039810125.1 of Thermoflexales bacterium. Taxonomy (GTDB): domain Bacteria; phylum Chloroflexota; class Anaerolineae; order J036; family Brachytrichaceae; genus JBDHWI01. The sequence continues at coordinate 44 of JBDHWI010000189.1, read as the reverse complement.
ATGCGTTTGCCTCAGCCGGCATGTTTTCAACCTCTTCCGGCGCG
>JBDHWI010000188.1:0-6011 GCA_039810125.1 Thermoflexales bacterium | reverse complement strand
TCAGATCAAGCGCGTTTCTTCCTCGCCGGCTTGCCTTTCCCTCTTACCTTCCCCGCCGGCTTCTTCTTCTCGCGCTTGCGAATGGCCGCCGGCCTCGTCCACGCATGCTGCAGGTCGTCGCACAGTTGCTCCCACGCGGCGATCAGATTGTCGTCAAAGTGGTCGGCATCGCTGTTGGCAACCATGCCGTTGGCATCCAGCCACCGCACCAGCCGGCGCGCGCCCTCTTCCCAACGCACGGTGTAGCGGAAGCCAAGATCGGCCTTCGCCGCACTGTTGTCGAAGATGTTGTTGAACTGAAAATTCGTCAGCGTCCAGTATGCTGCGTCAGCCAGCGTCTCGCTCGGCAACAACTTCGCCAGCACGTCGGTGGGAATATGCGCGAAGCGCGGTTCCGGCGCGCCAATGGCTGCAGCCACAAACTCCAGGTGCTGGTTCCACGTGATGCACTCTTCGCCGGTGACGTGGTAGCTTTTGCCAAACGCCTTCGCGTTGCCGGCGGCGTTCACGAAGGCGCGCGCCACATCGCCGGCGTGGCAACTGCACCACAGCGACTGTCCGTCGCCATGCATCACAATCGGCCTGCCCTTGCGAATGCGGTCGATCAACGTCTTGCGCCCGCGTAGCGAGTCAAGGATGCCAGCGCCCTCGGCATAGGTGTAGGCCGGCCGGATCACGGTCACATTCAAATCGCCACGCTGATGCGCCCTGCGAAAGATGCGCTCGCACTCCACTTTGCCCGCCGCATAGGGATTGCGGGCGCCCTGCGGCGCGTCCTCGCGGTAGGGCAGCGCGCCCTGCGGATGCGGATGGGCATAGACATCCACCGTGCTGCAGAAAATAAAGTGTTCGCAGCGGCCTTGGAAGGCGCGAATGGCGCTCTCGGCGTCCGCCGGCGTGAAGCCAACCATGTCGATCACGCAATCCCACGCGCCGGCGTCGTGCATCCGCTTTTCAAATGCCGCGTAGTCGGTGCGGTCGGCAGTGATCGTCGGCACATCACGCTCAAACGCGATACCGCCGAAGCCGGCGCCACGCCTGCCGCGATTGACATGCCGCACATCATCGCCACGCGCCAGCAGTTGCTGCGTGATGCGTGTGCTGATCAACCCTGTCCCGCCGATGATGAGAATGCTCATGATTGAGGCAGGTTATAACCCCGATTGGCGATTGCGAATCGGGGTTTATTGCCGTCAAAGATCACGATGATGGCGCCAGGTTTTCATTGCCCCTCACTGATCGTCACATTCAGCGGGCCGGCGCCGGCTTGCGCATGGCACTGCTCGCACGCCGGTTTCACCACATTCTGCATGTCCAGATAGTTTGGCGCTTCGGTGCTGCGATGCGCTTGATGGCAACTGCTGCATTGCACGATCGTGCTGTAACGCAACAGCCCTTTGGCCACCACCGCCTGCGGATCGGCCGCATCCGCCGGCGGAATCAACCGCGCGCCGCTCTTCCACGCCTCATACACCGCCGGCAACGTGTTGTGCAGATGATTCTGTTGTCCAGCCACCAGCAGTGTTCGCTGATGGCAACCGATGCAACTGGCGTTGGTCAACGCCGGCTCATGCAATGCCAATGATGTTTGCGGCACTGTGCGCGTGATGCCACTCACGACCGTCGTGGTGATGGCGGTCTTTTCAAGGCGCGTATCATCGACGCCAGCCAGCCAGCGCAACAACATGCGCCCGCTCAGTCCAAAGGTCTCGATGCGCTGGCGCAGGCTGTCGTCGCCACGATGGCAATCGATGCAGCGAAGCTCGCCATTTTGCCCGCGTATTTGCTGGTAATGGAAACTGGCGAGATCGACAGCCAGCGCACCACCGACAGAGGCCTCAGCGCGCTGCACATACGCTGCATGCTGCGGCGTGTGACAGTCCAGGCAGAAGCTGTCCTGCTGTTGCTGCTTGCTCACGAAGAAGAAACTGCCGATGCCGGCCGCAATAAAGAAGATCGCGAGAAGCACGAGGAGAAAGGGCAGAGGTGAGCGCCGGCGCCGGCGATACAACCAGCCTTCCAGCGAGAAGTCATCGTCGTAATCGTCGGGCAACTCGTACTCGTCGTTGACGTAGCGTGGCACGTTTGTGATGGGGAGATGGAGTGGTGAAGGAGAAGGCAGACATTTCTCCCTGTCCCCTCATCCTTTCACCGCCGCATCAAAAAATCAGGCCGGCGTCGCCACTGCCGGCGCAGATGGCCGGCGCACGACATGGTTGAACAAGATGAGGGCGATGCCAAAGGCGATGATGCCGAAAGAGACCAGCACCGCTGTCGGCAGCGCACCGACCGTCCACGCATCGGGACGGAAGAAAAATTCAACCCAGGCGCGGCCAAGGCCATACCAGATGAAGTACATGCCGCTCAGGTCGCCATCACGCAACCGGCTTTCAAACCGCCGCGCCACCCACATCAGCCCAATGAAGCCAAAGAAATTCCACACCGATTCGTAGAAAAAGGTGGGATGAAAGCGCGTTTCCGGCGGGTAGGTCTGCATATCAGTAAAGTCGACCTTGGGCGTGCGGATGCGATATTCAGGCGCGATGGTGACACCCCACCACGATGAGCCGGTTGGCCCGCCATACAGCTCCTGGTTGAAATAGTTGCCCCAACGACCGATGGCCTGCGCAAGCGCAACGCCCGGCACAGCGCAATCGGCCACGCGCCAGAATGTCAAGTGATGCCGGCGGCACACGAAGAGAATGCCGATGATGCCCCCAACGATGCCGCCGTAAATGCCCAGTCCGCCATTCCAGATCGCCAGGATTTGCAGCGGGTTCTGGCTGTAATAGGCCCAGCCGCTGTTGCTGCCGTCGTTGGGCGCAGAGAACACGTGATACAGCCGCGCACCAATGATGCCAAACAGGATGACCCACAGCACGCCATCCCATACAACGGCTGGGTCCATGTTTTTGCGCTTGAATTCAAGCGCGGCGATGTAGGCTGCGATGATCATGCCCAGCGTGATGATGACGCCATACCAATGCACCTTCAGCGGGCCAAGTTCCAGGGCAATGCGAGGATCCATTTCGCGATTATACGGATGCAGCAAGCACGCAGTGCAGCATCCGTGACCGGCAAGAGGTGAGGTTCGTCCCCCGGTGAAGGGGGAATTTGCTCACATGCGTTGCTCACTTGGGTGTGGTAATGTGGCACCGCCAGTCTTGCGGCCTTCGGTTTCACTCTCTCGGCTTGCGAGACGGCCCATCTCCCAAAGTCACGCACAACAACGCAGAGAAAAAGCAAAGCCCATGTCACTTACGCAGCCTGTCTCCTCGACTGCGCCCCAGAGCGCCCACACGTCACCCGTCGCCCCCATTGCCAAACTGCATCCCGTCAAATCATTGCCGTTCACACAGCAACTCGGCTTCCGCAAGGAAGTGGTGCGGCGCGTGGATGCGCACCTGAAGACCAACAACCTGCGCCAGCGCGATTTGCCGGCAATGTATGTGAAGGTCACCATCTGCCTGCTGTGGTGGGCAATTAGTTACGCACTGATGCTGTATAGCGGCATCGCCGGCTGGAGCGTGTGGGTTACGCTGGCGTTTGCGCTGGCGTTTGGCATCGGCGCCGGCGCAGTGGCGTTCAACATCATGCACGACGCCAACCACAACGGCCTGTCGAACAACGCAAAGATCAACCGGCTGTTCAGCTACACCATCGATCTGGTCGGCCTGAGCAGCTTTATCTGGCGCCAGCAGCACAACATCTGGCATCACACCTACACAAATGTCGCCGGCCTCGACGAGGGGTTGGAGATGGATGGCTGGGTGCGCAACAGCCCGCGCGACTTCTGGAAGCCGATGCATCGCTATCAACACCTCTACGCGCCGCTGGTGTATGCCTTTGCCGGCATCGGGCTGATCTGCATCCGCAACTTCCAGGTGTATTTCACCGGCAAGTCGGGTGATTCGTTCCAGTATCCGCCGATGTCGCGCAACGACAAGATCACCTTCTGGGCATTCCGCCTTTTCAATTTGATGATCTACATCGTGCTGCCGGCGCTGGTTTTCGGATTGTTGCCGGCCATCGGTATCTTCTTCCTCGTCGCGTCGGTCACCGGTCTGATCATCGTCACCATCCTGCAAATGGCGCACGTCATGGAAGAGGTGGATTTCCCTGAGCCAAGCGGCGACCCGCTGAAGATCGCAAATGAGTGGGCGATTCACGAAGTGCAGACCACCAGCAACTTTGCGCCAAACAACGCGGTGGTGAATTGGTATGTCGGCGGGCTAAACTACCAGATTGAGCATCATCTCTTCCCACATATGTGCCATCTGCTTTACCCGAAGATTGCACCCATTGTGGCGCAGACATGCGAGGATTTTGGGCTGACCTACAAGGTCTATCCGACCTTCCGTGAGGCCGTGTTGAATCACTGGCGATCCATTCGGGAGTTTGGGAAACGACCCGAAGTAACGCCGGCGTAGCGCGCACAAAACAAAAACGCCGCACGAGCAACAAATGCTCGTGCGGCGTTTTTGTTTTCCGGCAATGGCGATCAACGCGCCGGCATCAACTCAAGCAATTCCTGCGACCATTGCAGCCTTCGGTCGCGCAATTCGATGTCCACGCGCATCATGCTCATTTGCCGGCTCATGCGCGTGGTGTTCAACTGGTTGTCTAGCTGCACCACCGCTTCATGATGTACATCGGCCAGCGCATCGCTGCGCGTGCTGCGGTAGAGCCGGTTCAGCATCTTGTGGGCTTCGCGCAACTGTGTAACGGACTGAATTTCGCCGGCAAGCCGCACGGCGTCCTCAAACTTGCAAATGGCTTCGTGCAGTTGGTTGCTGAGCAATGCCAGCCGTCCCAGGTCGAGCAGCGCAAACACGCCGACCTCCTTGCTGCCGGCTTTTGACAGACTGATTGAGAGGCTCTCGTCGAAGCAACTCTTCGCCAGCGAGAGGCGGTTCGTCTGCATGTGAACGACGCCGGCGGTATGCAGGAATTGCGCACGCCACACTTGCCAGCCTGGATCGCACGCAGCCAGCGCAGCCGCCACCCACGTCATGGCTTCCTCAGTGCGCCCCAGCCTCACCAGCACATCGGCGATGTTGTTCTTGTCGTTGATGTGATTGACGTGTCCCAACAACGCATGCGCCTGATGGGCCTGTTCATAGTACTCATAGGCTTCCACATAATTGCCCATGTGCACGGATAACACACCCATTTCGTTCAAATAATCTGCCTCACGCAGTTTGTCGCCACGCGCACGCGCCAATGCCAGCGATTCGCGCCACAGCGATTCCGCGCGCGAGAAATTGCCGGCCATGCGCTCAGCGATGGCCAGCACATAGATGGCGCGCATCACCAGCACGGGATCACCCAGCCGCTCGGCCAGATAACGCGCCTCATGCGCCTCCATTACGGCTGCATCGAACATGCCATCACTCAGATGCAACCAACTCAATCGCGCCAGGCTGATGGCAACACCATGATGATGTCGAAGCAACCGCGCCAGCGTATAGGCCTCTTTGGAAAGCGCCATCGCCTGCCCTACATCCGAGCGCGAGAGAAGCTGCGCCTGCGCATTCAACGCATCGATCAACTCGGTTGAAGGCGCCGGGTGCGCCCGCAGTTGCATGATCTGCGCCTGAAGCTGGTCTGACTCTGATTGCAGATTTGGGTTGTTTTGTTGCGTCATATCCATGCTCACAAGGCAATCAACAAAGTGAGAAATAAAACACGAATCACAGACTTACTGGGCAATAAGCGCGAGCAGTATACGTCCGTTTTCTCAAAAGAAGCACAACCAAAGTATAGATTTTTTTGCAAGCTTTGTGTCAATGAATGCAACGTCAGAAGAACAAGACAACCCTCTGCATACGCCGCACGAAGAAACCGCAAGATAGTTCAAGAACCACATAGATAGTGACAAATTGATGCGCAGAAATCGTTGTCATTCACTATAATGAATATGTGAACTGCAATGATGTAGTTCCATTCAGTTGTAACAGGAGAAAGATCATGTCTAAATTTGTACGCATCATTCCAACTGCATTCGGCCC
>JBDHWI010000187.1:0-6069 GCA_039810125.1 Thermoflexales bacterium | reverse complement strand
ACGAAGGGCCAGGGCACGGTGCATCAGCACTATCACGATCACGAGTATGGCTTCCCGCTCCGCGACGACAACGCGCTGTTCGAGCGACTGATGCTGGAGATCAACCAGGCCGGCCTGTCGTGGGAGCTCATTCTCAAGCGCAAGCCTGAATTCGAGCGCGCTTACGATGGCTTTGACATCGACACGGTGGCGGCATACGGCGACGCAGATCGGCTGCGGCTGCTCCACGACGCCGGCGTCATCCGCAACCGGCTGAAGATCAACGCGGCGATCGAAAATGCAAAGCGCATTCAGACCTTGCGCGGCACGCATGGCTCATTCGCCGGCTGGCTCGCGCACCAGCATCCGCGCGACAAGGCCGCGTGGGTGAAGCTGTTCAAGCACACGTTCGTGTTCACCGGCGGCGAGATCGTCAACGAGTTTCTCATGTCGATTGGCTATCTGCGCGGCGCGCATGTGGAAAGCTGCCCAACCTTCGCGCACATTGCCGCATTGAAGCCGGCGTGGATGGCGGGCTGCTGAACAAGCCGCAAAAGCCCGACAGCGCCGGCTCAAACCTGCCCAGTCTCCTGGCTGCGATCAGCCGCGTAGGCGACATCAATCACCCCGCCGGCGGCGAAATTGCCCGCCAGCCACTTCAACGATTGCCGGCGGTCGTCGCCATCACCCTCGCTCGACAGCAACTCGTTGCAAAAGGCGTAGATGTCCTGCACGATGCGCTCGTAACGGTAATATGCGAGCGCGTCTTCGTTGATGGCGCAATCGCCATAGCCGGCGAAGAACAACGCGCGCTCCTCTTCCGCCGTGTAACCCACAAAGCCCTGCCCGCCGCCGAAATACATCAGGTCGCGTTCCTTCGGCGCGCGCGCCAGCGTGTCCCAGTCGACGACGAAAAGGCGGTCGTCGTTGTCGATGAGGATGTTGCCGGCATGAATGTCACCATGGCACACGACAAATGCCGGCGGTTGTGATTGCAGCGCGCGGGCGAGCCGACCTGCGCGCGCAACCAGATCGATGATTATCGTGCGCTGGTCACGCAGCAGCGCAACGACGTCTCGCGTGATCGCATCCTTTGCAGTGACAGCGTCCATGGCATCCGCCGCCTCAAGCGCTGCCAGCACGGCGTCACGGGCGATGGGTGAATAGCGCTCCGCAGGAATGCGCTCCAGCAAACCCGCCGGCACCTCCGCCGCGTGCAGGTGGCGGAACGCCGCGCCGAGATCATGCCACTGCGCTGGCGAGAGCCTCACGCTGAACCCGTCGCGCCCTTCAACGAATGGATACAGGATCGTCGTGAAGGGTTCGATGGATGAGTGCCATTCGCCCGTGATCGTCGGCACGACGGGGACGACGTGCGCGTTGCCCTGCGCCACGAGGAGCGCCGGCAAAGCCACGGATGCTTCCGCAAAGGCGCCGCTGCGCAGCTTGAGGAAATAGCATCCGTCGCCGGCGCAGACGCGAAACACGGCCGTGTTCACATCGGCGCCCAGCGGCAGAAAATCGATCTGTCTGACGCTCAAGCCGTATGCGCGCTGCACAAAGCCGGCGAGCAGGTCGGGTGGAAGGTTCGGCGCTTCAAGCATGGTTGAAAGAGATGCGCAGAATCATTGCGCTTGTGCATGGGTCGCGGCATCAGGCGCCGCGCCTTCCGCCGGCCACCGCAAAAAGGCGCGCAGGCCGCGCAGGTTTTGCAGCCAATCGATATCCTCGCGGTCACTCAGCTCAACTTCAATCGCCTCGACGCCCTGCGCCGTCAACCAGTCGATGGCGTTGCCGGTCATGATCTGACCGGGGACGCCGTCGGGGCGATATGGGTAACCCGTCGCTGCAGCAACCAGTTTCGCCAGTGCCTCAGCGTCCGAACGCTCGCGGTTTGCGCCAGCGAACACCGCCGAATAGGCGCTGTGATAAAAGATCACCGCATCGACGCCCCGATCGAGGATGAAATCGCGCACAGCGCGCGTCTCCGGCTCTGAGAAGGGCGCATCACCGCCCGACACGGGCAGTCGCCCATGCCACGCCTGCGCGCTCCATTCGTAATCCCAGTTGCGGTTGAGGTCGACGCGATTCGCGTTCAGCCGGCCGCGGATACGATCGATGCCGGCGTAGAAACCATCTGCATTCATCGCCGGCACCACATACAGCGTCACAGCTTCGGGTATTGTGCCTGGGTTCGCGCCGAGAAAGGCCATCGTCTCGCTCATCAAGCGAATCGTGTTCAACTCATAGCCGCCGTGAATGCCGCCGATGATGGCGCGCTTCAGCGGTCCATCGCCAAAGCGATACGCCAGGATCGGCCGATCATTTGCGGTGCGGCCGATCTCGATGGCCGGCGGCAGCGGTTGCGCGCCGGCCGCGCCGGCTGGCACAACCAGCGCGCAAAGCAGGCAGACGAGGGCAAGCATGCGCGAGGCGGTCTTCATTTCACGCCTGGCGGCAACACCGGCTTCTTGTCCTTGCCGCGCTTCCACGCGTTGAGATAGACAAACGGCATCACCTGCCCGCGCCGCACCTTCCAATCGCCGGCAAACGTCGGTCGCGAAATGCCGAAGTGCACGTGCGCCGGCGTCGTGATCGCATTGCCCGTTTTGCCCGACAGCCCGATGCGCTGGCCGGCGGTGACGCGCACGCCGGCCTCGATCCCCGGCAGCACTTCCGACAGATGCGAGGTGTGATAGCGCACGCCATCATCGCCGATGATCGTCACCCACAGCCCGCCGCGCTGTGCGCCGTCGTTCGTCTTCGGGTTCCACAGATCGACGCGGCTCACCTCGTCGACCACGCCATTCGTCACCGCGACGACGACGCTGCCGACCGGCACGAAGATGTCAGTGGCTGGATAGTCGTGATGCACATTGGCATAGCGGGCAATGGCCGGCGGCTGCACAGGAAAGTAATACTGCCGGCCCGGCACGATCCAGCTTTCGGGCGTGGGCGTCTGCGCGTGGCTGATCGCCGGCGCAAACAGGGCAACGACGAAGGCTGCGACAACAAACCAGCAAGACAGGCGGGTCGCTCGTCCTTTCATGTCGACGATTTTAGAACGCAGAACGATGGCGCTCGAACCCGTTCTGCGTTCCATCGTCCCAGGTTTCAGAGCGCCAGCAACTGCGCTTCAAGCGCATCCATCTTCGCCGGCGTCAGCAAGTGCGGCGCAAAGGTCGCCAGCCCTTCCAGCGGCGAGCCGAGGATGAAGCCGGCCATCGGCAGCGTCGATGGGTCAAAGCCCGTTGCGCTCACCAGCACGGCCTTTGCCTGCGGGTTGCGCAACAGGTCGCCCAACGTGCTATAGCGGTCAAGCCGGCCCGCCACGTGCTTGACCTTCGCCATCATCGCCGGCGCGCTCAGGCCGGTCGTGACAAACGTGTATTCACCCGCGCCGATCTCGATAGCAACTTCGCCGGCGCCGGCCACGCGCCCAGCATGGACGCCATTGCCCGTCTCGAACGGCTTGCCATCCAGCGTGATGGCATCGAGCGAAGATGCCGGCAGCCGCACGGTGGCGCGCGCATTCGCCGGCACAACCACGCGCAGGCGCATGTCGCGCTCGGTCAAATGCCATTCCGACTCGATTCGGCCATAGGGCGTGTCGAGCGATGCCTTCACGCGCGTCAACCCGCCGCCCGGCTGCGGCTGAATCAGCGCATGCTTGAAGCCCGGCGCATCGGGATCGGTGGCAATGCCGGCAACCACGCCGAACATCCACTCGCCGATCGAGCCATAGGCGTAGTGGTTGAACGAATTCATGCCGGCGTCCTGAAAGCTGCCATCTGGCTTGATGCCATCCCAGCGCTCCCAGATCGTCGTCGCGCCGCGCTTCACCGGATACAGCCACGACGGAAAGCTCTCCTGGTTCAGCAATTCATACGCCACATCGGTTTGCCCATGCTTGCTGAGCGCGTGGCAGATGTAGGGCGTGCCGACGAAGCCCGTGGTGATGTGATAGTTCGCCTTGCGAATCTCATCGGCCAATCGCTGCGCGGCCAGTGGCTGCAGCGTCTCCGGCAACAAGTCAAAGTGCAGGGCCACCGTGTAGGCGGTCTGCGAGTTTGGCCCAACGCGGCCGCTCTCAGTCACGAACTCCTTGACAAAGGCAGCTTTCACCCGCGCCGACAAATCCGCGTAAACCTCTGCGTCGGCGACTCTGCCCAACACGCGCGCCGCCCTGGCCAGCAAGCCGGCGCTGTAGGCAAAATATGCCGTCGCGATCAGCTCGTTGTTGGTCACTGGCGATGGCATCAGCGAGAAGTTGCCGCGGTAGTCCAGCCAGTCGCCAAACTGAAAGCCCTTGCGCCAGATCAGGTCTTCATCGGCATGATCGCGCATGTAGTTCACCCAGCCGGCCATGCTGTCGAACTGCGTCTCAAGCAATCTCACATCGCCGTAATGCTGATATATCACCCACGGGCAGATCACGCCGGCGTCGCTCCAGGCAGCCGCGCCGGCGTTCATCATCGGGTTGAACCCGCCAGGCTTGCGCGGCAGTTGCGGGACGACAAAGGTGATCGCACCGTCGTCGGTTTGATCGGCGGCCACGTCGCGCAGCCACTTGGCAAAGAACGCATTGACATCCATGTTGTAGCAGGCCGTGCCGATGAAAGCCTGCGCATCTCCGGTCCAGCCCAGCCGCTCATCGCGCTGCGGGCAATCGGTCGGCACATCGACGAAGTTGCCCTTTTGCCCCCACACGATGTTGTGTTGCAACTGGTTGAGCAGCGGGTTGTTGCACTCCCACGCGCCGATGGCCGGCATGTCGGAATGCAGCACCACACCGGTGAAGTTCTCCGGCTTCACCTCGCCTGGATACCCATCCACCGCCACGAACTGGAAACCCTGAAAGGTGAATTGCGGCTCGAACACCTCTTCACCTTCGCCCTTCAGGATGAATTGCGTGGTCTGCCTGGCGCGGCGCAGGTTCTCGGTGTAGAGATTGCCCTGTTGATCCAGCACCTCGGCGTGGCGCAGGGTGATGGTGGCGCCGGCGGAGCCGCTGGCGCGCACCTGCACCCATCCCACCATGTTCTGACCGAAGTCGAGAATCGTTTCACCCTTCGGCGACGTGAAGACGCGGGTCGGCGTGATGCGCTCATGCCGCGTGACGAAGGGGCCGATCTGCGCCACCACAACGTCCTTGCTGTGCGCGACCTTCTTTACGTCCTGCCACGCGCTGTCATCGAAGCCGGCGCTGGCCCAGCCGGCCTGCTCGCAACGCGCATCGACCGTCTCGCCCATGTAGATGTCGTTCGCGCGAATGGCGCCGGTGGATGCGCGCCAGGCCTCATCGCTGCCAATCACCTCGATGCGGCCATCGCCATGCACGATGCGCAGGCATAGCAGCAATGCGACGCCCTCGCCATAGTTGTTGCGCCGGCCCTCGAAGCCCATGTGGCCGCGCCACCAGCCATCACCCAGCGTCGCGCCAATGACGTTGTCGCCGTCGCGCAGCAAATCCGTCACGTCATAGGTCTGATACTGAATGCGCTCCTGATAGCTCGTCCAACCGGGCGTCAACACCGCGTCACCCACGCGCCGGCCATTCAGGTGAAGCGCATACAGGCCGAGGCTGGTGGCGTAGATGCGCGCCGAGGCGACGTCGCTCGTGGTGAAGGCGCGGCGCAGAATCGGTGACGGGCGCGCGCCATCAGGGTCGTCGTCCTGCGCCGGCGCGATCCAGTCGGCCGGCCACGCGCTGCCCAACAGCCCCATCTCCCAGCGCGCCGGCGCGCTCCAGGCGGATGGCGCATCCTGCTCATCCCACACTCGCGCGCGCCAGCAACAACGCTGATGCGGTTGCAGCGCCGGCCCGCCATACGGCACATGCAGCGATTGGTCGCTCGCCACCTTGCCGCTGTCCCACAACAAATCGTTGCTGTTTAGGGCGGCTTCGCTCGCGGCGACGACGATCTGATAGGCACTTTGCCTTGCACCGCGCCGGTCGCTGCTGCTCTTCCAACTCAAGCGCGGCGCTGCCACATCGATGCCCAGTGGATTTTCAAAATACTCACACGTCAGGTCGTGGATGTTGAGGGGGGAAGCGTTATTGCTCATGATTCTTGCAGACGAGTGTAG
>JBDHWI010000186.1:0-6130 GCA_039810125.1 Thermoflexales bacterium | reverse complement strand
GCCTTTGCATCGCCTGTGAGCGCGATGGCAGAGTGCTTGTGCGCGTCAAATTCGGCAACGTTGATGTTGATGAAGGCCACATCGGGATGTTGGAAAGCGGTCTTGCTGGCGGTGGTGAAGTCGCTGTAGCGCGTGCCGATGCCGATGACGAGATCAGCATCGCGCGCAATCTGGTTTGCAGCCAGCGTGCCGGTCACGCCAATCGCGCCCATGTTGCAGGGATGATCGAAGCGCAAACTGCCTTTGCCGGCCATCGTCTCGCCGATCGGGATGCCGGTGGCATCAACAAACGCTTTCAAGGCCTCGGTTGCCTCGCTGTAGATCACGCCGCCGCCGGCGACGATCAGCGGTCGCTTCGCGTTGCGAATCATGCCTGCCGCGTGCTGCAATGCCTGCGCATCCGGTCGCGCTCTTGCCACATGCCACACGCGCTCGCGGAAGAAGTTGGCCGGATAGTCGAACGCCTCGGTCTGCACATCCTGCGGCATGGCGAGCGTGACAGCGCCGGCTTGCACCGGACTGGTCAACACGCGCATCGCCTCGGGCAGGGCAGTGAGGATCTGATCCGGGCGGTTGATGCGATCCCAGTAGCGGCTGACCGGCTTGAAACAATCGTTGACCGAGATGTCCTGCGAATGATCGCTCTCCAGCTGTTGCAGCACCGGCGCGACGTTGCGGCGGGCGAAGATATCGCCGGGCATCAGCAGCACCGGCAACCGGTTGATCGTCGCAGCCGCCGCGCCGGTGATCATATTCGTCGCGCCTGGGCCGATCGATGAGATGCAGGCCAGCGTTTGCAGGCGGTTCCTGGTCTTTGCGAAGGCGGCTGCGGTATGCACCATCGCCTGCTCGTTGCGGCACTGGTAATAGCGGAAGTCGAGGTTCTGTTGCAGCGCCTGGGCGAGGCCGGCGATGTTGCCATGCCCGAAGATGCCAAAGCAGCCGGCGAAGAGCTGCTGCGTCACGCCGTCGCGCTCGGTGTGCTGCGCTTTCAAGAACTTGATGACGGCTTGCGCCGTGGTGAGACGGTGCGTTTGTTGATTCATTGGTTACCAATCCCCAGCATATTCAACTGAATACGGCGCGCACTGCGCCTTGTGATACAGATAGTGCAACTCGTTGATCTGACGAATGTGCAGATGGTCGTGCGCCAGCCAGGCGGCCATCACATCGCCGGCGCGCATCACGCCCCACGGCGCCTGCTTCTCCGCATCCCAGTTGGCATCGTGCAGCGTCGCCAGCCACTCCAGCGATTGCGCCCGCTCATCCAGCCATGCGCCCAGCATCTCGCGAAGGTTGCGGCTGTGGTATTCGCGGCTGAACACCCAGCCTTGCGGGTCGATGGGCGGCCATTCCTCGTCCGGCCGGTGCAGCGTGTAGTCCACGCGCTGGCGGAAATCTTCGCGCTCTTCGTCGTAGAGGTGGCAGATCACGGTCAGCAGCGACCACGATGCGTCGTCGGGCTGCCAGGCCGCCTGCGCATCGCTCACGCCGCGCAACAGCGCTTCGATGGCCTTTGCATTCGCGGCCATCTGATCGGTAATGTGTTCAAGATTCATGGGTGTAGAGTGAAATCACAGCCCGCCGCGCGCATTCACGAACGCCATCGCCTCATCCAGCGCCGGCATGAAGTTGGCGCACCCGTGCTTGGTGACGAGGATGGCGCCGCAGGCGTTCGCCAGCCGCGCGCTCTTTTGCCAACCCCAGCCATGGATGTGGCCATAGAGGAAGCCGGCGGCAAATGCATCGCCGGCGCCGAGGATGTTCACCACTTCCACCGGAAAGGCCGCCGCGTCAATCGTCGCGCCGTCCTTCAGATACACGCGTGAGCCATCCAGCCCGCGTTTGCGCACCACCGCCCGCGGACCGCTCTGCAAGATGGCGCGAATCGACGATTCGGTGTCGCCCTTCACGCGCGCGTCGCTGACCTGGGAATGCGTCACGCTGATCTGGTCGTCTTGCACCAGCATGGCTGCGTTCAGCTCATCATCGGTTGCGATCACGATGTCGACGTTGTGCAGGATGGCGCGAACCGCCACGCCAAAGGCGCGCACGTCGTGCCACTGATCCGGCCTGAAATCGACGTCCAGCACCACCTCTGCGCCAAAGCGCTGCGCGATGCCGGCCGCCATGAAGGTTGCGCTGCGGCAGGGGTCCTTGTAAAGATTGGTGCCGGCGAACTGAAAGACTTTCACTTCCTTGATTGGCGATTGCCAGACGTCGTCGATGTTCAGCTCCATGTCGGCGCAGTTGTCGCGGTAATACACCAGTGGAAACCGGTCCGGCGGCTCGATGCCCAGCAGCACTGCGCTGGTGCGGTGGCCGGCCTTGCGCGGGATGAATTTTGTTTCCACACCTTCCTTGTTCAGGAAATTCAAAATGAAATCGCCAGGCAAATCCGCGCCGACGGCGGTGAGCAGCGCGCTGTTCAGGCCCAGCCGCTTTGCGCCGACGCTGATGTTGGTGGGTGAGCCGCCGACGAAGGCTGCGAAGCTGGTGATGTCCACAAACGCTGCGCCGATGTCGTTGCTGTAGAGGTCGACGCTGGAGCGACCCATGTGCAGTGTGTCGTATGGCATGTTTCTGTTCAGTGCAAAGCTGCTGGGCAGTCCGGAGCGCTCTGCGCTTTCGGTTCAAATCGAGTAGAGCGGAATGCGCGGGTCGCGGCTTTGATAAGTTTGCTTCACCCAGGCATGGCGCGGATCCTCGTAATTGGCGAGCGATTGCGCGCTGCCGGCCAGCACGTTCAGGTAATACGTCGTGTAGCCGGGCGGCGATGCAACAGGGTGGTAGCCCTCCGGCACGATCACCGCGTCGCCATCCTGCGCCACCACGACCGCGTCGATGGGTTCGCCGGCTTGCTGCAGGGGTGACGTGCCGTCGGTGTAGATGCGCTGGCAGGCCCAGCCCGCCGGCTTGTCGAGCTTGTAAAAATACACTTCCTCCAGGTCGGCCTCGACGATGTTGCCGGCAGTATCCAGGCGATGCACGTCGTGCTTGTGCGGCGGGTAGCTGCTCCAGTTGCCGCCTGGCGTATACACCTCCACCACCACCAGCCGCTGGCATGGGAACCCCGGCGGGATGATGCTGTTGATCTGGCGCGTGGCGTTGTCGCCGCCACGAATTTCCACTGCGCAGTCTTCGGGTTGGATCAGTCGCGCCGGAAAGTCGCGCTCCGCCGGCGACCATGCCAGCGCAAGCTCCGCGTCGCCATCTGCGCGAATGGCGTATTGCGTGTTGCGCGAAAGATAAAGCGCGTGCGGCCGGCCGGCGAACACGTTGCGCCGTCCACCCACGCGCCATGCGCCGGCAGACGACTCCACCTCGACTGTGCCGCCGAGCAGGACCAGCGCCATCTCACTATCGCCGCTGTTGCCATCGATGGCGTTGCCGCTGGTGAGATAGTGCGATTCGAACGTGATGTAATCCCAATCCGCGAGCGCCGGCGTGATGCGCAGTTGCAACGATGTTGCCGGCGAGGGGGTGGGGCGGATGAGCAGATTTGCTGCGGAATAGCGCATGGTTGTTTCCTCTGGGCAAAGGCATATGTATCACGGCTTCAGGATTTATCAAGCGCGATTTGCCGTGTTTGCGCTTTCCGCCGCGCTTCGCCAAAATGGCGCGGAGCCTGAACGGGCTGAAAACAAACCGCCGGCGCATCGCCGGCGCCTTGCGCACAACACACAACCATGTCTGAACTCTACCCACAACAACTTCTCCCACCTGACAGCGTCGCATTGGTCACCGGTTCGGGGCGCGGCTTGGGTCGCAAGATCGCCGAGACGCTGGCCGACGCCGGCGCTGCTGTCATCCTGCATGACCACCGTTGGAATTCGCCGGCTGTCTTTGGAGAGGCAGAGGACCTCGATGAGGTGCAGAATGCCTTCCGCAAACGCAACCATGAGGTGGTCGCGGTGGCTGCCGACGTGGCGAACTATGCCGAGATGGAAGCGGCGGTGAAGCAGGGTGAGGCCGCGCTCGGCCCGATCACCATCCTGGTGAATGCCGCCGGCGGCGACATCGGCGCGAGCGGCAAGGGCAAACCCGACCCCAACGACGCGCTCGGCATCTCGCCAGAGGATTTGAAGGCGATCTTCGACCGCAATCTGATCGGCACGCTGCAGGTGTGCAAGCTGGTGGTGCCGGGCATGAAGCTGCGCAAGTCCGGCGCGGTGATCAACATCGCGTCGGTGGCGGCGCTGTTTGCGGTGGAGCGCGAGGTGGCCTATGCCGTGGCGAAGGCCGGCATCATGCACTACACGCGCTGTCTGGCGCTGGATTGCAAGCCCTTCGGTGTGCGCTGCAACGTGATCGCGCCCGGGCCGACCAAGACTGCGCGCTTCGTCGCCACGCGCACGGTCGATCCGGTGAAGATGGACGATTCACAGCCCTCGCTTGACCGCTACGGCAACCCGCAGGAAATTGCCGACGGCTGCCTGTTCCTCGCCAGCAACCTCAGCAAATTCGTCAGCGGCCAGGTGCTGGCGGTGGATGGCGGCCTTACTGCGCACGCATTTTGAGGTTGTGACCCAGTGCGATTGCGCCGTTGTGGAAATGGCGCAATCGCGCAAGGTCGCAATCGCCCAATCACCCACATGGAATTGCTTGGCAAGGTTGCCATCGTCACTGGGGCCAGCCGCGAGATCGGCGCGGCCATCGCCAGCCGGCTCGCTGCGGATGGCGCGCGCGTGCTGCTCTCACATTTTGCGGAGGCGGAGCTGGCCGAACACAACGCGGCGGTTATTCGCAACGCCGGCGGCGTGGCCGAGGTGATGGAAGCCGATCTCGCGCGGGTGGAGGATTGTCAGAGGCTGGTCGAGTATTGCGTGGCGCTGCATGGCCGGCTCGATCTTTTCATTGCCAATGCCGGCGTCACCGTCTTCGCGCCCATGCTGGAGACAAGCGAGATGCAATACGACACCGTGTTCGATTTGAACGTGAAGGGATCATATTTCAGCGCCAGGGCGGCAGCGCAGCAGATGATTCGGCAGGGCGGGGGCGGGTGCATCGTGTTCTCATCGTCGGTGGCCGGCATTCGTTCGCCGGCCGGCCTCAGCGCCTACAGCATCACCAAGGCCGCGCTGCGGCAAATGGCAAAGGTGGTGTCGGCGGAGGTGTCGCCCTTCGGCATCCGCGTGAATGCCGTTGGCATCGGCGCGGTGGTGAACGAGCGCAACCTGAAGATTCAGCCGGATTACGCCGAGGCCTGGGCGCGCATCAACCCGCTGGGGCGCGCCGTGCATCCCGAAGACATCGCCGGCGCGGTGCGCTTCCTCGTCTCAAAGGATGCCAGCATGATCAGCGGCCAGACGCTCGTCGTCGATGGCGGCTTCCTCGCCGGCGCGCGCGCATAGCCGCCTGAAAAGCTTGCGCGCTATCCAACTGCCTCGAAGAGGAATTCGGGGCGCTGATACGCGCGCAGAAAGCCAGTGCGGAGCATGTTGTGGAAGGACGGGTTGGGGTGCGCCGGCGTATCTGCGCCGGTCTCGGCAATGACCCATTCGCAACCGGCGGTGGCTGCCTCACGCACGCGCAGCGCCATCAGCGCGCCTTGTGCGCCACGCCGGCGGTGGCTGGTCAAGGTGCCGCCCATGCCCAACCAGCCGACCTTGCCAACGACGTAGAGCGCGCCGCACGCCACGGGCAAATCGCCATCGAAGGCCATGCAGTGTTGCCAACTGCGCCGGCCCACCAGCGCAGCCAGACCGCTTTGCAGCGATGCGGGCATCCCAAATGCGCTGGCGCACACCGCCGCAAAATCCTGCGCCGATTCCTGGCCAATCGTTCGAACGGTGAGATTGCTTTCGCTCTGAAGCGCAGTTGACGCTGGGCGATAGACCTTTTCCCAGTGGCCGACGCGGCGCAGGCCGTGCGCCGCAAACAGCGCTTCCGTGGCTGGGTTGAGCGCTTCGGGTGCGATCTGGATTGCCCAGCGCGACACGCCGGCGTCGCGATATGTGGCGGTGATGCGCTGCATGACCGCATCATCGATCGGCGCGCGCAACCCCAGCCCCAGCACGCGATTGAAGATGATCATGGGCATGGCCGGCGCGATCAGCAGCATCGCACCTGCGATGGGCTCCGCGCGCTGGCCGGCATTCATCGGCGCTGCGGCGAAGATGTCTGCGAT
>JBDHWI010000185.1:0-6162 GCA_039810125.1 Thermoflexales bacterium | reverse complement strand
ACCGCGCGATATTCGCCTTCGACCACGCCGTCATCCGGCTTCGCACCGCCGGCGTCGCCGGTGCCATTCGTCCCGGGCTGATCGCCGCTCTGCTGGTACGCGCTCTGGCCGATGCGCATCAGCGTCTGCTGCACAGTCTCGGTCGCGCGCTTGATGCGGTTGACCTCGCCGGCCTTCAGCGCGTCGCGCAGGTCGTTGACCTGGCCCTCAACCTCGGCACGGTCGCTACCGCTCACCTTCTCACCCATGTCGCGCAAGGTCTTCTCGGCCTGATAGATCATCTGGTCAGCGGCGTTGCGCGCATCCACCAGTTCCTTGCGCTTGGCGTCATCTGCCGCGTGTGCCTGCGCTTCCTGCACCATCCGCTCAATATCATTCTTGTTGAGATTGGTGTTGGCAGTGATGCTGATGTTCTGCGTCTTGCCGGTGGCCTTGTCCTTGGCCGTCACGTTGATGATGCCGTTGGCGTCGATGTCGAAGGTGACTTCGATCTGCGGCATGCCACGCGGCGCCGGCGGGATGCCCTCCAGCCGGAACTGGCCGAGCAGCGTGTTGTCCGCCGCCATCGGGCGCTCGCCCTGAAACACCTTCACATCCACCGCGCTCTGGCTGTCCTCGGCAGTGCTGAAGATTTCGCTCTTCTTCACCGGTATGGTGGTGTTGCGCTCAATCATCGGCGTCGCCACGCCACCCATCGTCTCGATGCTCAAGGTCAATGGCGTCACGTCAAGCAGCAGCACGTCCTTCACATCGCCGGCCAGCACGCCGGCCTGCACCGCCGCGCCGACTGCCACCACCTCGTCAGGGTTAACGCTCTTGTTCGGCTCCTTGCCGCCGGTCATCTGCTTCACCAGGGCCTGCACCATCGGCATGCGCGTCGCGCCGCCGACCAGCACCACCTCTTCTATGTCCTTCACCTGCAAGCCGGCGTCCTTCAGGGCCTGCTCCACCGGCCCGCGCAGCCGCTTCACCAGGCTCTCGCTCAGTTGTTCGAACTTCGCGCGCGTCAGCTTCAACAGCAGGTGCTTCGGGCCGCTCGCGTCGGCGGTCACATAGGGCAGGTTGATCTCAGTCTCCATCATCGAAGACAATTCGATCTTGGCCTTTTCTGCCGCCTCGCGCAGGCGCTGCAAGGCCTGGCGGTCGCCGCGCAGGTCCACGCCCTGCTCCTTCTTGAATTCGGCAATCATCCAGTCCATCACCACGGCGTCCCAGTCGTCGCCGCCAAGGTGTGTGTCACCGTGCGTGGACTTCACCTCCACCACGCCGTCACCCACCTCCAGCACGCTCACATCGAACGTGCCGCCGCCGAGGTCGAATACGAGGATGGTCTCATCCTTCTTCTTGTCAAGACCATAGGCCAATGCGGCTGCCGTCGGCTCGTTGATGATGCGCAGCACCTCAAGGCCGGCAATCTGGCCGGCGTCCTTGGTGGCTTGCCGTTGCGCATCGTTGAAATAGGCAGGCACCGTGATGACGGCTTTTGTCACCGGCTCGCCCAAATACGCTTCTGCGTCCGCCTTCAACTTGTTCAGCACCATCGCGCTGATTTCCTGCGGCGTGTAGGTCTTGTTCGTGTTCGGAATCTTCACCTGCGCGTCGTTCTTCGGACCGGCCACAACCTGATACGGCACAATCTTGCGCTCGGCCTCGACTTCATCGAAGCGCCGGCCAATAAAACGCTTGATCGAGAACACCGTGTTCTCCGGATTCACCACTGCCTGGCGCTTGGCCGCCTGGCCGACGAGGCGCTCGCCGTCCTTTTTGAATGCCACCACCGACGGCACCAAGTTGCCGCCCTCCGCCGTCGGGATCACCGTCGGCGTGCCGCCTTCCAACACTGCCACCACACTGTTCGTGGTGCCCAGGTCAATTCCAACAATTTTTGCCATCGCTTGCTCCTCCATTCTCTGTCTTTGATCGCAGCGTCGCAGCCATGGGCCGCGCGTTGATTTCTGATTACGTGGAAGATGCTACGTTCCACGCGTTAGAGATATAACGATGCCGTACTAGCATTGCGTTAGTGGCCCACTCAGCCTGATTTGGCAAATCACTGCCGCGCCCATAGAATGGTGCGCACATCACTACAGGTGGTTGGAAGAAATCCAGGGTACATCTGTCATACGAGCACATCCTATGATGAAAGTGCTGCGCCGTGAATGGCGCGAATGGCTCACCTTTATTGTGCTGGCAGGCCCAAACCTGCTGCTGTTCGTACTTTTCACTTACTATCCGCTCATTCGCAATTTCCTGTTGTCTTTTCAGGACTTCAACATCTTCACCAACTCGGGTGAGTGGATCGGCCTGACCAACTACCAGACGATCGCCTCTGATTCACAGACGGCGAAGATCTTGATGAACACCTTCGTGTTTACGACTGCCGTGGTGGTGCTGGTGCTGACGATGGGGCTGCTGACGGCCGTGCTGCTGAACCAGAAGCTGCGCTTTCGCAATGGTGTGCGCAGCCTGCTGTTCTCACCCACCGTGCTGGCCGGCACGGCTGTGGCCATCGTGTGGATCTACATCTTCGATCCGCGCTATGGCCTGATCTACCAGATGCTAAGGCCTTTTGGCATCGCCTCTCCACGCTGGTTGACGGACCCACAGTGGGCAATGCTGGCGATCATCATCGTGTATGTCTGGAAGGTGCTAGGCTACGCGACGGTGATTTATATCGCCGGCCTGCAGGCCATCCCCAACGATCTGTATGAGGCCGCCCGAGTGGACGGTGCAAACGCCTGGCAGCGCTTCCGCCATGTCACCATCCCCGGCCTGTCGCCGGTCACTTTCTTCCTGCTCGTCACCACTATCCTGAACTCGTTTCAGGCCTTTGACATCATCCGCGTGATGACGCGCGGCGGCCCATCCAACGCCACGAACGTGTTGATCTACTTCCTGTACGAGTTGGGATTTACTGAGATCTCGAACATTGGACGAGCCTCGGTAGTGGCGATGATTCTGTTTGTCATCATGTTTTTCGTCACGCTTCTCCAGTTGCGCTATCTGGAGCGCCGTGTCAGCTACGCTTGACCATGATCCTGAACCTGAATGCCCGCACCATCGTGTCCAAGGCGCTTGGCTACGCCGGCATGGCCTTGCTCGTGCTGTTGATCGGCCTGCCGATTGCATGGCTGATCACCGGCTCATTCAAAACCAACCCCGAAATTCTGACGATCACACCCAAGCTGCTGCCGGAGCGCATTCACTTTGGCAACTTCGTGGAAGCCTGGCAGAGCGCGCCGTTCGGGCGCTACTACATCAACAGCATCTGGACGACGCTGCTGGGCGCCGGCGCTGAGGTAATCCTTGCGGTGACGACAGCCTACGCGCTGGTATTTGTGCGCTTTCCGTTCCGCAATGCGGTGTTCGTGCTGTTGCTGGTGGCGCTGATGGTGCCGGAGCAGGTCGTCATCGTCCCCAACTATCTCACCCTGGCCGCCTGGCACCCGAGCGGCCCCATCCAAAGCGCATTGCTCACGCTGACGGAGTGGCCGGCGCGCATCACCGGCGGAGTCTGGCCGCCCCGCTCGCTGGTCAACACCTACGCCGGCATCTTCCTGCCCGGCGCCAGCATCGCCCTCGGCACATTTCTGTTGCGCCAATACTTCCGCACCATCCCGCTGGATTTAACCGACGCGGCACGGGTGGATGGGGCCGGGCATTTCCGCACCATGCTGAGCATCATCGTGCCGGTGGCCATGCCGGCTGTGGCGACGACAGCGCTGCTGTCATTCACCGCCAAGTGGAATGAATATCTGTGGCCGCTCATCATCACCTCGACCGACTCGATGCGCACGCTCACCACAGGCATCTCACGGTTGCAGGACGCAGAGGGCAATGCGCAATTCGGCGTGTTGATGGCCGGCGCGCTATTCGTCGTCATTCCCGTCGTCATCGTGTTTCTGTTTGCACAACGCTTTGTGGTGGAGGGCATCGCCGCCGGCGCTGTCAAAGGCTAGTTTGCAGTTGCAACGCATCGGTGAGCCATTGTTCAACCCGGGCGATTACAGATGGTTCACATTTAGTTGAAGCGCCCTTAAAATGGATGCGCCAAAAAGAACAAGGAGAGTTGAGACATGTCCAAGAAGCTATTGAATAAGACGATTTCACGCCGGCATCTTCTGAAAGGTCTGGGCTATGGCGCGGGTGCGGTTGCGCTGGCGGCCTGCGCTGCCCCTGCCGCTCCAGCTGCGCCGGCCGCACCGGCTGCCACAGAAGCGCCGGCTGCCCCCGCTGCCGCCACAGAGGCGCCAGTGGCAGCCCCTTCAGGCGATGGCGCCGTCAAGCTCACCTACTGGGGCTTCAGCGGCGGCAACCTGGAAAAGCGCGAGAAGGAGTTGATCGACAAATTCAACACGATGCAGTCAGAGGTATTCGTGGACGACCAGGTGCAGGGCAACTACGAAGAGACCGCCAACAAGCTCACCGCTGCGTTGGCCGCCAACAGCGCGCCCGACTTCTCGCTGCTTTCCGATGTGTGGTGGTTCAAGTTCATGCGAGCCAAGGCGCTGCTGCCGCTGAACGATCTGATCGCCGGCGAAAAGGGCATCGACCCAGCCGATTTCGTGCCAAGCTTGTGGAACGAAGGTGTGCGCAAGGACGTGCAGTACTGGATTCCGTTTGCCCGCTCCACGCCGTTGTTCTACTACAACAAAGACATGCTCAAGGAAATCGGCGTCGAAAAAGCGCCGGAGACCTGGCAGGAGATCGTGGAGATCGCGCCCAAGCTCACCAAGAAGGAGGGCGATGCTGTCAAAGTATCGGCCTTCGCCCACCCGGACGGGCAGAGCTACATCGCGTGGTTGTTCCAGTGCGTGGCTTGGCAGCATGGCGGCGGCTATAGCGACGCCTCGCTGGAAAAGTTCCTGCTCACCGAACCCGACACCATCCGCGCCGGCCAGTTCTATGCCGACAGCGTGAACAAGGGCCAGTGGGCTGTCATGTCAAAGGCGGTGGACAACGACTTCAAGGCCGGCCTTACCGCCATGGCGCTCATGTCCACCGGCTCGCTCGGCGGCGTGCTGGCCGATGCCAAATTCGAAGTGGGCACCGCCTTCCTACCCATGGAAAAGCAGTTTGGCTGCTGCACCGGCGGCTCCGGCCTGGCCATCCCAGCCACAACCGCCAATGACAAGGCGCAGGCGGTGATGAAGTACATCGCGTACGCCACCGGCAACGACGGCGGCGCATTCTGGGCGCAGAACTCCGGCTATATGCCAGTGCGCCTGAGCACAGCCCAGACGGAAAGCTACAAGGCGTTCTTCGCCGAGAAGCCGCAATTCCAGACGGCGGTGGAACAACTGCCCAAGACCAAGGCCCAGGACGCCGCACGCGTGTTCATCCCCGGCGGCGACATCATCATCGGCAAGGGTCTGGAGCGCATCCTGGTCGGCAAGGAGGATGTGGCCACGGTGTTCGCCGAGGTGCAGGCTACGCTGGAGAAGGAAGGCGAGCCGGTGAAGAAGGACATCGCCGCGCTCGGCTAAATCTCACTCTGCAATTCACCCCGGCAGACAGGTTCAAACTTCCTCCCCGCGTAACTGCGCGGGGAGGAAGTTTTTTGTCTCAATGCGCCAGCACCTGTGACAGGAACAGCTTGGTGCGGTCTTCCTGCGGGTCGCCGAAGATCTGCGCCGGCGGCCCGCTCTCCACAATCTGCCCCTGATCAAAGAAATACATCGTGTTCGCCACAGCGCGGGCGAAGCCCATCTCGTGCGTGACGACCATCATCGTCATGCCGCTTTTAGCCAGTTCGATCATGACGTCCAGCACTTCCTTGATCATCTCAGGGTCAAGCGCACTGGTTGGCTCGTCGAATAACATGATCTTGGGCTGCATGGCCAGCGCGCGGGCAATCGCCACGCGCTGTTGTTGGCCGCCGCTGAGCTGGCCGGGGAACTTGTGCGCCTGATCGGGGATGCCGACGCGCGTGAGCAATTGCATGCCGGCTTCCTCGGCCTGCGCCTTGGTCATGCGCCGCACCCACACCGGCGCGAGCGTGATGTTGTCCAGCACAGTCAGGTGCGGGAAGAGATTGAATTGCTGGAAGACCATGCCGGTCTCCATGCGCACACGCTCGATGTCGCGCACATCATGGGTGAGCGCGATGCCGTCCACGATGATCTCTCCGCGCTGATGCTCCTCCAGCCGGTTGATGGTGCG
>JBDHWI010000184.1:0-6261 GCA_039810125.1 Thermoflexales bacterium | reverse complement strand
AAGCTCAACCTGCGCTTCATCGACGCCGACGCAGAGATAGAAAAGCGCGAAGGGATGCGCATCCCGCATATCTTCGCAGCAAAGGGGGAGGCGCATTTCCGCGCGCTGGAACGCGCACTGGCCGAGGAAATAGCGCAGCAGGAAGGTTGCGTGGTTGCCACTGGCGGCGGCATGATCGTGAATGACAACATCCGCAACACGCTTTTGCGCAACGGTATCGGCGTGTGCCTGACTGCGACGCCCGAGGTGATTTTGAGGCGCGTGGGCGGCGAGGCCGGCGCGCAGAACCGCCCCATGCTACGCCCTATCTCCGACGGCCAGACCGTGCAGCAACGCATCGCTGAACTGCTGCGGCAGCGCGCGCCGGCGTATGCACAGATGCACTACCGTGTCGACACAGCCCAGCACACTGCGCAACAGGTGGCCGGCATCCTTGCAGAAATCTATGTTGCCGAGCACGCTCGCATCCATGTGCAGACTGCGCCACAATCGACCATGACTGCCGGCTACGACATTGTCATCGGAGATGGCGTGCTGGATCACCTTGGCTACCTGCTCGCCGGCAAAGGCTGGGCGCAGCCCTTCGCAATCGTCTCGGACAGCATCGTCAGCTCGTGGCACGGCGGGCGGGCATCGCTCGCACTGAAGCGCGCCGGCATCGAGGCCTTCATCCACACCATGCCGGCCGGCGAAGCCCACAAAAACCTGGCCAGCATTGAGGACATGTATCGCAAGTTCAGCGAGCGTAGCCTGGAGCGCAACAGCGCAGTGGTGGCGCTGGGTGGCGGCGTGGTGGGCGATAGCGCCGGCTTTGCAGCGGCCACCTATCTGCGCGGCGTGCCATTCGTGCAAGCGCCGACCAGTCTGCTCGCGATGGCCGACAGCAGCATCGGCGGCAAGACCGGCGTAGACACGATATTCGGCAAAAATCTCGTCGGCGCGTTCAAGCAGCCCGACCTCGTGGTGATCGACACAAACTGTCTGCTCACGCTGCCCATCCGTGAGTTACGCTGCGGCATGGCCGAAATCGTGAAAGCTGCGCTGATCGCCGGCGGTGCGCCGCATGAACGCATGCGCGCCTGGCTGCGGGCTGCGCCCATGGCGCAAGCGGAACCGTTTCACGAGGGCAGTGATGGCTGGGTGACCAGCGATCTGATCAACTCGCTGGTCGACGCGATTTTGCTCAAGCGGCAGATTGTCGAGGAAGACCCGTTCGAGCAAGGCAAGCGTGCCTGGCTCAATCTCGGCCATACCTTTGGGCATGGCATCGAGGCATGGAGCGGGTTCAAGCTGAAACACGGAGAGGCCGTGTCGTTGGGTATGGTGTGTGCGATGCGGCTTTCGCAAACGATGGAGTTGTGCAGTTGCGAGGACGCCGAGGAGGCCGTCGAATTGCTGCGGCTGGTGGGGCTGCCGACTTCGATGCACGAGGCGCGCCAACTTGCGGATGGGTTGACATTCGATGCGGATGCGATCTGGCGCATGATGCAGAGCGACAAGAAGAAGCACGCCGGCAAGTTGCGATTCGTGCTGATGCGCCGGCCGGGCGACGTGTTTGTGTGCGATAGTGTCGAGCCGCACATGGCGATGGCTGCGCTCAATAGTCTCGCAGATTAGGCAGCTCACTCAGCTCAATCCTGCATGCCAAAAATCCTGATAACTCGACGCATTGATAAACGATGTCCAACATTCTCATCCTTCATGGTCCAAATCTGAATCTGCTCGGCCTGCGCGAGCCGGAGGTGTATGGCCACACCACGCTGGCCAACATCAATCAGGCATTGCAAGCGCTGGCGCAGGCGCGCGGCGCAACCCTGCGCGTGGTGCAATCGAATCACGAGGGCGGATTGATCGACGCCATTCACGAAGCGCGCACATGGGCAAACGGCATCTTGATCAACCCGGGCGGCTACACCCACACCAGCGTGGCATTGCGCGATGCAATCAGCGCGGTGGCGCTGCCATGCGTAGAAGTGCATCTGTCAAACATCTACAAACGTGAGGAGTTTCGCCATCATTCATACATCTCGCCGGTGGCGCTTGGCACGGTGGCCGGCTTTGGCTGGCGCAGTTACACACTGGGGTTGACGGCATTGATCGACACACTGGATCTCTGACAATCCGCACCTGACAACGCATCGTGCCGAGCCGCATCCACAAATGTGCGCTTGCATCCAGAATGCAAGTCACGCAGCATCACTCTGAGCCGACCGCCAAACAAACACAGCGCATAACGCAATAATCGTCATGTCATATGCCGTCGAATTGTATTTTGACAAGGCTGCCGAAAATACGGTGCGCAGCGTGTGGAAGGCGTTGGCTGACGCCGGCGTCAGCACATCCATGCTCGATGGCATCTCGCGCCCGCACATCACCCTGGGTGTATGCGATGAACTTGGCGCGTCATTCAAAGATGAGCTGGCGCTTTTTTCGCGCGGGATCAAGCCGCTCGCCTTCAACCTGTCATTCATCGGCAGCTTCAATACGATCGGCGGGGTGATGTTTTTTGGGCCAACGCCGACGGACGCGTTGTTTCGCCTGCATGCGGATTTTCACGTGTTCTTCAAAAAGCACGCCTGCAGGCGATGGAAGCACTATCTTCCTGAGCAGTGGGTGCCGCATTGCACGCTGGCCTTTAGCCTGAGCAGCGAACAACTTCAGCGCGCATTTTCCATCGCCGTCGACGCGCCCTTGCCCATCACCGGCAGTTGCGCCGAGATCGGTTTGCTCAGCGGCGTCGGCGTGGCAGAGAAGGAACTGGTGAGCTACAAGATGGGTGCGCAATGATGCGTCATACAAAACCCGGAACTCGGAGCGCATAAGCGGATGAACGAAGCGGCGCTGATTCAGCAAGCCCAACGCGGCGATGTGCGCGCGTTCAACGAGTTGGTGCTGGCCTACCAGACCCAGCTCTATAACGTCGCATATCGCATCCTGGGTGACGCCGGCGCCGCCAGCGACGCTACGCAGGAAGCCTTCATCTCGGCTTACACCCACGTCAAGGATTTTCGCGGCGGATCGTTCAAGAGCTGGCTGCTGCGCACAGTGACGAATGCGTGCTACGACGCGCTGCGCTACGACAAGCGCCGGCCGGCAGCGTCGCTCGATCACTTGACGGAGAATGAGGATGACGTCGGCGACTTCAATGAATTCATCCCCTCCAACGACGAAAGCCCGGCCGACGCCGCAGAGCGCAGCGACCTGCGCCAATTCATCGCGCGCGCCGCATTGACCCTGCCACCCGATCAACGGGCAACATTCGTGCTGTCGGACATGCAGGGGCTGAGCTACGAAGAAATTGCAGAGGTAACGGACACGTCGCTTGGCACAGTGAAGAGCCGGCTGAGCCGCGCCCGCGCCAAACTGCGCGACGCCTTGTTGCAGCAGCAGGAACTGTTGCCTGACGAATATCGTCAATGAAGATGTCCAGAATGAGCGATGAAGCGTTGATCTCCGATTACGTCGATGGCCGCCTGAGTGGGCCAGAGCGCGCTGCATTTGAGGCGCGCCTGCTGGTCGATGCCGGCCTGCGCCGGCAACTCGCAGTGACGCGCTTGCTGGCCGACCAATCGCGTCGGATGGAAACCGTGCCGGCGCCGAAGAACTTCATCCTGCCGCTCGACTTCGGCAAATCTGCCTCGGCAGCGGCGCCGGCCCGGCGCCGTGATTGGCGGCTTTTGTTCTTTCGGTTCGGCTCGGTCGCAGCGGCTATGGTGTTCGTGTTCGCAGTGGCGTTCGACGCACTGCGCAGCACGCCGCCAGCGCCTGCCGCCGCGCCAATGGCTGCAATCGCGCAAGCAACGGCAACCCCTGAAGCAGCTATTGCCCCCGGCATTCAACCGCATCAGGCAACGATTGCACCGATGCAGACGCCGGCCGCAGCCATGTCCGCCGGCACACCGATGATGCAATCACGCGCAATGCCGGCGGATGCGATGAGTGCGATGAGCGCCGACACCCCCATTTTGCCGCCCGAGGCAATCACCGTGCCGGCGCCAGAATCCCTGCCGAGTGTGGCGAGTGTAGAAAGCGTGACAATCACCGCACACGCGCCGGCTGCCACGGCGCAGGCCATCGAAACGCCGGCGGCCCCGTTACCGGCTGCGCCGCTCATCACGCCGCTGCGCGTTGTCGCCGCGCTCGCGTTGGCCGTCACCATCGCGCTGGGCATCATCGGCTGGCGAAAATGATCCTGGCGACCAAACCGCTAAAAGCAAAAACATCACTACAATTCCCCACATGGCAGGCTTTCAACAAGGTTACGCCCTCGTCATCGGTGTGGCAAACTATCCCAATGTCCGTCCGCTTCCCAATAGCGTGTTGGACGATGCCCGCGCCATCTCAGCCATGCTTCAACGCGCCGACCGCGCCGGCTACCCGCAGCAGAACGTCCGCCTGTTGCTCGACAAGGATGCGACCAAGGCGAACATCCTGAGTGGGTTGAGCTGGCTGGCGAGCAGCGTTCAGCCCGACAGCACTGCAGTGGTCTATTTCAGCGGCCACGGCGGCCTGTTCACCGATGCGGCGAACAAGGGCAACTACCTTATCCCTTACGACACCCGCTTGAACGCGGTGAAGCAGACTGCCATCAGCAGCGATGAGCTGACGCAAGCCCTGCGCGCCATCTCCAGCAGTCGCGTCGTCGTGATGCTGGATGCGTGCCACTCTGGCGGCACTGGTGAACCGAAAGAGCTTAATCCCGACATCGCCATCTACAAAGGGGGGCTGGAAGAAGCGGCCTACGATCAATTGAAGCAGGGCAGCGGGCGCGTGGTGATCGCATCATCCCGCTCCAGTGAAGTGTCGTGGGTGTTGCCAAACGCGAAGAACAGCCTGTTCACGCAGTGCGTGTTGGAAGCGATGGATGGGCAGGCCAAGCAGCAAGGCGACGGCATGCTGCGCATCTTCGATCTGGTGAATTACCTGTTCGAGCAAGTGCCGGCGCGCAAGCCAGAGCAGCATCCCATCTTCAAGGTGAGCGATCTCGATGCGAATTTCGCTGTGTCGCTTTTCCTTGGGGGGTCGAAGGACGTTGCGCCGGCGCAAATCTCATCCGGCAAACTGGAGATCACCATTACGGAAAAGCCACGCGTGAATTCTGCGGATCTGGTCGCACTGCGCGACTACATCGCCAACAATTTCAGCTTCGACGACTTCGACATGCTGTGCCAAACAGTCGACGGCAGCCTGCAGAAGGATGGCTTCAACCAGAAGTTCAGTCTCGACATCGTGACCAGCACGCGCAAGCCCTTCCCCAATCAGGTGCAAGACGCGCTGCTGTGGCTGAATCGTCGCGCCAAACTGGCCTACCTGGTCGATGAAGTCAAGAGGCAACGACCCGGCGAGATCGTGTAGCAGCGGGTGCGACAAAGCGCCAATCCGCATAGACAGGATCAGGCCGCCTGAAAGCCTGCAGCCTGATCCTGAAATGCCTAACGAATCACAGAGAATGGCTGTGCTGTCGATGCAGCCGGCAAATTCGTCTCGCGCGCAGCAGGGTTCTGCGAGGGCGCAAACACGTAGATTGTGCGGACCTGCGCAGATGGAAAGTGCGTCGGCGTGATGGGAAACAGCACCGTCGGCTGGCCTGCGCTACGCACTTGGAATTCATACGTGCCGGAGGGTTTCACGACATCTTTTGCGATCTTGAACCCAACATCGAGGATGAACGGCTCATTGTCCGTTGTATAGAGATCGACATTGCCCACACCCGGCGCGACATGCGCAAGGCGGATGTTCGTCTGGCCAGCCGGCGGGCGTGGCGGGTCCTGGAACTGTGCGATGTCGAACTGTGACGGCGTATTCGGTTGCCCCAGCAAGCCCGTCACCACCAGCACGTAGCTTCTGCCAACCTCGAAGGTGATGTTCTTCTGAAAGAGCGGCTGGCTGTTGAACGGTGCGCCGGCGGTGAACACGCGCACAACTGCCGTGACGGCCGGGTAATGCCAATCGCCGCTGAATTTGGTGTAGAGCAAATTGCGCGCCACACGAGTGCGATTCACGTAGACGTCGAGACCTGGCGCATCGGGCGAGGCATGCAGCACGCGAAACACCGCCACATCCGTGCCGGCGCTGGCAGTGTTGCCGGCCAATATCGCTGAGCCGGCGGCCATCGCAGCCAACGTCGCGCCGCCCCTGATAATCCCTCTGCGTGTTGTTTTCATAATTCTCCTTGCTGCCGGCCATTTGCCC
This sequence comes from Thermoflexales bacterium, assembly GCA_039810125.1. GTDB lineage: Bacteria > Chloroflexota > Anaerolineae > J036 > Brachytrichaceae > JBDHWI01. The sequence continues at coordinate 69 of JBDHWI010000184.1, read as the reverse complement.
AGACAGGATCTACAAGCCGAACAGAATTGATTTTAGTTTTCTGCATATCTATCCTGCATATCCATCCTG
>JBDHWI010000183.1:0-6511 GCA_039810125.1 Thermoflexales bacterium | reverse complement strand
GCAACGCCGGCTTGCTGGTGAAAAACAAAAGAGTCGGAGCGCTTGACTCGCTCCGACCTTTGCTTGACCCCTATGGGGGTTGACACCGCAATTGGTATATCTCCGCAAACGGCCTGGCTGCTGGAGCGCATCGCAGCCTGAGCCAATATACTATCAACAGCGTCGGCGACTGGCCCCTACCCCCCTGGGTCAGCCGCCGAAGCTTTCTATTACCCTATCCCACCGCTTCGGCCGCCGGCGTCAACCAGTCCAGCGCGAACCGTTCGACATACGTCAGCCCCAGCGCAACTGCCTGCGCGTCAATCTCGTCCACGCTCAGCCGGCACACCGTGAGCGTGCGCGGCTGTGCGCGCAACTCATTGAACACCTTCACAAATTGTTTGTATTTGCTCTCATCGAGAATTTCGTGCTGATTCGTTTTCTCGTTGAGCGTGCCGAATTCGCGCAACATTTTCAGCCGCAGCATTTCGTATGCGCTGGCCTGATCGACCTCGCGCGTTGTCGCGATAGCGATCTGCATCCAGCGATCGTACATCTGCACAGCGCCGCCAGGCGCAAACGGCTGACTGATGATGCGTTGCATCACCGGTAGCGAGTCCGCCATCTCCCCCAGCGTCGTTTCGATTTCGATGGTGTCGTAATTGCGTCGTCCCTTGCTCATCGGTTCACTCCTGCGCAATGAATGGCAGATGCTGTTGCCACCTGCACCGCTTCATCTCATATAGCTGCGCGTAGTCATCCACGCGCAGCACAATCACCGCCAGTGGGTCGTTGCATCGCCACGACGCGGTGAACTGCATCCCGTTTGCATCTGCTGCCCAGCACTGAATCAAAAACGCATCCACCTGCACGCACGCATGCAGCGATGTTTTTGTGATCGTTACAGCCTGCGTTGGGCTGAACACCTGCACCAGCGCGTCGGGCTGTCCGGCGAGCAGCGTGAGCGTGAGGACGGCTGTGACAACCATGTTTAGTAGAAATATCCCAGCACGCGAATGTACGGATTGTCGGCAGTCAATCCGTTTATTACGACGGCAATCTGATGGCTGCCATTGATGTTCACGATGCCAGTTGATTCCTGATACAGCGTGGTTGCAGCTCGCACAACCACAGATGGTAGACCGCTTCCATCATCCAGATACATGTAGTAGGCGTTGCTGGTGGAAGCCCAATATGCACCAATCAACACGTAGACAGCTTTCGCCCCGACAGGAATGCTGTTGCCGTTCGCGTTCAGCGTCGCCACACGGCTACCAGTTGTGCGCGACGATGAGGCGCTGTATGTGAATCCGCCTGTGTCTGTCAGCAAAAACGGCGAGATTGGCACATAGATGCCGCCGGCGACGCCGTTTCGATTGAAGCCGCCGTCCGATCTAATCGTGGACGGCGCATGGATTGCCGCCGCACCAAAGCCACCGTCATAGCCCAGTGTCATCGTGCCTCCGCCGCAGCGAATGAAATCAACGCGGTTGCCGGAGTGGTGGAAACCGATGGTGCTATTCCCAGCAGCGGTGAGAATCAGTGTCGATTCACTCGGCCACGTGGTCGACGTTGGGCTGTAGTTCTTCGTCGTTAGCCCTGCGCCGATGCCGCCGTGTTGAGATGCGGAGTAGTTGCCAACCAGAAGCCAGTTGGATGCCAGAAGCGCATTTGAGGCGGTGACGTTCCCCGTAACAGAAAAATCGTTTGCGCTGTATACGCCACTCGCAGATTTCAGGATGAGTTTTGCAGTCTTGACGATGCCCGATGATGTGAAATCAACGGGCAACGTTTCAATGATGAACGCGGCATCTCCCAATTGCCAGTTGTAATCAGAGCGCCAAACATCTGTATAGATGCGCCCCACATCGCCGGCCATTGGTAGCAAGCCGCTCGAACCATACGTTGCCCATGCAGCATGGCCTTGCCCACCAGTGAATTGAAACGTTGATGTAACGCTGCCCGTTTCGCGCACAGCCGAGTAGCCGCGCACAACACCGAAGTTGTAGTCAATGTTGCCTGCGCTCACCTTCTGAGCAAACAGCGTGCCGTTGAAGTCGGCGATAGTGCCGAACGAAAACGCGCCGCTGGTGGACGTGCTTGACGACAGCCGGATGACGTTGGTTGTGTTGTCGCGCACATAGAGCGTGCCGGCGTTGTTGACAAACACATTGCTCTTGCCTGCCCCAACTTCACCAATGACGAGATTGCCCGATGTATCCCACTGCCCCTTCACCGTGCTGCCAAACATCACCCGAAAACCGTTCGTCGCCTCGGCTGCAATCCACGTGCCGGATGTGTTGCCGGCCGCAAATCCAAACGTGTTTGTGCCGGCGTAACCGCTGCCCCATCCATCCAGCTTGCCGGCGCGATATCGCACCACGCTGCCGGTCGCAGGATGTCCCGTCCACTGCACGGCCTGCGTGTAGGGCGAGTTCACGCCATACGCGCCATCAATGGCATTCGTCTCCCAAATGCCGTTGCCGCTGACGCCGTAGTCAAGAATGATGGCGTCCACTGGCACCGTTGTGCCAGCAGTCATGGCGCCGGCGTTGGGCGCGCTAGAGCGTGTGAACGTCCACGACTGCAAGCCCTCATCAGCGCCGCTGCCATCGGCGTAGCTCGTCACCACGCCCCAACAATCTGTGATCGACAGGCTGCCGGCGCTTCGATTGAACGTGCGAATGCGCACGATGTCACCCGATTGAAACGCGGCCATATTCGCCGCGCTGGGCAGGTCGCGCACCCACAGCGTTGCCGTGCCGGCAGCGGCCGGCGCGGTGAACGTCTTGCCCATCATCGCAACGGATTTGCTGATGATCTGCCCACCGGCCAGCGCCTGTTCTAGATCGGCGATGAAGCTTTTCGCGTGCATCTCATCGGTGAACAAATACCGGAAATCGCCGCCGCCGGCGCTGTCGATGCGCCAGCCGGTCGTCTGCGATGTGTATGACTCGCTGCCAACGTAGCCAGCAATCCACGTGTTGTCCCAAAGTTTGATGGCGCGCTGCCCTGATGCTGTGCCAGCGCCGACAATGTCCAGCGCGGTGCTGAACGTCTGATATCCAATTTTGCCGGCGTCTGTCTGCTTGCCGGCGACGCTCCATCCAAACTCAACCACCTGCGAGCTGCTCACGCGCTGGCCGGCGCTGAACGTGTGCAGCCCCGACCACGTCGGCGTAATCGCCTGGCTCAGCGACGGCGCTGCATCGCTGCGCATCGCCGTCGTCGCCACGCCGTTGACCGCTGTCAGCCCGACCTGCGCCGTCGGGTTGGCGAAACCGGCGAACTGCCCAGGCAGATCCGCCGGCACAATCGCGCGGAACGACGGCAGGCCGGCGGTGCTGGACGGCGACGCGAGGAACAGGTTCGCGCTCAGCGTCGGCAGGGTGTGATGCACGCCGAGCAGGTCGTGCGGCGACGGCGCGCCGGTGGTGCTGCCGCTGCCTGAGCCACCCAAAATGTATGCACCGCCGCTGCGATCTCCACCCGCGCGGCTGCCCTGCGCGACATATCGCCCGTTGTCATAGCGCAACCGGATCTCGTCGCCGGCGGCTGCAGCGCCAGCCAGATCGACTCTGCGCACGATCTCGCCGGACGCGAGTTGCACATCCACCGTGCCGAGCGGTGACACGCTCAGCACCGTGCCGGCCGCATCGGGCTTCTGCGGTCGATTTAGATAATCGCCAAACAGCGAACTGGGGCGGCTCATGGCACATACCTCCGCAGCGTGTAGCTGCCAGTGCATTCAGCGCTGTTCGCGCGCAGTTGCACCTGTGTGATCACATGGTCGCTCGATGGATGTTGCGGCGTGTCGCCCGGGCCGGCGTAGACCAGCGCGATCTTGTCTTCTGGCTGCGCTTCAAGCAGCCCCACCCCATCGATGCCGCGCACCTCGTTGAATTCAGCCGCCTCGCGCATCAGCAGTTTCGCCTCATTGGCCGCGTCCTCTGCCGTCAGCACGTCATCATTCATGCTGGCTGCAAAGCTGTAGCCCTCGGCTGCGATGATCGTCGTGTCGGCATATTCGCCGGTCGCCTCGCCGGCCACCAGATAGTGTCCGCGCTGATTCAGGTCTGTCATCGTCCACTGGTCTTGCCACAGATTTTCATTCAGCGCGCCGGCGTCGTCACGCACGATAAAACGGCTGAACTCCACCCCACCCGCCGGCGTCGTGCGCGTGCGCAGCCGGCGCGATTGCGACACTGTGCTGATCGCGCTCGACACGCTCGACCCGCGCTGTGCCACGTAGCTCTCTAGTTCCTCGCCCAGATCCAGCACGCGAATCGACGCGGTGTAGGCCGGCACCGACAGTGCATAGTCCATCGAGATCGTGCTGGGCGTATCTTTGCGAAACGAGACTGTGCCGGTGGTCAGTCGATCCAGATTGAATGTCCAGATCGGACGCCCGTTGATCTCGACCGTGATCAGGTTATCGCGCACGGCCACACGCAAATCGACCAGCCGCGCCACGTCTTCGCTGATCGTGTAATTCGGATTGCTGCCGCTCACGGTGCCGGCCACGTTCCAGTCGGTCACCGGCACCGCTGCCCACTCCAGCCAGCGCACGCCGTCGGATGCGGCGCTGATGTCGGTCGACGTGGTTGCCAGCCCAACGCGAATCACGCCGGGCCGGCCAGCGGCATAGTCCGCCGCGCTCGCATATTGACCGATCCACAATTGATAGTAATTGCGGAACGAGATGCGTAGCGAGTTGGCGTTGACAATGCCGCCGGCGTTGGTGCTGTTGCCCGGCACATGCACACGCGCGTCGAGCGTGAAGTTTGCCAAGTTGCCATCGATCGGCAGTGCAGTCGGCGTCGTCGAGAGCGTGGTGCTCACCGGAGACGCCGGCGTAGTGAAGCGATTTCGGAACGCCGGCGCGCGCAGGCCAGCAATGGCAGCCATGCGCCGGATCACGTCCTCGATGGACTGATACGCGCCGCTGAAGCAGTCCCACGACGCGACCTTGATCGATGGCAGGTTTCCAGCAGCGTCACGCGGTGAGTATCGCACCGGCGCATCTGCGTCATGCGTGGTTTTCTTCGTGCCGAACTGCCCACGTCCACTCACGATGGCGATGTCGCCATTGCCGGCAAATGTCACTGGATCCGTGCCCTGCACGTTGTTTTCGTAGGCCTTGTCGAGCGAGATATATGATGTGTTGTTGATCGTCGGGCTGACGATTTTTGTTGCGCTCGCCACATAGTATTGCTTGTCGCCGCGAATCACACCGCCGTTCCGGCTGGAGATTTCCACCAACAGGCCGGCTGCGTTCGGGATGTCGCCAAAATCATCACCGGTCACGCCGGACATGCCGTTTGCCAGCCAGTTGCGTATGACGCTGGTCGGCCCGCTGGTCGCTGCCAGCGGCGCGTAATACGTGGGAATCAGCGTCCACGTCACCTGATCCTGCATCCCGCGGCGATAAAAGGTGAAGCCGGCATACCGCACGCACTCATCCTCAATATCGAGCAAGCCTGTCGCGGGCAAAATCTTTGCGGTCGGTGCGCCGGCAAATACGTAGCCGTGATGGAACACCGCACGCCACACGCTCGGCTCGCTGCCGGATGAGTAGAACGAATCATCTGCCAGTGCAATGGGGTTGGTCTGCCGATCCCAGCCCACGCGGCTGCCGCCGGCGCCCTCACTGCCGCTGCGCAGCCTGAAGTTCACGCCATCCGACGCCACGAAGCGCATCGCAATAGCAGTCGAGTCGTCGCTTACGAATGCCGCCCGTCCGGAGATGGCGCGTGGTGTTTTTGTGGCAAGCGGATCGATCACGACCTTCTTGCCGCCATACTCGTTGTAAGACTTCTTGCCGCAGTTGGCATAGCCCCACTCGTCCGCCGGCGCAAGGTTCGTCAGGTAGGCTGTCGTGCCGCCCGGCACGCCAATGCCATAGTCTGGCGTCACGGTCACGTTGTTGCCGGCAATGGCCGTGATGCGATAGCGCGCATCGCCATAGCTTGGTACGCGCAGCCGCACATACTGCCCGACGACGAAGTTGGCCGGCATGGACACGCACACAAGTGTGACATGGTCGGCGCTGGTGGAGCATTGCAACTGCTGCGCGTTGAAATCATCGCGCGGCGCATAGTTGCCGGCCTCGGTCAGCGTCTGCTCGATGTCGTCATAGGCGGCAGCGGCAAAGCTGGGAATGTCCACCCACACATCCTGCCCCACTGCCATCCCGCACCAGTCACGGCCAAACTGTGCGCGCTTGGCTTGCCAGTCAAACACAAAATCTGCGATGAGCGTGTAGCTGGCGTTGGCCGCCCACGCGCTGGTGCTGCTCACGCGTGATTTCGCGAACAGCATCGCGCGTCGCCCACTCACCAGCGCAGCCAGGTCGTAGGTCTGCGCCGGCGTCAGCGCCCATGCGTTGTTCAGGCGCGGCGATGGCCCGCTGATCGCCGCCGTCCGCGCACCGTTCGCAACCGCAGATTGCCACAGGCTGTTGATGTGCGGCGACAGATTCCAGCCCGTATCGGCCTTTTTCGGGTCGGAGGCATACACCGCATTCAGGCTG
>JBDHWI010000182.1:0-6515 GCA_039810125.1 Thermoflexales bacterium | reverse complement strand
ATCAGCAGCATCGCACCTGCGATGGGCTCCGCGCGCTGGCCGGCATTCATCGGCGCTGCGGCGAAGATGTCTGCGATGGCGCCGGCTTCGCTGAACTCGCTCAGCTCGGCAAGGACGTGTGCATCGATGGATTGCATGGTTGAAGTATGTGTTTGTTTCTGAAGCCGGGCTGGGTGCTTCGCCTATGTTGCCCTTCAAATGAATCTAGGGATAATTTGTAGCACACTATCAAGGTATGCCTGCAGCGATTGCAATGCAGCGTCACGCGAAATGCGCAGTCCCATGTCCGCCATCAAATCCAAACAACGCGTCGCCGACCACGGCGAGGTCTTCACCCCGGCGTGGCTGGTCGAGGCTATGCTCGACTTGGTGAAGGACGAGACCGAGCGCATCGATGCGCGTTTCCTGGAGCCGGCCTGCGGCAGCGGCAACTTTCTGGTGCAGATTCTGCGACGCAAACTGGCTGCCGTGGAGTTGAAATACGGCCGGTCGGATTTCGAGCGGCGACACTACGCATTGCTGGCCTTGATGTGTATCTACGGCATCGAGTTGCTGGCGGACAACATCGCCGAGTGCCGCGCGAACGTGCTGGAGATTTTCGCTGAATACCTGAACCTCGCTGAGTCCGATGAACTGTATCGCGCCGCGATGCACGTGCTGGCGCGGAACCTCGTGCATGGCGACGCGCTGAAGCTGCGCGCGCACGACGGCCAGCCGATCACCTTTGCCGAGTGGGGCTATCTGGGCAAGGGCAGGTTCCAGCGGCGCGACTTTCGCTTCGACATGCTCACTATGTCGTCCACCTATAGCGCTGAAGGCTCACTCTTCGCCCAACTAGGGAAGCACGAGCTTTTCACGCCGGCGAAGGTCTACCCGCCGATGACGGTGGGTGAGTTGGCCTCATTGCAAGGAGAGAGCCGCGAATGAACACGAATGTGTGCGAATTGACTCTAAAAGAGGATGTCTGCACGATCGTTGAGGCTACGATGGAGGCGCTCAAGCTGGAATGAAACGGATGGTGTTGACTCAATCTGATATTCGCGCCCATTTGTTGCTGAAGTCGAAGGGGACAAGCCGTGGGCGCTAAAGCCGGCTTCGCGTTGCGCGGGCGCAACCCGGATGTGCTGACCTGCATCGCCAACCTCTCCAACGACGAGGTGTTCACCCCGCCCGAACTCGCCAACCGCATGCTGGACGCGCTGGCCGAGGCGTGGGCGGCCAATCATGCCGGCGCGAACTTGTGGGCCGACAAGTCGGTGACGTTCCTCGACCCCTGCACGAAGTCTGGCGTCTTCCTGCGCGAGATCACGTCGCGGCTGACTGAGGGCTTGGCCGGCGAGATGCCCGACCTTGACGCGCGCGTGAATCACATCCTGACCAGGCAGGTATTCGGTATCGGCATCACCCACCTGACAAGCATGTTGGCGCGGCGCAGCCTGTATTGCAGCAAGCACGCCCGCGGCAAGCACTCCATCGCCACCGGCTTCGCCAGCGATGACGGCAATATCTGGTTCAAGCGGATGGAGCACACGTGGGAAGGCCAGAAGTGCAGGTTCTGTGGAGCGCCGCGGACGATTTTTGATCGTGAGGAAGGTTTTGAAACCCACGCCTACGCGTTCATCCACAGCGACGACATCAGGGCTCGGCTTACTGAGATTCTTGGAGGCAATATGCAATTCGACGTGATTATCGGCAACCCACCGTATCAGATGAAAGGCGGGGCAGGCGGTACTAGCGATTCCTCCATCTATCAGCTCTTCGTTGAGCAAGCCAAGAAACTTGAGCCGAGATTCCTGGCGATGGTCGTTCCGTCCCGTTGGCTCGCAGGCGGACGCGGACTCGACGAGTTCCGCAAGGATATGCTTAGTTCACACAAACTTCTCAGACTGGTTGATTTTCCAGTTTCAAGAGAAGTCTTTCCGAATGTTGAGGTCAAGGGAGGAATCTGTTACTTCCTTTGGTCGGAAACCCACAACGGCCCTTGCGGCGTCACGATAGTCCGTGGTAACGAGGAGACAACCACGTCGCGGCAACTCGATGAGTTTGACGTGTTTGTGCGAGATCCGAAAGCCGTCGGCATCTTGCGCAAGGTGTTGAAAGCTGGTGAGAAACCCATTACCGACATCTTGACTGCTGACACGCCATTCGGTATTGCTACCAACTTCGATGGATTCCATGATAACCAGCAATCGGGAGACGTCGCACTTCACTACGTTCGCAATGGCAAGCGCGCCGTCGGGTTTGTCCCGCGGAACACGATCACTAAGAATGTTTCACTTATCGACAAATGGAAAGTGCTTGTCCCAGAAGCGGGTTCAGACGGTGGACAGAGAATTCCCGACTCCGTACTCGGCAAGCCGTGGCTGAGTCCGCCGCCGTCTGCAACTACACAGACATTCCTTGCCTTTTGGGTGGCGAGTGAGGACGAAGCACGCAGCCTTGAATCCTATTGCCGCACCAGGTTTTTCCGGCATCTCGTCTCATTGCGCAAACTCACGCAACATGCACTTCGATCAACATATTCGTGGGTTCCCACGCAGACTTGGGATCGTCAGTGGACTGATGAAGCGCTTTACGAGAAATACAGGCTCACGATAGAGGAGATTGAGTACATCGAAGCGGTCATCCGCCCGATGGACCTCACCAGTGACACTTCCAACGAGATAGTCACCGACAGCGACAACGACGATGACTAAGGCCATCGCGGACATCCTCGCGTCGAAGCCAGAGGCCGGACTGCGCCTCTGTGCCTGCGTGATTGCCGATGCCGCATACCACCGTCCCCGCGCCATAGGGGCGCCCCACCAAAACCACATCAAGGTTGATCGTGTCGTATCCCGCCCCGCCGCGACTGGCGTCAACCTGCGTCGCCCCGAAGGGGCGCTCCAAGACAGCCCAGGGCAACGCCCTGGGCATCGAGCGACACCACCCATTCAAGCCCTGAAAGGGCGTCCCAACCCATGCCACAATCCCTCGCCCATCTCCATATTCACCTCGTCTTCAGCACGAAAGGCCGTGAACCGCTCATCTCTGACGCTGTTCGGGCCGCGCTTCACGCCTACATGGCAACTGTGCTACACAACCTCGGTTGCGCACCCGTGCTTATCAATTCGGTGGAGGATCACATCCATTTGCTCTTCGATCTATCCCGCACCGTCGCCGTCAGCAAGGTTGTTGAGGATGTCAAAAAAGCCTCGTCCAAATGGATCAAGACGCAAGGCCCAGAGTTCGCGGGTTTTGCCTGGCAGGCGGGCTACGGTGCATTTGCCGTTTCAGAATCCAACGTTGACGCCGTTCGTGAATACATCGCCGGCCAACGGGAACACCACCACAAGAAATCGTTTCAAGAAGAATACAGGCAGTTCCTTGAAAAACACCGCGTTGCGTTTGACGAACGGTATGTGTGGGATTGAAAGGCGAGTTGGCTCGCCCTTTCAGGGCTTGGTGTTTTTGTTTGCCCCCAACCCCAGGGCAACGCCCTGGGCTGCCATATCTCGCCCCGTTGGGGCTGATGGCGGCGCATCCTGCTCTGTTGACGATGATGTCGTAGCTTGCCCTGTGGGCGAAGATCGCGGCGTATTCTGCCTTGCCGGGTCTTGCGGATGGATGACCATCCCTAATCTCAGGGCGTTGCCCTGGGCTGTCATATCTCGCCCCTTTGGGGCTGATGATGTTCTATCACGCCCCGAAGGGGCACTCCAAAACAGCCTGGGGCAACGCCCCGGGCATCGAGCGACACCACCCATTCAAGCCCTGAAAGGGCGTCCCAACCCATGTCCCAAACCCTCGTTCCGCTTCGCCAGGGCTGATTTGAAAGAGGGACAGCACCGATGAGCAAAACTATCGAAGAGATCCTGACCCCCAAGCCCGAAGCCCGGCTGCGCATCTACGCCTACGCCATCGACGACGCGGCGCACGCCGGCCTGCTCAAGGTGGGCCAGACCACGCGCGATGTCAAGCAGCGGGTGGCCGAACAGCTCAAAACCGCCGCGATCAAGAACTATCGCATCGAAGTCGACGAGGTTGCCGAGCGCGCCGACGGCAGCATCTTTAGCGATCACGAGGTGCGCGAGGCGCTGGCAAGAAAGGGCTTCGAGCGGGTCGAGCTGGAGTGGATGCGCTGCACCGTGGCCGACGTGCGGACGGTGCTGGCCGAACTGCGCAGCGGCCAACGGTTCACCGGCACACATCACGAGACCTTCGCCCTGCGCCGCGAGCAGGCCGAGGCGGTGGAAAAGACCCACGCCTACTTCCACTCCATCTGGCAGGAGGACATGCACGCAGTCCCGCGCTTCCTCTGGAACGCCAAGATGCGCTTCGGCAAGACCTTCGCCGCCTACCAACTGGCCAAAAGGCTGGGCGCCAAACGCGTGCTGGTGGTCACCTTCAAGCCGGCGGTCGAGGATGCCTGGCAGCGCGACCTGGAAAACCACGTCGATTTCGACGGCTGGCAATATCTCTCACGCCATTCCCACATCGACCCGACGCGGGTCTCCGCCAAAAAACCGCTGGTCTATTTTGGCTCCTTCCAAGACCTGCTGGGCCGCGACCTGTTCGGCAACATCAAGGCCAAGAACGAGTGGCTGCACGCGGTGAACTGGGACCTGGTGATCCTCGACGAATACCATTTCGGCGCCTGGCGCGAGACTGCCAAGGAGCTGTTCGAGGGAGAGGAAGCGGCGGTGGCCTTGAAGGAGGCCAGGATCGAATACGGCAGCGGCCTGGAGAATGTAAACGAAGACCTGAACGTGCTCTCGACCAGGGAGAGGGAGTTTCTGCCCATCACCACCCGGGCCTACCTCTACCTGTCGGGCACCCCCTTCCGCGCCCTGGCCACCGGCGAATTCATCGAGGAGCAGATCTTCAACTGGACCTACACCGATGAGCAGCGCGCCAAGGCGCAGTTCGCGGCCAGCCATCCCGGCCGGTGGAACCCCTACGCCAGTCTGCCGCAGCTGCGCCTGCTGACCTACCAGATGCCGGACGAGCTGCTGGCTATCGCCAGCGCCGGCGAGTTCGACGAGTTCGACCTCAACGCCTTCTTTGCGGCCTCAGGTCAGGGCAAGGCGGCGCAGTTCAAACACAAGGACGACGTGCAGAAGTGGTTGGACATCATCCGTGGCAGTTACATGCCCAAGTCGGTGGAGCACCTGAAGACCGGCACGCGACCGCCCTTTCCCTACTCGGACGTGCGGCTGTTGCCCTACCTGCAACACTCGTTCTGGTTCCTGCCCAACGTCGCTGCCTGCGACGCCATGGCCAACCTGCTGGAGGAGAAGCACAACACCTTCTGGCGCGACTACCAGGTGATCGTGGCGGCCGGCACGGCGGTCGGCATCGGGCTGGAGGCGTTGCCGCCGGTGCGCAGCGCCATCGGTGCCGGCTTCGAGAGCAAGACCATCACCCTTTCTTGCGGCAAGCTGACCACCGGCGTCACCGTGCCGCAGTGGTCGTCGATCCTGATGCTGCGCAACCTCAAGTCACCAGAGACCTACTTCCAAGCCGCGTTCCGCGTGCAGTCGCCGTGGTCGATCAAGAATCCGCACGGCGACGACCCGCACGCGGAGGAGATTCTCAAGCCGGCCTGCTTCGTGTTCGACTTTGCGCCCACGCGCGCCCTGCGTCAGATCTCGGAATATGGCATCGGTCTCTCACCCAACGAGGCGGACCCCGAGAGTGCCGTCAAAGATCTTGTGTCGTTTTTGCCAGTGCTGGCCTACGACGGCGCGAACATGACGCAGATCGACGCCGGCGGCATCCTCGACATCGCCATGGCCGGCACCTCGGCCACGTTGCTGGCGCGCAAATGGGAGAGCGCGCTGCTGGTGAATGTGGACAACGACACCCTGCGCCGCATCCTTGACAACCCCGAGGCGATGGCGGCTGTGGAGCGCATCGAGGGCTGGCGCTCGCTGGGTGACCACGTCATTGAGACTATCATCAACAAGAGCGACAAAGTCAAGGCGCTCAAGAACAAAGCCAAGGGCAAGGCGCTGACGGACAAGCAGAAGGCTCAACTCACCGAGGCAGAGAAAGAATACAAGTCGAAACGCAAACTCGTCCAAGAGAAGCTGATCAAGTTTGCCACGCGCATCCCAGCCTTCATGTATCTGACCGACTTCCGCGAGAACACCTTGCAGGACGTCATCACGAAGCTGGAGCCGGCCTTGTTTCTGGCCGTCACCGGTCTGACGGTGAAGGACTTCCACCTGCTCGTGCAACTGAAAGTGTTCAACACCGAGCAGATGAACCAGGCTGTCTTCGCTTTCCGACGCTATGAAGATGCTTCGCTTCGCTATACCGGCATCGACAGCCATCCAGGTTTGACCCACTATGGGCTATATGACACTGTGGTGGCGAAGGAATGAGCGAGGTGATTCCCACGTAGGCTATGCGTGTTGCACTGCTGCGCTGTGATCGCTGGATTTGTGATTGGGACTACACTCGTCTGCAAGAATCATGAGCAATAACGCTTCCCCCCTCAACATCCACGACCTGACGTGTGAGTATTTTGA
>JBDHWI010000181.1:0-6593 GCA_039810125.1 Thermoflexales bacterium | reverse complement strand
GGCGGCGAGTAGGGATTTTGGCTTCCTCACGCTCATGTCGCATCTGCCCACAACAGGTTTTCGCGAAGCCGAACGCGTCAAGTCATCGTTCTGGCTCAGAGAGCGGCGTGGCAATTCCCTGCTTTTGAGAACGCCGACGCATTTGTGAGCCGGCTTGTGCGCGAGAAAATCTCGGTCGCCGACCCACGGTGATGAATGCCGTGTTGCACAGCGAGTAGCGGCAGCAAACAGACCCAACAAACTGTTGTTAGGCGCGTGTTCGCTCAATACCATCTTGGATGGCCTCCATCAAAACATTAAAGTCAATATCCTTGAGTGTCTTGAACTTGATGCAATATCCAGTAAGGCTTGCCTTGCCGATTGAGCGCGCGTATTTTTCTTTCAAATACGTCTTGTCACTTAACCCCATGATATAAACCGATATACCTGAGGAGTTCGCACTGATGCCTATTTGATAAAACTCTTTAACCTTTCCGTCAGCATATTTTTTGCCAAACAAGCCATAGCCTATGTTTGGATTGGACACCACCTTTCCGCTATCGTCTTTGCCGCTAAAAAACCATAGCTTGTAGCCCGGATTCACATCCAGGATGGCACGATGAAGTCTTCGCATATCGCTTTGCGCGGGCTCTGGCACCGAGTCGAGATAGCGGCTAATCTCATCGTCTAGCATTGTGATCTCCGGAAAATTCCCTCAAGCGCCTAACGGTCGGGTTCAGTTGCACCGGGGCGCAGCCGAAGGCGTCGGCTGCATGCGGGGTTGGGCGGCTTTCTGCTCTCACAGCCAACTCACAGCCAATACGAACGACTCTGATCCAGGCATCAGACTCGGTGGCTGACCAGCACTTCACCGCTACTTCGTTGCTGTTCACTGGCAAGATACGGTGCAAGGTTCTTCGCAAACCAGGTCGGGCCGAAGGTCTTGGCGCCGTTGTCGGCACTGGCGGCATCCTGCCAGACAAGAATCACGATGGCTCGATCATCGGCCACTTTGACGAAGCTGAAGTCTATGAAACCTGGAAGGCTTTGAAGGAGGGGGAGCCCTTCATTAGCGACGGCGGAGCGAAACTCATCTACAGGTTTATTGAAATGAAGGTGATTTACGACGGCGTACATGAGACTTTAGTTCTCCTTAAAAGGCGCAAAAACCGCGGCGAATTGACACAAATTCCGATGAAGTGCTGGCATTGCAGGCCCCGCACGTCAGATGCACGCTGTGTCAGGCATGCTTCATCTTAAGACGCCATTTCATGCCTTCTGTGCAAGCCATCCACCAAGAAGCTGTAACTGATAGAACTTCTCAATATTCACAAAATCTGCTTCTTGGAGCAATTCCACAACGCGTTCTTCGGGAATTAGTGAATCTTCACTTGTTGCTCGATGACGCATGTTATCACGCGCCGTTTCCGGCAGGCCTTGAAGGGTTACATATTCAAGCCATGAGGCAAGCGCATTCCGTGCTTTTTGTGTGCCTAAGTTTCCGTGCAATCCAAACAATACGAACCATGCCCCTGAGATGACTCTGCACTGAATTCCTTTAAGCAAGCGAAGTTTTGCGCCGTTATCAGGCTGGAGATGCTCAACGAGAATGCAGGTTGCGGCATCAAACTTTGGCTCGTTTGGCAGTGCATCAACGGTTCCATGATGGAATGCCACACGACTCTCTGCGCCTATTGAGTTAATCTTGTTACGTGCAATTTCAAGCATTGATTCGGCTGGGTCAACACCAACAAATGACCATCCAGGTTGTTGCGCAGCGAATGTTGCCAAAGTTGTGCCTGTTCCACAGCCCATATCTAATAAACAGGCTGTTTCACCAAGACGCGTTCTCAGGTATGACAAAATCACCAGTGGCAATTGTTCATACCCAGGGAAAATTTTTGCCATCAAACCGTCGTATTTAGCGGCATCTTCGAAACGTTTTTGAATTTCAGCACTCACTGCATCTCCTGTGATTTATACGGACAGACAGTTTGATTGCAAAAACGGTCAAATGGTTAAGAAAGAGCTGCTCAACGCTCAGCATCAGCGGCGGCGGGCGACGCTGTCCGCTGCATGCCGTTGTCAGGCGTTCTCACTTGATCTCCATGCCGGCCGACCGAGCAAAAGCAGCATAATCAAGTGCCGTATTCTGGTCATGCACTATTCGCCATTTGCCGTCCTGCAACTGGAACACGTACAGAAGCCAAGTACTAAACGGCTCGTCACCTGTTTTGGCTCGATACTGGTACTTGACGAGTGCCATAGCCATATCCTCGCCAACCACTTTGTGAATGACGGAGCCTTCCCAGATCCAGTTCGGATCTTTGAACCACTGCTCGTGAATCTGCACCAACTCCGAGCGTGTTGTGAAGGCGTGTCCATTCTGAACAATGGTATAGAGCTTCTCGCCGTTGGTCAGATTGGACTTGAACGCTTCAATATCTCGGTTGGCAACGGCGTCAAGATGGCCCTGAAGGGCCTTGTCGAAATCTGGCTTCATGATCGTTCCTCGGTTGCAGGCAATGCGCATGAGAGCGGCGAATACGACGATGAAGCATCCCAGCAAGCGCCTGGCGCGATTGCCTCGCAGTTAGTTGTCGCTTTGTCAGCGCCCCTCATGCGCCTAACCAAGTTTTCTGCTGCGATTGTGCGACACAAGCCGGTGCGGGTCAACTGCCAATGCGGTGGCAGGCCGCGCCTTTCCGCCCCACAATCAGCACCTGCGGCCAGGTGAAGGTGAGCCGGCTCCCGCGCGATTGCGGCTTGAAGAACTCGCGCATCACTGGCGAGCCGTGCAACAGGCGCCGGCGCAACGCATCCGTCGTCGCGACATCTCGGCCGGCGCGCGACATCAGGTCGTCAAAATCGACTTCGACCTCAAAGGTGTTGATGTGCACCGCGTCGAGGTTGGCCGCGCAAAACAGCGACGCCCAGCCATTCACCGTGAGGCAGGCGACGTGCGACGGATCGCGCAGCATTTCCCACGCGTTGATCTCGTCGGCGGCAGCGCGCTCATATGGCACAACCGGATCGATCAGCCCAACTTGACCACCAGCCTTCGTCACGCGCGCCATCTGTCGCACGCCCTCGCCGGCGTCGCTGAAGTGATGCGCGGCGACGCGGCATGTCACTGCGTCGAAGACCGCATCGTCATGCGGCAACGTCTCGGCGTCGGCGGCTTCGAAGGCGATGTTGTGCAAACTGCGCTCTTGCGCAACGATTGACGCGGCGCGCAGCATCGCCGGCGTCACATCCGCTGCAATCACCCGTTGCACCGCCGGCGCAAAGGCAAACGCAGTGTGACCGCCGCCGGTTGCCACGTCCAGCATGCGCCAATGCGGCGCCGGCTGCATGACCTCGATCATCTCAGCCAGCGCCGCGTTCATGCTGAAGTAGGCTGCCCGCGCATACCTTTCGGCATTCGGCGAAAACTGTTGCTGTGCTTTCGAAGTTGTCATGTCAGGTCGTCAAGCCGCGCGTGTTCGCTGCGCTCACTCCACGCTCCACACCGTCATGCCATTGTCGGCATAGTTGGTGGCAAGGTGCGCGCCGTCCTCGCTCATGCTGGCCGTGAAGATGGGGTCTTTCGTCTCGATCTTGCGCAGCAATCTGCCGGCGTCCTGCACATCCCACACACTCAACTCGCCAGACACGAACTGTCGTTGCGCCAGAGGTTTTTCGGCCGTATCCAGCGAGGCGATCTCTGCCGCCGTCACCAGAATGCGCGCATCGCGCGGGAACAGCACGGTCACCAGGCTGCCCTTCGGCAGGTCCAACGAGGTCAATTCGCCACTGGCTGTGTCGACCACATCCACGCCGTCGCCATAGTTCAACGCCAGCCAGCTGCCGTCGTCGCTGAATGCGCCGGCCAGCGGCTCACGCTGCACGCGCACGCTCTGCAACTCCTCGCCTGTGCCGGCGTCATACACCATCGCCAGCGTCTTGCCGATCACGCCCAGCCTCGCGCCGTTGCGCGAGAGATACAGCGCGTTGATCTCACCAAGGTCCGCCGGCATCTCCACCCGCGATACGCGCTTGCCATCCATCTGCATCACTTCCACCGTGTCGGCGTCAGCGACAGCGAGCCAGCGCTTCTCATTGCTGCACGTGCTGAGCGCCGCCGGCCGAAAGGGCAGATCAACCTTGCCCACCGGCACATTCTGCGCCACCGGCTCAGCCTTCACCGCGCTGTCGTCCAGGTAATACACGCGGCTCTCATCCAGCGCGAAGCACAGCAGCGCGCGCACGGTGTCGCTCGCCGGCACGGTCACATTGGCCAGCATCTCCGCCGTCGCCGCATTCCACAGATTCACTGTGTTGGCATAGGTAAGCGAGGCGATGTAGCGGCCACTGGGGCTGTGAATGAGCCAGCGAATGGGCGCTTCATGCGGCAAGCGCGCCGCCGGCGCGCCATCATCCACGTTCAGCACGGCGGCGTCGCCCGATGCAAAGGTGGTGCTCCATGTCGCCACCGTGCGGCCATTTGGTGAGAAGGCTGCGCGCGTCAGCGGGATTTGCGCAGTCGCATCGATGGGATCGCCGCTGGGCAGGCTGAAGCTGGCAAGCTGACCCGAGCCGATGAGGAAGAACGCCTCACTCTTTGGGGCAAAGCCGGCCGACCATACCGGCTCGTTGCCCGGCAGGCGAAATTCGCCCAAACCCTGATCGGTTTCAAGGTCGAACAAGTAGGCGCCCGGGCCGGCGATTGCAGCCAGATAGCGCCCGCTGCGGTCGAATACCGGTTCAACCGCCGTCTGCAGATCCGCAAACGCGCGCTGCACCTTCGGCTCGCGCCCGCTCAAATCCCACACGAGCAATTCGCCGTTGGTCGCCACGCCCAGCTTGTCACCGTTTGGGCTGAAGTTCAAGGTGGTGATTGCGCCGCTCAACTCGTTGGTCAGGGTGATGGCCGGCGCGCCGGAGAGCGCATTCACCACCACGATCTCGCCGGTGGGTTGCACGGCAGCCACGCGCGCGCCATCTTCGCTGAAGCGCACGAAGACCGATGCTGGGGGCAGCGATTGCCCGTCGCCGATGAGGCCGCCCCTCTTCAGATCGATGCGCCGCAACTCTCCGCGCGAGATGACGATGGCTTCGCTCGCGTCGGCGTTCAACGCGATGTCTGAGGCAATGTCGCCAGAAGGCGCCGGCACCAGCAGGGCGGTGATGATCTGTGAGGTTGCGAGGTCGTAGACATCAATCGCGCCATCCAACTGCATGATCGCGCCGGCAGTGCCGTCGGACGAGAGGGCATACCAAAAATGCTGCGTCGCATCGTTGCTCAGCGTGATTGGCGTGCGCGATTGAATCTGCAGAGTGCGCGGGTCGGCAACCGTGAACTCGCGCGAGCCAAACATGGCGATGCGATCATCGCTGATCGAGAAGATGCTGCGCGGCACAGGCAGGCGCAGGGTGAACACCGGCTTGAGCTGATCGACGTTGTCGCGCGTGAGGCCGGTGAGGGCTTGCGGCGCCGGCGCTATGGTGACGACAGGCTTGGCGGTCGCCGGCGCTGCCGTTGGCCTGGGCGCCAGCGTGCGCGTCGGTTCCAGGCGCGGCTCGGGCGTGGCGTTGTTGCGACTACACGCCCCCATCAGCAGCGCAGCCAGCGCCAACGCAGCCATCGATCTGCAAGTTAGTCGTTTCATCGCTCTACCACCTTCTCGAAAAACGCATGCACTCGCCGCTCAAATTCATCCGGCAACTCATGATGCACGGAGTGGCCTGCGCTGGCGGGGACCCACAATTCTGCGTTGGGCAGCCAGTCGTGCAGCACCTGCGCGTGCCGGCCCGGCGCATTCGTCGCGTCGTGCTCGCCCTGCACGCACAGGCACGGCGTTGTCACGTCTTTCAAGTCATCCTTCGTCCAATCGGGATTCGTGATCGTCTCGGCGATCGTGCCTTCAAGCAGCACGCGCCAATAGTCACGCCCGTGATGCGTATCGTGCAACTCGACCATCTCGTTCGCCCACGCGCGGCGCTCACGCCACACGCGGTCGGGATGCATGTTCACCGGCACGCGCGTGCGCACATGCTCGTCGATGTAGGCATTCGCGGCGAGCAACACTGCCGCGCGCGTGTGCTGCGGCTGCTCCTTCGCGAAATACAGTGCAACGTTGCCGCCATTGCTGTGGCCGATCACAAACGCCGGCGATGCGTTCAGCTTCACCAGCAAGCGCGCCAGCCGCGCCGCCATGCGTGAGAATGAATAATCCAGCGGCTCGCCCACCCCGCTGCGGCCATGCCCCGGGCAATCCGGCACGATCACGCGATAGCGCTTCGCAAAGCGCTCGGCCATGTTCGACTCGACGCAGTAGTCGTGCCGGCCGGTGATGGTGCTGCCGTGGATGAGCAGCAGCGCCGGCGCGCCTGGGTCGCCAAATTCGTCGTAAAAAATATTGTCGAGCAGCATTGGGTGCATTGTAGGGCTTGTGGTGCGGCAGCCAGAGCGCTTCCGACGCCCTTGGAGCGTGCGCCGGATTGGGCCTCTGTGGATGCCTTTACACTTGGCGACATGCCCACCGTGCTATATATCACCGGCGCCTTCAGCGTCGTCCTCGGTATTCTGCACTTCTTCTTCCCGCTGCTGTTCGATTTTGAACACGCCGTGC
>JBDHWI010000180.1:0-6641 GCA_039810125.1 Thermoflexales bacterium | reverse complement strand
GCGCATAGGCCAACTGATTGACCTTCACACCCGTTATCCATTAGACTTGCACATCTGTGGAAGCTGCGCTCACCGATCCAACCCACCCATCACGCCGCATCTCGCCTGCCGTTGCTGTCATGCTGGTGGTCATCGCACTGGCGATCGCATGGCAACTTGCCAAGCTCGTCTTTCATTTCGACAATCGCACGCTGCCCAATCTGTGGGACATCGGCGGCGCATTTTTTCAACCGTCACGCCGCAACGGCCCGCTGCTGGGATCCCTGCTGATCGAGGCGGCGCTGTTCACCTTCCGCGGCGCATTTCTCGGTTTTATCATCGGCGCAGCGCTGGGCTTCGTGCTTGGCACAATCTTCGCGCACGTGCGATTGCTGGAACGCAGCCTGGTGCCCTTCGTCGTCGCCTCACAGACCATCCCCATCCTTGCCATCGCGCCCATGGTGGTGGTATGGCTGCAAGGTTCATGGCTGTCGGTGCCGGTGATTGCCGCCTATCTCACCTTCTTTCCGGTCACCATCAACACACTGCGCGGCATGCGGTCGCCCGACCCACGCGCGATTGAGCTGATGCGCTCATATGCCGCTTCAACATGGCAAACGCTGTGGAAGCTGCGATTTCCGTCAGCGCTGCCGGCCATCTTCACCGCGCTCAAGATCAGCGCCACCGCCAGCGTGGTCGGCGCAATCATCGCCGAGTTGCCCGCCGGCGTGCAGCAGGGTCTCGGCGGCTTGATTCTGAACTTCAACCAGTACTACATCACTGGCCCCGAGCGGCTGTGGGCGTCGATCGTCATGGCGGCTTTCGTGGGCATTCTGTTTTTTATCGCAGTCTCGCTCGTCGAGCGGCTGGTGTTGAAGAACATCGTGCGGCCGGCATAGCGCCGTGAAAAGTATTTCGTCATTGAATGTTCATTGGCTGGATGCCAACAACCGATCACAAGTCACCGACTCTCAATTTCTCAATGGCAAATCCCGTCGTCTCACTCAAGAACGTCAACAAAATCTTCGGCACCGCCGAAAAGCCGACTACGGTCGCGTTGAAGGACATCAACCTCGATATCCAGCCTCGCGAATTCATCTCGTTGATCGGCCCGTCGGGCTGCGGCAAAAGCACGCTCCTGCGCGCCATCGGTGATTTGCTGCCGGTGAGCGCCGGCGAAGTGACTGTCAACGACAAGAGCGCGCGCGAAGCGCGCATGGGTCGCGAATACGGCATGGTGTTTCAGGCGCCGGTGCTGTTCGAATGGCGCACCATCGCAAAAAATGTCGAGCTGCCGTTGGAGATCATGGGCGTGCCAAAGGCCGAGCGCGCCACAAAATCACGCGAGATGCTGAAGCTGGTCGAACTGCATGGTTTCGAGCGGCACTATCCGTGGCAATTGTCAGGTGGGATGCAGCAACGCGTCGCCATCGCCCGCGCGCTGGCCTTTCGCCCGCAACTGTTGCTCATGGATGAGCCGTTTGGGGCGCTGGACGAGATCACCCGCGAGCGCATGAACGCCGAACTGCTGCGCATCTGGCAGGAGACCCAAACGACCGTGGTATTTGTCACGCACTCCATCCCCGAGGCGGTCTTTCTTTCCACGCGCGTGGTGGTGATGAGCGCGCGGCCAGGTCGCATCACCGAGATCATCCCGATCGACCTGCCCTACCCGCGCAGCGTCGAAACGCGCGAGACGTCACGCTTCTTTGATCTCGTGACAGCAGTGCGCGAAGGTCTGCGCAAGGGCGAGAAGATGCGGGAGAAATGATCCTGTCTCTGATGTGCAATCGTGGATTTTTCAGCTTCTCATCTCATGTTTGACGTCGTGGCGACAGCACGAGTGAGATCAACAACAGCAACTACAAAATGGCTTCGTCTTCTCGCGCACAACAGTTTCTGCCGCCGGCGCTTGTCTTCATCGGCGTGATTGCGCTCTGGGAATTGCTGGTGCGGGCGCTGAACATCCCGCAGTTTTTGCTGCCGGCGCCATCTGCCATTCTCGGTGCACTGGCCGAAACCTTCTCGCTGGTGATGAGCAGCGCACTCTACACCTTTCGCAGCGCACTGATCGGCTTTCTCATCGGCTGCAGCGCCGGCGCGCTGGTCGCACTCGCCACCGCCCGTTGGACTGCCGCGCGCGAGGGACTGATGCCGCTCGCCATCGCCATCAACAGCGTGCCGATCCTCGCCTTTGCGCCGATCATGAACAACTGGTTTGGCACGGTCAACCCTGCGTCGAAAATCGCCATTGTCGCGCTCATCACGTTCTTCCCGATGATGATCAACATGGTGCGCGGGCTGACGCTGGTGGAGCCGGCGAAGCTCGAACTGATGCGCTCATATGCCACGACCGAGTTCGACGTGCTGGCAAAGGTGCGCCTGCCCAATGCCCTGCCCTACCTCTTCAACGCGCTGAAGATTTGCAGCACACTCAGCGTGATCGGCGCAGTTGTGGGTGAATACTTCGGCGGACCGCGCGACACACTCGGCGTCTACATCCTGCAAGAGGCCAAGCTGTTTCGCTTTGACAATGCATGGGCGGCGATTATCATTGCAGCCTTACTGGGCATCGTCTTTTATCTCATCATCATCACGCTGGAGCGCATTGCCATTCCATGGCACGCCTCCAATGAAAAATGAATGGCATTTGCAATTTTGGACTTTGAATTTTGAATCGCAGCAAGCGGTTCAACCTTCTCAAGACGAAATTGAATATCAACTGCACTGCTGGGTTACGTCACTGCACAATCGATCTCACTCACGAGGAGCAAGAATATGAAAATGTCAGCAAAAGTTCTTTCGTTCGCAGCCTTGGCAGCCATGTTCATGGCGGCATGCGCTGCACCGCCCTCTGCGCCGGCAGCCCCCGCCGCCACTGCGCCAGCCGCCGAAGCCACCGCAGCGCCGGCAGCCTCTGGCGACCTGACCAAGGTGCGCGTAGTGCTGCAATGGGTGCCGCAATCGCAGTTCGCCGGCTACTACGCCGCGCTGGACAAGGGGTTCTACAAGGAAGAGGGGCTGGATGTCACCATCATCCCGGGCGGCCCTGACGTCTCCAACTCGCAGGTCGTCGCCTCTGGCCAGGCCGAGTTCGGCGTGGGCTGGCTGCCTGGCAAGATCCTCGCCCCGCGCGAAGCCGGCGCCAAGCTCGTCAACATCGCGCAAATTCTGCAGCGCAGCGGCACGCTGATGATCTCGTTCAAGGACAAGAACATCACCAAGGTCGAAGACTTCAAGGGCAAGAACGTCGGCTCCTGGCTGGGTGGCAATGAGCCAGAGCTGTTCGCAGCCATGCGCAAGGTCAACATCGAGCCAGACAAGGATGCCAAGATCATCCAGCAGGGCTTCGACATGAACCAGATGCTGAAGGGCGAGATCGACGTGGCGCAGGCGATGACCTACAACGAGTATGCGCAGGTGCTGGAGTCGAAGAATCCGGCCACCGGCAAGCTGTATCAGCCCGATGAATTGAACGTGATCAACTTCAACGAAGTTGGCACCGCGATGCTGCAGGACGGCATCATGGCCAAGGAAGACTGGCTGGCCGATGCGAAGAATCAGGAAATTGCAGTCAAGTTCCTGCGTGCGTCATTCAAGGGCTGGATGTTCTGCCGCGACAGCTTTGACGAGTGCGTGCAGATCGTGCTGAAGAACGGCAGCGCGCTCGGCGAGAGCCACATGAAGTGGATGCTCAACGAGATCAACGCGCTGATCTGGCCGTCACCCGCCGGCATTGGCATGATGGATGAAGCGGCCTACAAGCAGACCGTCGAGATCGCCAAGACCTACGGCGTGCTGAAGCAGGAGCCGGACGCCGGCGCAGTTCGCACCGATCTGTCCAAGAAGGCGCTCGAAGGCTTGCAGGGCGACACCAAGGGCGAAAATTTCCAGCGCGTGACCGTCGAATTGAAGGAGGGCGGCAACTAGCGCACTTGGGGTGCTGGGCACCGGGTGCTGAGTGAATCGAAGAGAGCACAGCCTCTCGCAGCACTCATCGCTCAGCACCCTGCATTGATCGACTATGGCAAAAATGGATTTCGGCATCACCTTCAAGAGCGACATGGGCTGGAAGCGCGAGTTGAAGATCGCGCAACAGGCCGAAGCCGCCGGCTTCCGTTATCTGTGGAGCTTCGACAGCCACGTGTTGTGGCAGGCGGTCTTTCCACGTTTTGCGCTGTGGGCAAACGCGACAAAGAAGGCGCATATCGGCACACTCGTCACCAACCCGGTGGTCCGCGATGTCACCGTGGCAGCAAGCGATTTTGCCACCCTGCAGAACATCAGCGGCGGGCGCATGGACATCGGCATTGGGCGCGGCGACAGCAGCCGCCGGCGCCTGGGCAAAGGCCCGACCACGATGGCGAATCTCGAGGAATTCGTCGAGCAATTTCGCGCGTTGACTGCCGGCGAGCATCTGAACTACGAAGGCGCAGATGTGATGCTGACATGGGCAGAACACGGTGCGCCGCCGGTGTGGGTGGCCGGCTATGGCCCCATCGCCCTGCGCAGCGCCGGCCGCATCGCCGACGGCGTGGTGCTGCAATTTGCAGATCCATTCTTGATCAAGTGGTGCCTGCAATTCGTGAAGGAAGGCGCACAAGAAGCCGGCCGCGACTACAGCAAGATCAAGATCATGTCGTGCGCGCCGGTGTGGATCAGCGGCGACCTGGCGACGGCGCGCGACCATGTGCGCTGGTTCCCCGCGCTGGTGAGCAACCATGTGGTCGATCTGCTGAAGCGCTACCCGAAGGAAGATCTGCCGCAGGAGTTGGTGGCCTACGTCGAAGACCGGCCAGAATACAACTATCTGCATCACGCGCAGGTGGGCAGCGAGAATGGGCGCTTCGTGCCGGATGAGATCACGGATCGCTACTGCATCGTTGGCACGGTCAAGGAGCACATCGCCAAGCTGGAAGAATTGCAATCGCTCGGCGTGCATCAATTCAACATCTATCTGATGAGCGGCGACGAGGAGAAGCAGGTCGCTGCATACGGCAGGCAGATCATCCCGCACTTCAACGGCAAGAAGAGCGTGCGAGTGGCGAAGCCGGCAACGAAGAAACCAGTGAAGAAATCCGCAGCGAAGGCGAAGCGCAAATAGGCTGCGTTCTTGTTGAATGGTCAGCGCATGTTTCAACCATGCGCGGTGTGGGCAGGCGCATGCGTGCCGCCATTCCAGGCCGCACTCCGCTCAGAATGTTTGCCTTAACTTGAAAGACGCTTCGTAAAGCACAAAGTGTTTTCTCTTTGTGACTTTGCGAGAGAATTTCCGCAACCATGTCACTTCTGATTAAAAACGGCACCATCGTCACCGCCGGCGAGACGGCAAATGCTGACATCTTCTGCGCAGGCGAAACCATCACGCGCATCGGCAAGAGGCTTGAAGCGCCGGCAGATGCCACCGTAATCGATGCGACGGGCAAGTATGTTTTCCCCGGCTTCATCGACCCGCATGTGCATATCTACCTGCCCTTCATGGGCACCTATGCCAAAGACGACTATGTGAGCGCCAGCAAAGCCGCGCTGGTCGGCGGCACTACCACGCTGATCGAGATGGTATGCCAGGCGCGCAATGGCTCGCCGCTTACCGACGGCTTCGAGTTCTGGATGAACCAGACGAAGGGCAAAGCCGCGTGCGACTTCACTTTCCATCAGGGCGTGTCGCGCTACGACAAAACGGTGGAGGGCGAGTTGCAAGAGATCGTGAAGGCCGGCGTCGCCAGCTTCAAGATTTTTCTGGCCTACAAGGGCGCGTTTGGCATCAACGATGACGAGCTGTATCACACGCTGGCGCTGGCAAAAAAGCTCGGCGTGGTCACCACGGCGCACTGCGAGAACGAAGACCTCGTCTCGCTGCTGCAGGCGAAGCTACTGAGCGAGGGCAAGACCGGCCCAGAGTGGCACTATTGGAGCCGGCCGCCGCGCGTCGAAGCCGAGGGTGTGCATCACCTTTTGACCTTTGCCGAGATGACCGGCGCGCACACGTACATCGTCCACACCTCGTGCGAAGAGTCGCTAAACGAAGCGATGGCCGGCAAGGCGCGCGGCCTGAATGTGTGGGTCGAGACGCTGATCCAGTATCTTGTCATGGACAAGAGCTACGCCGAGTTGCCGAACTTCGAGGGCGCGAAGTACGTCATGTCGCCGCCACTGCGCGACAAGGCGAATCAGGACGTGTTCTGGAATGCGCTGCGACAAGGATTCGCATCGACCGTCGCGACCGACCATGCGCCCTTCGACTTCAAGGGGCAAAAGGAGATGGGGCGCGATGACTTCACGAAGATTCCGAACGGCATCCCATCGCTGGAAGACCGCATCAACGTGCTGTATACACACGGCGTGGCGACGGGCCGGCTCTCCCTCAACCAGTTCGTCGACGTGGCCAGCACCAATGCAGCCAAGCTGTTCGGCATGTTCCCGCGCAAAGGCGCCATCGCCGTCGGCAGCGATGCCGATCTGGTGGTCTACGATCCAGACTATCGCGGCACAATCTCGGCAAAGACGCACCAGTTGAATCTGGACTACAGCGCGTTCGAAGGCTGGGAGATCAAGGGCCGGCCCTCAGTCGTGACCGTGCGCGGCGAAGTGCAGGCGCAGGACGGCCAGTTCGTCGGCACGCTTGGCCGCGGCCAGTTCATCAAGCGTGAGCCGACGCATTT
>JBDHWI010000179.1:0-6858 GCA_039810125.1 Thermoflexales bacterium | reverse complement strand
CTGCTCCAACTCGGCCGGCACTTCGCGCCAGAACTCGCGCAACTGCTCTGGGTCGCCCACGGCGACGAACGCCGCGAGTAGGGCGCGCATCAGCTCAGCCTGATATTCGGGCGAGGCGAGATAGGCCTCGAAGTCGGCCTTGAGTTGCGGGTCGCGTTCGAGCGCGGCGTGCAGGCTGGCGTCGTCGGTGACGCCGGCGGCGTGCAATCGCGCCTGGAGATCGTCGGGTGTGCTTGTTGGTTGCGGTGTGGTCATGCAGCCCCCTGCACGAAAAGTCGCATCTCGTGGCCGTGACTGCACGGATTATGCGGCAGGTGTTGGAATTGTCGAGCGGCATGGCTACAATCCAGGCGTCATGACACATGCATTCCCCACACCCGCCGGCGTCGAAGTGCGCCCCTCCGGCGAGATGATCCCCGCCTTCAACGAGGTGCTGACCGCGGACGCGCTGGCCTTCGTCGCGCGGCTGCAGCGCGCCTTCGGCGGCCGGCGCAAGGAATTGCTCGCCCGCCGCGCCGCGCGGCAAAGCGAGATCGACGCCGGCGCGCTGCCCGACTTCCTGCCCGAGACGAAGCAGGTGCGCGAGGGCGCGTGGCAGGTCGCGCCGATCCCACCCGGCTTGCAGCGCCGGCATGTCGAGATCACCGGTCCGACCGAGCGCAAGATGCTCATCAACGCGCTCAACAGCGGCGCCGACATGTTCATGGCCGACTTCGAGGATGCCAACTCACCAACCTTCGCCAACATGCTGCAGGGCCACCTCAACCTGCGCGACGCGATCGAGCGCGTGATCGCGTTCGACGCGCCGGATGGCCGGCACTACCAGCTCCACGACAAGGTCGCCACGCTGCTGGTGCGCGTGCGCGGCTGGCACCTGGTCGAGAAGCACGTGCTGGTGGATGGCGAGCCGGTCTCGGCGGCGCTGTTCGACTTTGGCCTGTATCTCTTCCACAACGCCAGGCGCCTGCTTGACCGTGGCTTTGGCCCGTGGCTCTACCTGCCCAAGCTCGAAGGCCACCTCGAAGCGCGCCTGTGGAACGACGTCTTCAACCTGGCGCAGGATGAGATCGGCCTGCCGCGCGGCACAGTGAAGGTGACAGTGCTGATCGAGACTATCCTCGCAGCGTTCGAGATGGAAGAGATTCTGTATGAGCTGCGCGAACACATCGCCGGCCTGAACGCCGGCCGCTGGGATTACATCTTCAGCACGATCAAGAAGTTTCGCCGGCACGATATGCTGCTGCCCGATCGCGCGCAGGTGACGATGACCGTGCCGTTCATGCGCGCCTACACCGAGCTGCTGGTGCGCACCTGCCACAAGCGCGGCGCGCACGCCATCGGCGGCATGGCCGCCTTCATCCCCTCGCGCCGCGACCCTGAGGTCAACGCCGTCGCACTGGCCAAGGTGCGCGAGGACAAGCTGCGCGAGAGCGGCGACGGCTTCGACGGCACGTGGGTGGCGCACCCCGACCTGGTGCCGGTGGCGAAGGCGGTGTTCGACGAGAAGCTGGGCGAGCGGCCGCACCAGAAGGAGCGCCTGCGCGAGGATGTGCAGGTGGCGGGCCGGCAACTGATCGATTTCAACGTGCCGGGCGGGACGATCACCGAGGCCGGCGTGCGCAACAACATCAGCGTCGCGATCCAATACATCGAGGCGTGGCTGCGCGGCAACGGCGCGGTGGCCATCTTCAACCTGATGGAAGACGCGGCCACCGCCGAGATTGCGCGCGCGCAACTCTGGCAGTGGATTCGCAGCCCGCGCGGCGTGCTGGCCGATGGCCCGCGCAGCAAGGTGACGCCGGCGATGGTCGCGCAATTCGCCGACGAGGAGATGGCCAAGATCCGCGCGGCGTGGGGCGAGGACAACTACAGCCGGAGCCGCATCGGCGAAGCGCGCAAGATCGTGGACACGCTGGTGAGCAGCGACCAGTTCGCCGAGTTTCTCACCTTGATGGCCTACGCGCAGATCGATTGACGCGCCTCAACGGCAGCATCGATCCCCTTTCAGAAATTGAGAGAGGCCAGGCACAGTCGAAGGCTGTGCCTGGTCTTTTGTGCGAGTTCGGCGCAGCCTTCGACTGCGCGCAGAATGCCCTGCGGCCTACCGCGTCACCGTGCGCACGACGGCTTCATACGCCGCCAGCGTCTCGGCGACGTCGGCTTCGCTGTGGGCATAGCACAGGAACCACGGCTCCTGAAAGTCGGGGTCGGGCAAAATGCCGCGCGCGTGCAGGCCGGCGGTGATGGCGTGCGACAGCGCGTCGTCCGAATAGCGCGTGGCCGCGCGGAAGTCCATCGGCGCGGCCTGCTGGCCGTTGCCGATGATGACGCCGAACAGCGCCGGCACGCCGGTGATGGCATGCGGCACGCCGAAGCGATTGAGAATCTCGTGGAAGCCGGCCATCAGCGCCATGCCGCGCGCGTTGATCGTCTCGAACACCGGCTCAGTCTCCATCACTTGCAGCGTGGCCGATGCGGCCGCAGCCGACACGACGTTGCCGCAATACGTGCCGCCCTGGCCGACCGCGCCCGGCTCGATCGTCATCATCACCGCGTCCGTGCCGGCCACCGCGCCGACGGGGAAGCCGTTGCCCATCGCCTTGGCGTAGGTCACCAGGTCGGCCTTCACGCCGAAGAACTGCTGCGCGCCGCCGGGCGCGATGCGAAAGCCGGTCTTGACCTCGTCCATGATCATGACGATGCCATGTTCGTCGCAC
This sequence comes from Thermoflexales bacterium, assembly GCA_039810125.1. GTDB lineage: Bacteria > Chloroflexota > Anaerolineae > J036 > Brachytrichaceae > JBDHWI01. The sequence continues at coordinate 4,141 of JBDHWI010000179.1, read as the reverse complement.
AGCCGGCGGATGCACTCCAGCCAGCCCTTCGCCGGCATGATCGACGCCATGTTGCCCATCATCGGCTCGACCATGATGGCGGCCAGGTCGCCGGCGTGGTTGCGCACGGTGCGCTCCAGCATGTCGAAGTCGTTGTAGGGCAGGGGGATGACACGGTCGCGCAGCGCGTTGGGGATGCCGCTGCTGCTCGGCACGGGGATGGGGCTGCGGCGCGAGCCCATTGCGCCCAGCGGGGCCGTCGGCGTGCTCCACATCACGTGGTCGTGCGCGCCGTGATAGCAGCCCTCGAACTTGATGAAACGCTCGCGGTTGGTGTGCGCCCGCGCGATGCGCAGCGCGTGCATGGTGCTTTCGCCGCCGCTGTTGGTGAAGCGCACCTTGTCGACGCCGGCCATGCGGCAGATCGCCTCCGCTGCGCGAATCTCATGCACGTTGGTGAGGGCGAAAACGTTGCCGTCCAGCATCGCCTCGCTCACGGCCTGCGCGACAGCCGGGTGGGCGTGGCCCAAAATGATCGGGCCAAAGCCCAGGCGGTAATCGATGTAACGCCTGTCGTTCACATCCCAGAGGTGCGCGCCCTTGCCGCGCGCCACGACCATGGTGTCGTCCGGCCCCCAATACCGGAAATTCGATGACACGCCCCATGGCATGACGGCTTTTGCGCGCTCAAACCAGACATCGCGCGGCGACTGGGTTTCGCCGGCGACTGGCGCTCCGCCTGCTGGTGCCTCGGCCGATGTGGCCGGGCCCGCGGCAGGCGTCAGTAAACTCTCTTCAAGCGGCGGACTATTCACGATCTCTTGCGTAAACATGGTTCTCCTTGTGTTGAGCCATTGTGGGGTTGGGTCATTGCGCCATCGCGGGCAACTCGCCGGCCATTGCACAATGGCTCAGGGCTTCAATCGCCGGGTTGCCGGATGGAAAAACAAAACGTGCCACCCTGCCTTGCAGAATGGCACAAACCAAACACGACACCAAGAGCCGATTAGACCGGCTTGCCCATTGGCTTCATCTTGAAATTCAAACGAAGCAAATCAAGCACCCATCCTCAGCACCTAGCGCGGCGTTTTGCTCTCGCAGCGTCCGCGGGCAGGCTGAACACGATGGGCGTCCGTCAGCCTTCGCCTGTGTTGGCGTGGATTGATTTATCGGCGGTCGACTTCATCTCTGACGTCGCTTTTTCGACTTGCGCTTTTGCCTCCACCGAGATTTGCTCGGCCTTCTCGCGTGCCTCTTCGATGATGCGCTCGGCGCGCCGGCGCGCATCGGCGATCGTTGCCTCGGCGCGTTCGCGGGCATCTTCGAGCGAGTCCTGCGCCTTGTCGCGGAACTCATTGCCGGCCTTGCTGATCTGCTTGCGTGTCTCTTCACCGCTTTGCGGCGCCATGAGCAGCGCGGATGCAGCGCCCACCAGCCCGCCAATCAGCACGCCGGCGAAGAATGCGCCCATGCTGGAATCGTTGTTTGCCATGTCGTTTCTCCTTCAGATGTAACCGTATTATCGCCCAGTTATTTGTCGCCGCGCACTTTGGCGTTGGCCGTCTTCGCCATCTGCGAGAGGCCGGCCATCATGCTCGCCACCTTGATCGTGGGCTTGGCGACGTTGTCGCTCACCAGGTTGGCCGTGCCGGTGACCTGGTTCACCGTCGTGCCGACCTTGTTGATGACTGGAATCAATTCACCGCGCAGGAAAGCGATCAACTCCTGGATACGGTAGATCAACACCACCATCAGGATGCCGATGGCGAGCGTCATCAGCAACATGCCGGCGGCGAAGAGAATGATGACGATGTCGCGGATGAGCGCGGCGCGGCCGGCATCTTGGGCGAGAAAGATGATGATGCCGATCAGGATGAGCAATGAGACCACGCCGACGATGGCTGCGATGATGGCTGCTTTTCTGGTCTGCTCGCGCCTGGCGCGCTCTTCGGGCGTGAGTGGTTTCGGCGTTTCAGGTTGCAGCGTCGCAGCCGGCTGATCGATGCGGATGCCGGCGGATGTGTCGCTCGCGCCGGCGCTGCCGTTTGGATTGACGCCATCATTGGGATGCACGCTCATGGTGTGGGACTCCTCTTGCCAGGTCTGGGGTTCGATGGATGTCGATTGACAGATGGATTATCGCCCAGCCTCGTGAAATGTTTCAATCGCGCCGGCGGTTGGCAAGCAGCAGGAAATACAGCAACTGCGAGATGGCCTGTGCAGCGGCCGCGACATAGGTCAGCGCCGCAGCATCCAACACCTTTTTTGCGCCGCTCAGCTCTTCTGAGGTGAGCAGGCTGTTGCTTTGCAGCATGGCCAGCGCGCGCCGGCTGGCGTCGAATTCCACCGGCAGCGTGATGATGGCGAACAGCGCCGCGATGCCGAACGCAATCAGGCCGAGCGTGATGAGCGGCTGCCACGAGAAGATGAGGCCGGCCATGAACAGCAGCGGGCCGGCCCAGCCGCCCAGTTGCACCATCGGCACGATTGCGCCGCGCAGTTTGAGCGGTCCGTAGTTCTGCTTGTCTTGCATGGCATGACCCAACTCATGCGCCACCACCGCCACCGATGCCACCGAGTTTTGCTGCGAACTCTGCGAGAGCGCCACCGTCTTGGTGCGCGGGTCGTAATGGTCAGTCAGATGACCCGGAATGCTGGTCACGCCTACGCTCAGCGCGTTGCGGTTGATCAGCACCTGCGCAGTCTGAACGCCGTTGACGCCGCTGCTGGTTGGCACCTCGGCATATTTCTTGAAGGTGCTTTGCACCTTCCACTGCGCCCACATGGCGAGCAGCAGCGCCGGCACTGCGAATACAAAGTAAAGCGGGTCAAAGTAAAACATCGTCGCCGTTTCTCCTTGAGCGAATCACACAAAATATCACGTTACTGGCATTATGCCCAACTTCGTTAGAAGATGATTACAGCAGTGCGATCAAAACATGATCTGGCCTTAAATCCTCGCCTGCGTTTCGGCGTCGAAGAGCTGGATGCTCTCCGCCGGCAGCGTCACGCTCAGCAGCTCGCGCAGCGGCACGTCCTGGTCGATGGGCGCGCGGACGACCAGGCGTTTGCCGGCGAATTCGGCGTGCAGCAGTTGGGCGCGCTCAGCGTGCAGCCGCTCGGCGAGGTCGAAACGCGCGGTCAACCTGCCGGCGCCGGCGGGCGCGCTTTCGCCATCAGCCAGCACGCGCATGACTTCGGGGCGGATGCCGGCGATGACGCGCTGCCCCTGCGTCAGGCGCTGCTGGAGTTGAGAGGGGCAGGGCAGCCGCTCGTTGTTCACCACGACGTATTGCCCATCGATTGTGCCATCGAGCAGGTTCATGGGCGGCAGGCCGAGGAAGCCGGCGACGAAGGCATTGGCCGGATGGTCGTACACCTCGTGATATGTGCCGACCTGCAGCACGCGCCCGCGATCCATGATTGCCAGGCGGTCACCCATGATCGTGGCTTCGGCCTGGTCGTGGGTGACGTAGAGCGTGGTGATGCCGAAACGATTGATCAGCCGGCGAATTTCCAGCCGCGTGGTGGAGCGCAGCTTCGCATCGAGGTTGCTGAGGGGTTCGTCGAAGAGCAGCAGTTTGGGGTCGCGGCAGATGGCGCGCGCAATTGCGACGCGCTGCTTCTGGCCGCCGGAGAGCGTCTTCGGCATGCGCTCCAGCAGCGCGTCAAAGCCCAGCCCCATGATCTGCGCGGTGAGTTGCACGCGTTCGTCGATCTCCTGGTCGCGCTTGTGCAGCCGGAAGAAGAAGGAGAGGTTGCCTTTGCTTTCGTAGTGTGGGTAGAGGGCGAAATTCTGGAAGACGATGCCAATGCCGCGATCCTTCGGCGGCACATCCTGCATGTTGCGGTCGTCGTAGTAGATCTCGCCCTCGTAAGTTTCGAGGCCGGCGATGCAGCGCAGCAGCGTGCTTTTGCCGCAACCCGATGAGCCGAGGATGACCATGCTTTCGCCATCTTTTACCGACAGACTGGCGCGGTTGAGCGCCAGCACGTCGCCGGCTTGCGGCGCCGTGTCGCTGCCGCTGCTGCGCGGGTCGTAGCCGATGATCTGCTCCTGGCGGGAGCGCGCGCGCTGACTGAGCGGCGCGCTGGCTGCGAAACGCCGCGATACTTCGACAACCTGGATGCTTGCCATACGAAATTGTAGGGGTGACGGGGC
>JBDHWI010000178.1:0-6974 GCA_039810125.1 Thermoflexales bacterium | reverse complement strand
AGATACCACAGCACGTCGCCGAGTTCGGCTTGCAACGCTTCGCGCTCGGCATCGCCGATGACGCCGGCCTTGTCGCGGAAGATCTTCTTGATCTTGCCAGCCACCTCGCCGGCTTCGTTGGTCAGGCCGAGTGTGGGGTAGATCACGCCGTGGCCGATGGGCGGGTAGCCTGCCGTCTTGCGCGATGCGCGCTGATAATCCTTGAAGTGCATGGCTGCCCCATTGTAGGGGCAGTCGCTGGTCACCTCGCGTTGCAATCCAACGAAACGTTAAGGCGGCTTCGCTAATATCGCCGGCGATATGGTGCCATTCTCGATGAATCCTGCCGATGGGCTGGCCGCCGCCGGCGTGCTGGTGATGGTGATTGGCTTCGTTGGCGTGTTCATTCCCATCCTGCCCGGGCCAATCTTGATCTGGGCCGGCGCGCTGATGTGGGCGATCAGCGATCAGTTCCTGCGCGTCGGCTGGCCCACGCTCATCGTCATGGCGGTGTTGATGGCGGGCGCGTGGGGCAGCGAACTCGCGCTGTCGTCCTACTTCACCAAGCGCGGCAGTTCGTCGTGGCTCACGGTGTTGGGCGCGATCATCGGCGGCATCGCCGGCGGCATCTTGCTCTCGCCCATCATCCCAATCCCGGTGTTCGGCTCCGTCCTTGGCGCGGTGATCGGCTCGGTGCTGGGGGTGATTGTGGTCGAACTGATTCGCTGGCGGCAGTTGCGGCCGGCGCTCAACGCCAGTGGACATTACCTGATGGGCTGCATGGTGGGCCGGTTGGTCGAACTCAGCTTTGCATTTCTGATGATCGGCTTGTTCGTGTGGCAGGCGAGCGGGTAGATGCTCCGTGGGATGCGCAGCGCGCGTCCCAACAGGGCGTGCGCACTATACAGTGCCAATCACGCCCAGCCGATCCAGAAAGAACGCATACTGAAATGCCTCTTCGATCAGTGCGTCGAAGCGACCCGATGCGCCGCCGTGGCCGGCGCCCATGTTCGTCCTCAGCAGCAACCAGTTATCGTCGCTCTTCGTTGCGCGCAACTTTGCCACCCACTTCATCGGCTCCCAGTATTGCACGCGCGGGTCGTTCAGGCCGGCGGTTGCCAGAATGTTTGGATATCTCTTCGCTTCCACGTTGTCATATGGCGAATACGACATCAGATAGTCGAAGAAATTTTCATCGTCGGGGTTGCCCCATTGATCCCACTCCATGGCGGTGAGCGGGATTGACGCATCGCTCATCGTGTTGACCACATCGACGAACGGCACTTCGGCCAGCACCGCTTTGAATAAATCGTTGCGCATGTTGGAGACCGCGCCCATCAACAGGCCGCCAGCGCTCGCTCCCCATGCGCCGAGCCGCTCTTTCGACGTATAGCCATGCGCGATGAGATGCTCGGCGCAGGCGATGAAGTCCGTAAAGGTGTTCTTCTTGTGCAGCAGCCGGCCGTCGTCGTACCACGCGCGCCCCAGCTCGGCGCCGCCGCGAATGTGCGCTCGCGCAAAAATCACGCCGCGCTCAAGCAGGCTGAGGTGGCGCGTGCTGAACCACGGCTCGATGCTTGCGCCGTACGCGCCGTAGCCGTACAACACCAACGGCGCGCTTCCATCCAGCGGCACGCCCTTTTTGTACGCCACTGAAATTGGCACGCGCTTGCCATCTGCTGCGATCGCTTCGATGCGCTCGGTTTTGTATTGTGATTTGTCGTAACCGCTGGGAATTTCCTGCTCCTTGCGCACCGTCCATTCGCCGGTGTTCATATCGACATCGACGATCTGCATTGGCGTGATCATGGATTGATATGCAAAGCGCAGAGCGTCGCTGTCGAACTCTGCATTGCCCACTGGCCACACGGCAAACGCCGGCTCCGGCATCGCCACTTCGCGCTCGGCTGAGCCGTCGTGGTTGCAGATGCGAATGCGCCGCATGCCACCTTCGCGCTCGAAGCGCACGAGATGGCGCTTGAAGTGCAGTTGCCATTCGATGAAGACCTGTGATCGGTGCGGGATCACCTCACGCCAGTTTTCGCGGGATGGGTTTTGCGCCGGCGCGGCCATCAGTTTGAAGTTCTGCGCATCTTCGTTGGTGAGGATGTAGAAGTGTTCGCCGGCGTGATCGATGTGATACTCGATGCCCTTGCTGCGCGGTTGCAAAATCACGAATGCGCCATCCGGCTGATCGGCGCGCAATACGCGCGCTTCACCGTTGTCGAATGCGCCAAGGGACGCGATGATGTAATCCTTGCTCGATGATTTGCCCAGATTCACCCAGAACTGGTCATCCGGCTCGTGCAACATCAGCGCATCGTTGGCCGCATCATCACCAACGACGTGTCGGAAGATTTTGTCAGGGCGCTTGGCTTCATCGAGCGTGACGTAGAACAGGGTGCGGCTATCCTTCGCCCACTCCAGGCCATAGTACGTGTTGGCGATGCGGTCGGGCAGCACTTCATGCGTGATCAGATTCTTGATGCGCAGCGTGTAGAGCTCGCTGCCGTCGGTGTCGACGGCAAACGCGAGCCAGCGATGGTCAGGGCTGACCTCGAAGTTGCCGACGCGAAAGTAATCATGTCCCTGAGCCAGCGCGTTCTCATCCAACAGCACTTCTTCGGCGGCATCCAGGTTACCATGCTTGCGACAGTGGATGGGGTATTGCTGGCCCTCTTCCTCGCGCGTGTAATAAAAATACGCGCCGTCCTTCACCGGCGCGGACACATCCTGCTCTTTGATGCGACCCTTCATCTCCTGGAAAAGTTGCTTCTGCAACTCGGTGGTATGCGCCATGACGGCGTTGGCGTAGGCGTTCTCGGCCTCGAGCTGCGCGATCACTTCGGCGTTGTCGCGTTCGCGCATCCAGAAGAAATCGTCGGTGCGGGTGCGGCCATGTTGGGTGATGAGGTGGGGCCGGCGCGGTGCAATGGGCGGTTGCGGATTGGTCATGCGTCGATGTTAGCGCATCAGTTGGCGCTTCATAAGTGGCTGCCGTCTTGCGCGGCAAGCCCATGCGTCTATCCCCGGGTAACCGCGCAGCGGCGCCCCTGCGATGACCGATATCAGCCACCTGTCAGTAAAATAGGAAGAAAGCGCGGGGTGTATTGCCCGAGATGCAGTACACTTTGAGGCGCGTGAGTGCGAAAAACATGAAAATGCACGCCAGAACTTTTTTCATCCACAGCACCGTCCGCCTGCTGGGCGCGATACTGCTCGTGCTTCTCTCCCTGTTCGTCGCGCTCTCGCCGGCGCGCGCCCAATCTAAAACGCTGGAGTGGCTGCGGCTCGATGCCGACATCACTGTGCAGCCGAATGGCGATCTGCAAATTGCCGAAACCAACGTCATCGATTTCACCAGCGGCTCATTTTCCTATGGCTTCCGTGATATCGACATGTCGCGCATCGCCGATGTGACCGACATCTCGGCAGAGGAAAGCGGCCAGCAGCTTGAGACCGAAGTGGTCAACGTCGAAGGCAACAAGCTGCGCATCAAATATTACTTTCTCACGCCGGCGAGCAATGAGCAGCGCACCTTCGTGTTGCATTACACCGTAAAGGGCGCAGTGCGCTACTACGAAGGTGGCGATCAAGTCTTCTGGTCGGTGGTATATGCCGATCGCAACGGCTTTTCGGTGCAGAATTCCACCGGCACGGTGCGCCTGCCCAGCGGCGCAACGGCGACCAACGCCGAGGCGTATGGCGCGCGCGCTGACGTGAAAGGGCTGAACGAAAGCGTGGTGGTGGCGACTGCGCTCGATCCGATCCCCAACGGCAATATCTTCGAGGTGCGCGTGCAATTCCCGCACGGCATCATCAGCGGCAGCGCGCCGGCGTGGCAGCAAGAGTTCGACCAGCAGCGCGAATACGACGAGAAAACCAAGCCCACCGTCAACCTCATCACCCTGCTGGCTGCGGCGCTGGTGGCGATCGGCGGGCCGGCGCTTGCGGTCGTGCTGCTCAACACGAAGGGGCGCGACCCCAACGTCGGCATGGTGGCCGAATACCTGAATGAGCCGCCGGCGATCGCGCCGGGCCTGGCCGGCACGTTGCTGGATGAGAAGGCCGACATGCAGGATGTCATCGCCACGCTGATCGATCTGGCGCGGCGTGGTGTGCTGACCATGGCTGAGCAGCCTGCATCGCAGATGGGCGGCCTCATCACCACCAACAACTGGGTCTTCAGCGCCGGCGAGAAATTTGACCAGCCGCTCAAGACGTTTGAAAAGCGCCTGATCAATGGGCTGGGCATCTCTGGCGGTGACAAATCGCTCGCAGATCTGCGCAACAAGTTCTACCCGACTGTGCCGAAGATCCAGAGCGACCTTTACGATGCACTGGTGCAGGAGGGATATTACAACCATGCCCCGAATGCCACGCGCGCGTCGTATTCGGTGCTGGCTGTCGGCATCCTCATCCTGGCTTTCGCTTCGTTCTGTGTCAGCACCGTTCTGATGGCGTTCACCGACTTTGCGATCTGCGTGCCGTTTGGGCTGGGTCTGACGGCGATTGCGTTCTTCATCGTCGCCAGCAAGATGCCGGCGCGCACGCGCCAGGGCGCGGAGATGGCGATGCGCGTGGCGGCGTTCAAGCGCTACATGGAGAATATCGAGAAATACACCGACCTGAACGCTTCGAAGGACCTCTTCGACAAATATCTGCCATTTGCGATTGCCTTCAATCTTGACCGCACCTGGATGAGCAAGTTTGCAAAGGTCGACGCGCCAGTGCCGGGGTGGTATGTGCCGATGTATGGGCCGGGTTGGGGTGTGCCGCGCGGCAGCGTGGTTGGCGCACCGATGGCGACCGACATGGGCGGCAGCCTCGGCAAGATTGGCGGTGGCGACGTGGGTGATGCAGCGCGCACCGGCGGCGGCATCGAGGGCATGTCGAAGGGTTTGGCGGGTGGCATCGCCGGCATGAGCGTTGGACTTTCGTCGATGTTCGACCAGGTTGGCAGCACGTTCACCAGCCGGCCGCAACCGACTTCCTCGCCCAGCACCGGCGGCTGGAGCAGCGGCCGCAGCGGCGGTGGCTGGAGTGGTGGCGGCGGTGGTGGTGGCGGCAGCTCTGGCGGCGGCGGCGGTGGATTTGGCTAGAAATTGAGCCGTTGAGCGTTTGCGCCATTTGGCCATTGCGCGATTGCGGTCAATCACCCGTGACCCACTGGCAAAATGAAGCGATGACTCAACGACCCGATGCATCAATCACTTAAATCACGAACATGAATCAAAGCAAATCTCTCGGTTACATCCTGATCGGAATTGGCGCGGTGTTGCTGTTGCTCGGCATCGGCTGGGCGATGGCGGCGGTGCAGGATGGCGGCGGGCGCGTATTGGCGATGCTGTTCACCTTTGTCATCGCCGGCCCGCTGATCGGCTTCGGCCTCTACACGCTAAACAAGGGCGCGGGCGAGGCGGTGGAAGAGACGCAGATCAAGCGCCAGCAGAAGTTGCTCAGCATGGTGATGACACAGGGCAAGGTTGATGTGTCGAGCGCGGCCATCGAGCTCAACGTCACGCGTGACCAGGCCAAGACGCTGATCTATGACCTGATCGGCAAGCAACTGTTCAGCGGCTATGTCGATTGGGACGCCGGCATGTTGTATTCTGCCGATGCGTCGAAATTGAAGGACGGCACCTGCCCCAAGTGCGGCGGCAAACTTGAACTCGCCGGCAAAGGGCTGGTAAAGTGCCCGTATTGTGGCAGCGAAGTGTTTTTGAATGCGTAGAAGGAGCGATTGGAGATTGGGTGATTGCGTCTTTTTGTGATTGAGCCATTGCAGTGGTGGCCCAATGACCTGATGCGGCGATCACGCGATCCCAACAAGGAGAACCATGGCAAGAATTATTGATGTCATCGAGTGGGCCGATCAAGGGCCAAACGATATCGTGCAGCGCGTGCCTCCGCAGGGGCAGGGCGATATTCGCCTCGGCTCGCAGTTGATCGCGCGGCCCTCGCAGGTGGCGATGTTCGTGCGCGATGGCAAGGTGCTGGACACATTTGAAGAGGGCCGGCATACGCTGACCACTTACAACCTGCCGATTTTGACCAGCATTCTCAAGCTCGGCACCAACGACAAGACGCCGTTCCCAGCCGAGGTCTACTTCATCACGACAAAGGAATTTGTCGACATGAAGTGGGGCACGCCGGCGGAGATCACCACGCCAGACAGTGTGCTGGGCATGGTGCAGCTCAAGGCCTTCGGCACGTATTCGATGCAGGTGAAGGATCCGCAGAAGTTCGTCACCCAGATCGTCGGCGTGCAGGGCATCTACACCACGACGCAGATCAGCGACTATCTGCGCGGCATTTTGCTCAGCGAGATCGCCAGCACGCTCGGTGAAACGATGCGGACGCAATCGCTGCTCAACCTCGCGGCGCTGCAATCGAAGCTCGGCAGTGACATCACGGCGAAGGCAAAGGATGATTTTGACCGCATCGGCATCGACCTGAAGACGGTCTACGTCGTATCGATTCAGCCAAACGACGAGACGGCCAAGGCGATTGCGACACGCAGCGCGATGGGCGCGGTCGGCGCAAACTACACGCAGTATCAGGCCGGCCAGGCCATGCGCGAGGCGGCGCAGAACACCAGCGGTGGTGTCGCTGGCATGGGTGCGGGTCTTGGCGCCGGCGTGGGCATCGGCCAGGCGATGGCGTCGGCGATGGCCGCGGGCATGCAGCAGCCGACCCCGCAGCAGCCGGAACAAGCTGCGCCAGCTGCCGGCAGCGCGCCGACGACCAAAGCTGAGATTCAAGCCGCGCTCACCGCGCTGGATGTGCGGCTGGCAAAGGGCGAGATCAGCGAGGCGATCTACACCAAGCTGAGCGAGAACCTGAACAAGGCGCTCGCCAATGCGCCGGACTAGGCCGGCGCGCTCGTGACCGCTTGCAAAAACCCGATTTCCCTGAAATCGGGTTTTTGATTTGTCAAAGGTTGACAGATCGCATCCGCGCGGTTATCCATATCTGACAATCTGCAAATCTAT
>JBDHWI010000177.1:0-6985 GCA_039810125.1 Thermoflexales bacterium | reverse complement strand
CGATCACCATTTGCTTCGCGCCGGCGCCCAACTCACTCAGGGTTTCCATCACCGTCTGCGCCTGCTCCATTGCGTTGGGATGTGTGGCATCCACCACATGCAGCAGCGCGTCGGCTTCGGTGATCTCCTCGAGTGTGGCGCGGAAAGCCGCCACCAACTGCGTCGGCAACTTCTGGATGAAGCCGACGGTGTCGGTGAACAGCGCATTGTGGCCGCGAGGCAGGCGCACTCGGCGCGTGGTGGGGTCGAGTGTGGCGAACAGCTTGTTTTCAGCCAGCACATCGGCGTTTGCCAGCGTGTTGAGCAATGTGCTCTTGCCGGCGTTGGTGTAGCCGACAATCGCGACAACCGGGATCTCGCTGCGCTTGCGTTGGGCGCGGTGCTGGGCGCGCTGCTTGCGCACCTCCTCCAGTTCGCGCTTCAGCTTGGTGATGCGCTCATCGATGCGCCGGCGGTCTACCTCAAGCTGCGTTTCACCCGGGCCGCGCACGCCCACGCCGCCCGTGCTGCCGCCGGCGCGTCCGCCGGCCTGCCGCGCCAGGTGCGTCCACTGGCGGGTCAATCTTGGTTTGCGATATTCATATTGCGCCAACTCCACTTGCAGCGAACCCTCGCGCGTGCTGGCATGCTGGGCGAAGATGTCGAGGATCAAGCCAGTGCGATCCAGCACGGTGACCTTCTCGCCCATCGCTTCTTCCAACTCGCGCTGATGACGCGGCGAGAGCTCATCGTCGAACACCACCACGTCGAAGGCGAGTTCGTCGCGCCAGGCGACGATCTCCTCGACCTTGCCCGGGCCGATGAAAGTGTTGGGATTGGGCGAATCGAGGTGCTGCGTGGTCTGGCCGATTACGGCGAGGCCGGCGGTCTTGCACAGCAATTCCAGCTCGGCCATCGAGCTATCGAGCGGCAACTGCGCGTGGGTTGCCTTGTAGGCTGGGTTGCGAAAGTCCACGCCGACGAGAAAAGCCTTTTGGACTTCGGGCTTGGTTTCAAATTGAATTTTCTTTCTGGGCATATTGGTTGCCCTCTTTCTTTCCTTCGACAAGCTTGGGATGAGAGGGCCGGGGTGAGGAAGGGAGAGATGCGCCGATGCCGGGCCGGCATCTCAGCGCGTCGTGCCGTCTATGTCGATTCGGTTATCGCTTACATCCACATTGGTAAACCAGAAAGTGCGAGCGATGGCGTCCAGTTGCGCCTGCGCCCAATCAGTCGCTTCATTTGCAGCCGAGACCGGCAGTGGCACCCAGCCGAAGGTGCTGTTCGGCACTTCCACCATATTCACGTTTGCTGAAACAGGGGTGAGAATGAGCCGGCCGCCCTCTGTCCGTGCAGTATAAGCCAGCGCCACCCGCCGGCCATTCAGCGCATTGGCGCGAAAATTCACAGTGATCCTTCCGTCCTTCAAAAAGCGGATGTGCGGTTCGGTTATTGGCGCATTTCGGCGCGACTTCACCAGTTCGTCGGCAATCGTCGTGGCTTGCTCGTTGTCCATCGCCACGCCCACGTCAGTGCCAGGAGGCAAATTGCCAATAACGCTGAGCATGTCCCAAAAAGATGCATTGGCGCCCTGTGGCGTCATGTTCTGGCCGGCGATGTCGAACTGAATCGTTTTGAGCGATTCGGTATTGGGCTGCACCGGCTGCAATGTGATGCTGACGACCTGGCCAGCGATCAGCCCGCCGCCAAACCCGCAACCAAGCAACAACATCATCGCCACGCCCAGCGCAATGCCGATTTTGAGCGCGCGGTCAGGTGTGGCGTTGATGAGCGGTTTGTCGTCTGGCACGAACAAGAATTGCTGCGGATTGGCGGCGGCCGCAACGCCGGCGTCATTCCAATCGACGTTGGAGCGGGCAGTGCGGGCGGCATTGATGAGATCGACGATCTTGTCGTTGCGGGCGGCGTGCTGGATGAGGTCGCCGGCCTTCGTGATCTTGGTGTCGCCGCTCAACGTCTCCCAATCGATGCCGAGATCGAAGGCCATTGCCTGCAATTCCTCGGCGCTGAAATACGCGACGAGTTGCTGGCGCAGTTGCGCCGCCGGCGTCTGTGCGTGCTGCTTGCCTCCATTCATGCGTGTAGGGGAAGTTTAGCGAATTCTGCGTGGAATGCGCATCTGTAGCGGGGAATGCGGTCTGACTTCACGTCAGCGCGCTCACCAGGCGCTGCACACCCTCGCGCAGCGTGGCTGGCTCCGTGAGGCATGAGATCATCAGGTGCGCGCCGGCAGGGCTGCCATAGAAAAAACCCGGATGCGCCAGCACGCCATGTTGCAGCAGATGTAGCACGAGTGCCTCCTCGTCCTCCCAACTGCGCACGCGGGGAAAGAGATAGTAGCCGCCGGCGGGCGGCTGCGCCTCGATGACCGGGCATGCCGACAGCATCTCCAATGCCATTGCCAGCGCCGTGTTGATCCGTGAGCGCATCGCTTTGACGAAAGGCATGCCATGCGCGAACAGCGCCGGCAGCATGTGCTGGGTGAGCGAGTTCGCACTGAGGTAGGCATCGTTCAGGAATTCCAGTCGCTCACCGAATTGTGCATGTGCCAGCGCGTTCATCGCCACCCAACCCAGTTTCAGGTCAGGCAGCGCGAACATCTTTGAGATGCCGTTCAGCACGAACGCCGGCAGATGCGGGTGCAATGCGTGGAAAGGCGGCGTCACGTTCGCTGCAAAGGTGAATTCGGCAAATACCTCATCGCAGATGACCGGCAGGCGCAGTTGGTCGAGCGCCGGCAGAGGGCGCTGCACGATCATGCCGGTGGGATTGTGCGGCGATACGATCAGCACCGCGCGCGTGCGCGCATCGGCGATGTCGAGCAGCGAATCCTCGTCGATCTGCCAGCCGCGCGATTCATCCATGTCGTAGGCGCGCAACTCGATGTGGTGCGCTTCGGCCAGATGCTCAAATAGCGGATAGGTGACCGCCGGCCCCAGCACATTGTCGCCTGGCTCGGTCAGCAGCGTGAATAACAGGCCATACGCCTCGCTGGTGCTGGCAGTGATGACGATGTGGTCGGGATCGAGCGCGATGCTCGGCGCGCGGTTTTGCAAATAGTAATTGGCGATTGCGTTGCGCGCAGCGGATGCGCCTTTGGGGTCGGGCGCGTAGCGGCGCGTGTCCCAGTAGCTGCCGGCTGCATCGCGCAGCGCGCCGGCGGGAAAAAGTAATCCTTGTTGAGTTGGGTTGCTGCTGGTCAGGTCGATGTAGTCGCGCGCCTGCCGTCGTGCGCGCTCGATCGGGTTTTCGCTCAGGTCGGCGTTTGCCAAAAAGCCGCTCATTGCCTGCGAGTATGGCACAGCCCATTTGTTGATAGACTATGCCGGTGAAAGCGCGCTGCGCATCGGCTGCATAGACAGCGATCGCTCATAGAAAACGTCATGCCACCCGTCGAACCAACCCAATACATTCGCACACTCAAGCTGACGATGCTGTGGTCGGCTATCATGGCCGGCACGCCCGATGAGGTCAAGCGTGTCTGTGATGCGCTGAATGCCAGCCGCGTGCAGCTCGAGCGCGAGATTGAAACGTGCGTCGACGACGGTCTGCGCGGTAAAAAGCTGGAGGATACGAACACGCGCGCGCGCATCACGACGCTGTTCAATGAATTGCAGCTTGAGTTGAGCGTGCAAATTACCTTCGCCTCGTTGGTGGCAGAGACGGTGGAACAAGTGATGACAGTGGCGCACAAACTGGATGAGTGCGCCGGCGCGGTGTTGCGCTCGCATGCGAGGCGTCTTGATGAGCGCGTGATGGAGCAACGCCGGCAGGTGAGGCTGGTGCGTGTGCCGGCAATGGTGGTGCCGGCGCCTGTGAGCGATGCGCCCGCCGACGATCAGCATGCACAACGCATGCGAGTATGGCTGATCGTCAATTCTGCCATCGCGCTGATGGCGCTCGTCGGCGTGCTGATTCTGTTCTTGTTGTTATTGACCCAGCGCTGACCTCTATTCCTCAATCTCAGATTTCCCGAATCTTGAAACCATGAGCATGACACTTGCAGGGCAGGGCGGGTTGCCGATGACTCGCATCGAAACAAAGGAGGCCGCCAGCGCCGAGATCTATCTGCACGGTGCGCATGTCACATCGTGGCGATTGCCGAACGGCGACGAGCGGCTGTTTCTCAGCCCACGCGCCGAGTTTGCCGCCGGCAAGGCCATTCGCGGCGGCGTGCCGATCATCTTTCCGCAGTTCAATCGTGAAGGGCCATTGCCTCGTCATGGATTTGCGCGCAACAGGACATGGCAATTTGTCGCGGTCACGGAAGGCACGGCCATGTTTCGGCTGAGCAGCGACGCCGAGACGCAGGCCATCTGGCCGGCGCGTTTCACTGCCGACCTCACGGTGAACATTCGGGCGAATATCCTCAACCTCGGCTTCGCGGTGCACAATCTCGGCGCGGAGCCAATCTCGTTTACCTGTGCGCTGCACACCTATCTGCGCGTGAATGCGATTGAGCAGGTGGAAGTGACTGGCCTCGCCGGCGTCACCTATAGCGACAAAACGCGCGAGGGGCATCAGGGCGTGCAGGATGGCGTGCTGTTGATCGATCGCGAGACCGATCACGTTTACTATGACGTGACCGAGCCGGTGACCGTGCGCGAGCCGGCGCGCGTCACCCAGGTGCGACAGACCGGCTTCACCGATGTGGTGGTGTGGAATCCGTGGACGAGCGCGGCGCAGTTGGCCGATATGGAGCCTGAAGGTTATCGCGAGATGCTGTGCGTCGAAGCGGCTGTGATCGGCATGCCGGTGCAGTTGGAGCCAAATGCGGTGTGGGCCGGCACGCAACAGTTGATGGCTGAGTTGTGAGGGCCGGTCAAGGCGGTCAAGGCGTCGCTGGCGAGGGTGTTGGTGTCGGCAACTCGCTCGCTGCGCGTGGCGAGGTAATCACCAGCACCGTCTCCAATTTGTCAAAGTCCACACCGGGTCGCAGGATGGCCGTTTGCTGCGTCTCAAGGTCCTTGCTCGTGATCCTCTCGACCACGCCAATGGGCAGCGCCGCCGGCAACGTGTTGCCCAGCCCGCTCGTCACGATCAAATCACCCACTTTCAGCGGGTCGGTTTGTGGCACGTTTTGCAGCATCAATTGACCTTCAGACGTGCCGGCCACTGTGCCGTTCGCGCGGCTCTCCACCACGCGCACATTCACAAATGAGGTCGGATCGTTCAACAATTGCACCTGCGAAGATGCGAATCCCACCTCACCCACGCGTCCGATCAGCGCGATGCCGCCGGCGACCACTGGCATGCCTACTGCGATGCCATCGCGTGAGCCGGCGTTGATCGTCACGTAGCGGATGAAGGGACTGCTGTCGCCGGCGATGACGTTGGCGCACTTGCCGGCATTGGGCGCGGTAGGCTGGCGGTTCTGGCACAGCACCGTGTCGGCGATGCCAACCACGTCTGCGCCGATCACGTTGAAGGTGGGGTTGTCATTTGCGAATTTATACAGGTCGCGATACTGCTTCAACTCAGCTTGAAACTCGCGCAGGCGGATGGTCTCGGCTGAAAGTTCGGTCACTTGTCGTTGCAGCAATTCGGCGCGCGCGCGAAGGTCGGTCAATTCGCCGGTGGTGCGAAAGAGGCTGTTGATGGCGCGGCCGGCGTCACTGAACACGCTTTGAATCGGCGCGACGATCACTGAGAGCGGCCCTTGTCCGACTGGGCTTTGGCTGACGAAGCTGAAAAGCACCACCAGCGCGCTGAGCGCAATCAGCACGGCGATCAACACAAACGAGCGTGGGCGGGAGCGATTCTGCATGGGTCAGTTCGGGGCGACTGGTTCCGAGTTCCGAGTGGATGTTCTCGGAGCTCGGAACGATGAACTCAGAACCCGCTAGGCGACTCTGCGTGCGCTGGACTGCATCGGCTGTGAGGTGCTCTTGCGCTCCAGGCCGACCAGCACCTGCCTGAGGTCATCGAGGTTTGCCAGCACGGCTTCGGCGCCGCGCGCCACGCAGGTGAGCGAATCCTCGGCGATCCAGGTATGAATGTTGGTTTCGTCGGCGATGCGCTCGGCCAGACCTTGCAGCAACGCGCCGCCGCCGGCCAGCGCAATGCCGGTCTCCATCAAGTCGGCCACCAATTCTGGCGGCGTCTCGTCCAGCGTGCTGCGCACCGCCTCGACGATGGTGTCCACCGAGCCGGCGAGCGCCTCGCGCACTTCAATCGACGATACTTCCACGGCTTCTGGCAAGCCGGTCACCAGATTGCGGCCGCGCAGTGTCATGGTCTTTTCTTCAGGCAGGGGAAAGGCTGAACCGATGGCGATCTTGATTTTCTCAGCCATGCGCTCGCCGATGAGCAGGTTGTATTTCTGGCGCGCGTAATTGACGATGTCCTCGTCCATCTCGTCGCCGGCGACGCGGACGGAGCGCGATACGACGATGCCACCCAGCGCGAACACCGCCACTTCAGTCGTGCCGCCGCCAACGTCGACGACGAGTGAGCCGTGCGCTTCAGTCACCGGTAAGCCGGCGCCAATAGCGGCTGCCATCGGCTCCTCGATCAGGTAGACCTCGCGCGCGCCGGCGGAGAGCGCTGCATCGTGCACCGCGCGTTTCTCCACTTCCGTCACGCCGCTCGGGATGCCAATCACAGCGCGCGGACGAGGGATGTTGAACAGGTTGCGGCTGTGTGCCTTGCGAATGAAGTAGTCGAGCATCGCCTCGGTGATCTCGAAGTCGGAGATCACGCCGTCGCGCAGCGGACGAATGGCGACGATCTTTGCGGGAGTGCGGCCAACCATCTCCTTGGCTTCTGCGCCAACCGCAAGCACTTGCCGCGTTTTACGGTTGACTGCCACCCATGACGGCTCGTTGATCACAATACCCTGACCGCGCACCGCCACGAGGGTGTTTGCCGTGCCGAGGTCGATTCCCAAGTCAAGTGAAAACAGGCCGAGGAATCGATCTATGATGCTTGGCATTTCTCAATCCTCATGAACTTGACTATTATAGTTGAGCGAAATTCAGGCGCG
>JBDHWI010000176.1:0-7114 GCA_039810125.1 Thermoflexales bacterium | reverse complement strand
TACACCGGCATTGCCAAGGATGTGAGCAAGCGCCTGAAACAACATCAGGCCGGTCGTGGCAGCAAATACACGGCCGCACATCTGCCGGTTTCGCTGGTGTGGCAGCGCGAAGTGGCGACGTGGAAGGACGCGTTGCTGACCGAACGAGCGATCAAGAAATTGTCGCGCGAGAAGAAACTGAAACTGGCAGCGACTGGGCGTTAGCAGAGGCGAAGGGCGGATGTCGTTGGCCTCGATGCATTCTGGATGGCTGCCAGCATCATCAGCTTGCAAAACCCGTCTTATGAGAGAGAGGTGTCAGCGATTTTGCCGGCCAATTGCCGGCAGGCCACGCTGGTAAATCCACCATTCAACAATGAGCAGCACCAGCGCGATGGCCGCCAGTGCATGCCAGAATTCGCGCTGCGAGGTGGGGTTGACTGCTGGCGACGATTCATCGCCGGCGCTGCCGATCTGCAGGTCGCGCTGTGGGCTGATCTGCGACTCGCTGAGATTGTTGAAATTCACGGCGAACTTGCCCTGCACCTTGCCGGTGTCGAAGGCATAGATGCCCGGCAACGTGGTCTGCACAAAGCCGCGCCGGCCGGCCTCAACCAGCGCGCCGTCTGGCAGCGTCACGCGCGTGCCTGCCGGCATCGGCACCACCTCGCCTGGCTTCACACTGGCCGGCACATTCAACCCCTGTGGCGGCGCCAGCCAATCCACCGCGTTTGCCATCAGCACGGGAAAGGCAATCTGCAGCGGCAGATCGCTGCGGCGCAGGTCAAAGGGCAGCAGCACCACGCGATTGAGGGTGTCATCCGGCGCTTCGCCGGCGAACAGCAACGGCCCGCCCTGGCTTTCGATCAATGGCCGCAGCCAGCCTGACGGCGATACGCGCCGCGCATCCAGCACATTCACGTTGCGCCAGTCCATCTGCTGCGTCACAGGGTGTGATTCGGTGCGAACATATTGCGTGTCGCTGAAGATGCCAGTGGTGCTGAAGGTGTCTTGCGCGCTGATGAACATGACGTTGGCATTCGCCGGCAGCGTCATTGACAGTCCGTCCAGCACATACAGATCGTAAGTCTGTGCGCCGACTGGCGGGGTGATGGCGCGTGTGACGCGCAGGTCGGGCAGGGCAGTGAGCGCCTGTTCAAGAAAGCGATTGCCGCGCGTGAGCAGTAGCGCGCTGCGGTTGGCGTTGCCGGCGTTCACTGCATATGCTGAATCGTCAACCTTCAGCAGATTTTTGCCGGCCTGGTCGATGCTGGCCTGCAGCGCTGTCACATTTGGGTTGATATTGTTCAGCGTCCACTCGACTGACTTGCCGGCCGGCACATTCAACGTGCGCGCATCCAGCAGTGAGCCGTCGCCGCGCATCGACACCAGCAGGGTGTCGTCGGAGGGGCCGGCGTTTGTGACGCGCAAAAAGGCTGACAAGCCACGCAGGGTGCGCCGCAATGACAGCGTCGAAATGGCGTCGTTGTCGCCGCTGTTGCCGATGGGGATGAAACGCGCGCGGCCTTGCAGCAATTTCAGATCGTCGGCATTTGCGCCATCGCTGATGACGATGGTGGTGGTTTGCTCATTGTTCGCGCCGGTGGCCGCAGCCAGCGCAATCGCTGCGCTCCAATTTGCCGCGTCTGGCGAGGGCCGCGCCGTGTCCAGCGTTTCCAGCAGTTGTGCTTTGTCGTTGGTCAGGGTGCTGAGCGCGCGCGGTGAGCCATCTACCAGGATCAGCGTCATCTGGTTGCCGGTGCCGAGCGCGTTGATGACGTTGCGCGCCTCATTGCGCGCGGCCTCGAAGCGCGATAGCTGCACGTCGGTTGCCTGCATCGACGCACTCGCGTCCAGCAGCAGGATGGTGCGCCCGCTCACTGCGCTGGGCAGGTTCACATAGGGCCGGATAAGCGCAAATACGAGGAAGGCCAGCGTGGCGAGTTGCAGGAACAGCAGCAGGTTCTTGCGCAGTCGCTGCCACAGCGTGTTGGCTTCGCGATCCATGGTCACCTGCCGCCACAGCAGGGTGCTGCTCACATTCTGTTCGCGCCGTTGCAGCCGCAACAGATATAGCAAAATGATCGGCACAGCCAGCAGCGCGAACAGGAAGGCCAGAGGGTTCAACAGATTCATTGCGACACTCATCTGAGATGAGAAATGTGAAATCAAGAGCCGATTTCACATTGCTGGTTTTTCAGTTCGCCTTTAGACGAGCCACTCCTCTCGTCGCAGGTCCTTGAGCACGATCTCCTCGATGGGCCGAGAGGTGTCGGTGAGATGATAGCGGCCGCCTCGCCGGCGCACGTTGGCCGCGGTTTCCTCGGTCCAGGCGCTCAACCGCTGACGATACTGGTTCATCACCTGGTCATCCATGCTCATGTCCTGCAGACCGGCGGTCTCCACGTCTTTCAACCGCAGATCGCCGCTGAATTGCGGGTCAAGCTCGTCGGGGCAGAGCGTGTGCAGCAGGTTCACATCCAGCCGGCTGCCGCCCAATGCGTTGAAGCCATCGATGTAGCCCGCTTCATCCAGCAGGTCGCTGATGACGATGCACAAGCCGGGCCGGGCGTCGAGCGCATAGCGCTTCAGCCAGCGGTTGATCGAGTGATGATGTGTGGTGCGATGTGCCGAGATGTTCTCGACGAAGGAGATCAGTGCGCCGGCAGCGGCCACGCCGCGTTTGGGGCCGAAGCGTTGAAAAGAACTAGCCTCGATCACCACCTTGTCGCCGGCGGCCAGCGCCACATAGCCCAGTGCTGCAGCCAACTGCGCCGCGCACAGCCACTTTGGCGACACCCTGTGCACCTCGGCTTCGTCGTCGCCCATCCAGAACATCGACGGACTGTCATCGAGCAGGATGTGGGTGGTCAGGTCTTCTTCGTCTTCGAACAGCTTGATGTAGGGGCGTTCGAGGCGGGCGAAGATGTTCCAATCCACGCGACGCGGATCGTCGCCGGGGGTGTAATTGCGATAGTCTGCAAATTCTACCGAGCGGCCACGCTTGACGCTGCGGCGCTCGCCGGTGAGCGTGCCGATGCGCCGGCGTGGCGCATTCAGCCGCAGATTGCGCAAAGATTGCAGAAACCCCTCTGAGAGCATTGAGCGATTGTATGTCTGGAGTCTGAGGGTGGGTTGAGAGCGTCTCGTCAAACCCAGGGGCCTGGCTTGTGGCGTTCTCTTCTTGAAAGCCGGCCCTTGGGGATTAAATTGCATCACAGTCGCGACATTACTGCAGCCACCACCTCGCGGGTGGTGGCATTGCCGCCCAGGTCGGGCGTGCGTACGCCGGCTTCCAGCGCGCCAACCACTGCCCGTTCGATGCGTGCTGCGACGTCCGGCTTGCGCCAGTGGTGCTGCAGCAACATGGCAGTGGCGAGGAGCGCGCCGGCGGGATTGGCGATGCCTTTGCCGGCGATGTCGGGCGCGCTGCCATGCACCGGCTCAGCAATCGCCACCTGCGCGCCAATATTCAGCGATGGCGCGACACCCATGCCGCCACAGTGCATCGCCGCCAGATCGCTCAGGATGTCGCCAAACAGATTCGTCGTGACGATCACATCGAACTGCGCCGGCCGGATGCCAATCTGCAGCGCCGCCGTGTCCACCAACATCTCATTGATCGCAACGTCTGGGTATGCCCTGGCCTCCTCGCGCACTGCGTCGCGGAATGTGCCGTCGGTCAGCGGCAGGATATTGGCCTTGTGGACGATGGTGAGCCGCTTGCGGCGCGCGTTTGCCATCTCCAGCGCGATGCGACCGATGCGCGCCGACGCTGCCACAGTGATCACGCGCTCGGCCACCGCCTCATCGCCGCGCATATATTCGCGCTGCGCATACAAGCCCTGCGTATTCTCGCGCATGATCAAGAGATCAATTTTGGATTGAGAGCTGTCTTGCTCACCCAGTCCGAAATTCTTGGTTGGCCTCACGTTCGCATACAAATCGAAGTGCTGGCGCATCTGGATGATTGGACTGCGATAGCCCTCGACTCGCTTCGAAGGCGAGGAGACTGCGCCGAACAAAGCGGCGCCGGCCTCGCTGATTTTTCGTTTCGTCTCATCGGGCAGGGCGTTGCCGCAACGCTGGAAGCACGCCCAGCCGGCATCGGCCTCGATCGCTTGCACCTCGGGCAACACGCGCTGTAATACTTCGACGGCAGCGGGGATCACCTCGCGCCCCACGCCGTCGCCGGGGATCACGCATAGTTTCATGGGAGGGCATTCTATTTGTGATTGCCAGTTAGTCAGTTGTTGGTTAATTGGCGCAAATGTTGTCGATCGGCGGCGCATGGTCAATGGTATCGTTCGGCTGTGAGCGGGGACGATCTAATCATCAACGTGCGGGTGCGCATTCCAATTGCAGAGTTGGAATATCGCACCGCGCGCGCGTCGGGGCCGGGCGGGCAGAACGTGAACAAGGTCGAGACGGCTGTGGTGCTGCTGTTTGATCTTGCGCAATCGCCCTCCCTGAATGAGGCTGAACGCCAGCGAGCGATGGCGAGGCTGCAATCCCACCTCGACAGCGCCGGCGTGCTGCACATCGAAGCTCAGAGCGAGCGCAGCCAATTGAAGAACCGCGAAGCGGCGACGCGCAAGTTTGCGCAGTTGCTGCGCGAGGCGCTCGTGCCGCCCAAGCCGCGCCGCAAAACCAAGCCCACCCGCTCGTCCATCGAAGCGCGTCTGCAACGCAAGCGGCGCGCGAGCGAGATGAAACGGCAGAGGCAGGATCAAACCTGGTGACCGACAATCACCACTTACGGATTACCATTCACCCCCCATGTTTGACAGGCAACTCTTCATCGGCGACAAGGTTCGCCTGGCTGCGCCGGATGCTGACAAGGATGTGGAGATCGAGTCGAAGTGGACGCTTGATCTTGACTACCTGCGCGCCATCAACGTGCGCCCAGCGTATCCACTCAACTTGCGCCTCATGAAGAAGCACTATGAGGAGCAGCAAAAAGAGGCGGAGAAACGCAATCTGTTCTGGTGGACGGTGCGGTTGAGGTCTGATGATCGTCTGATTGGCTGGATCAAGTTTGAGCACCTGAACTGGCCGCATGGCACAGCTACGCTGGAGATGGCAATTGGCGCGCCGGCGGATCGCAATCAAGGCTACGGCGGCGACGTGATGAAGCTCGCGCTGCGCTATGCCTTCAACGAGATCAATTTGCATCGCGTCGGCGTCTATGTGCCAGGCTACAACGCCGGCGCGTTGCGCTTTTTCGCGCGCTTTGGCTTTGTTGAGGAAGTGCGCCGGCGCGAGGCTCTTTTGTTGCATGGCCAACGTTACGACGATGTATGGCTCGGCTTGCTGCGGCACGAATGGCGCTCGCTTCTGCAAGGGAAGGATCGGACTGAAGATGTTTCCTCTCTTCCTCTGGGAGAGGGCTGGGATGAGGGAAATGTATGAGTGATCTGCTAAAAGGCCAACTCGTCCGCCTCTCTTTTGCCAACACCGACGAGGTGGTTCAGGCGTGGACAAAATGGGATGCAGACACCGAGTTCAAGCGCTTGCTCGATGACGAGCCGCCGCGCCTGTTGTCGCCGGCGCAACTGCGCAAGTCGATCGATGAGGAAACGCGCAACGACAAGGATTTTCTCTTCGCTGTGCGGCTGCTGGATGGAGAAGCGCAGATTGGCTTCACCGCGCTGTGGGTGAATTGGTCACAACGCGATGCGTTTGTTGCCATCGGCATCGGCGAGCGCGATTATTGGGGCAAGGGCTATGGCACCGACGCGATGCGCCTGACGCTGCGCTATGCTTTTGACGAATTGGATCTGCATCGCGTCACGCTCACCGTGTGGGGTGTGAACGAGCGCGCGATTCGGTCTTACGAGAAAGCCGGCTTTCGGCGCGAGGGTGTGCAGCGCGAGACGATGCAGCGCGAAGGCCGGCGCGTCGATACTGTGGTGATGGGTGTGTTGAGGGATGAGTTCAAAATCTTGAGTGCTGAGTCGGGAATATGACTCAGCACTCAGCACTCATTACTCGACGCTCATTACTCAGCACTATTCCAGCACGCCGGTGCGGATGGCTTCCTTCACTTCGGCGATGGCCTTTGTGACTTGGATGCCGCGCGGGCAGGCCTCGGTGCAGTTGTAGATCGTGCGACAGCGCCATACGCCATCCGGATCGCTCATCACTTCAAGCCGCTCTTGCGCCGCGTGGTCGCGGGAGTCGAAGATGAAGCGGTGCGCCTGCACGATGGCCGCCGGCCCCACATATTCGCCGCGCGCCCAGAACGATGGGCAACTCGTGGTGCAGGCCGCGCACAAAATGCACTTCGTCGTGTCGTCGTAGCGTTCGCGGTCAGCCGGCGATTGCAACCGCTCGCGGCCATCTGCCGGCGGTGGGTCGTTGTTTACCAGGAATGGCAGCACTGCGCGATAGTGCGCGAAGAATGGCTCCATGTCGACGATCAGATCCTTCTGCACTGGCAAACCGAGAATTGGCTCGACCGTGATGACGCCGCTCTGGGCTACATCTTTGACCAGCACTTTGCACGCAAGCATATTTCGGCCATTGATGCGCATCGCATCGCTGCCGCATACGCCATGCGCACAACTGCGCCGCAGCGACAAGGTGCCGTCCTGTTCCCACTGCACTGTCTGCAGCGCATCCAGCACGCGGTCGGTCGGCTCAGCCACGACCTCATATTCCTTCCAGTAGGGCTTTTGGTCCGTCTCCGGGTTGAAGCGCTTGATCTTGAGTTGAATCTTCATGAGAGTTTGAAGTTCCGAGTTTGGAGTTCCGTGTGCTGAATTCCGAGTTCTGAGTGAGCACGTGCGATACGATGTTTTGCTCGGAACTGGGAACCTGGAACTGAGCGCTCGGAACTTTCAGTTTAGTATTTCCTTTCCTGCGGCTGAATGCGCGTGATCCGCACCGGCTTGTCCTTGATTTCGATCTTGCCGTTTCTCCATGCCACCGAATGCTTGAGGAAATTCACGTCGTCCCGGTTGGGGAAGTCCTCGCGGTAGTGGCCGCCGCGGCTCTCAGTGCGCCAAATTGCGCTGAACGCGGTCACTTCGGCCAGATCGAGCAGCGCGCCCAATTCCCATGCCTCCATCAGATCGGTATTCCACTTCAAACCCTTGTCTTCTACGCGGACATGGGCGTAGCGAGCTTGCAA
>JBDHWI010000175.1:0-7227 GCA_039810125.1 Thermoflexales bacterium | reverse complement strand
TTTGCATTGAGAAAAGTTGCCGGTTACCATTTGTCCATGCGAATCGGTTTGATCGCCGGCGAATACCCGCCGATGCAGGGCGGCGTGGGCGATTTCACGCGCCAGATTGCGCTGGCATTTGCTGCCGCCGGCCATGCGCCGCACGTCATCGCAAACAGCGTCGCCGGCCAGCCGGCAGAGAGCGTCGAGCAGGGCGTGACCACACACCGCATCATCGCGCGGTGGGGTTGGGGGACGCGCCGGCGCATCGATGACTTCGCGCGGCAACACGGGTTGGACGTGTTGAACCTGCAATACCAGGCGGCCGCCTATCAGATGCACGCGGCCATCAATCTTCTGCCCGCCCAACTGGCAAAGCGTGTGCCGATCGTCGTCACCTTTCATGATCTCAAAGTGCCGTATCTTTTTCCCAAAGCCGGCCCGCTGCGCTGGAAATCGATCCTGCACATGGCGAAGGGCGCCAGTGCGTGCATCGTGACGAATGTCGAGGACCGCGACACGTTGAAGGGTGAGGGCGTGCACGACGTGACGATGATCCCCATCGGCAGCAATATCACACCGGCGACGCTGGACGGCTATGACCGTGATATGTGGCTGGCCGCGCATGGTATCGCCGGCGATACGCGCTTGATCGGCTACTTTGGCTTCATGAACGAGAGCAAGGGTGGTGAGACGCTGATCCGCGCGTTGGCTGAGCTGCGCCGGCGCGGAACGAATGCCGGCCTGCTGCACGTGGGCGGGCAGACAGGCGATAGTGACCCGACCAACATGGTCTACGCCGCCAAACTTGAGTCGCTCGCGCGCGAGCTGGGCGTTTACGAGCACGTTCATCTCACCGGTTTCCTCGACGAGCGCGGCGTGAGTGAGGCATTTGCGGCATGCGATTGCGTGGCGCTGCCGTATCGCGATGGCGCATCTTTCCGACGTGGCACACTGATGGCCGCGCTGGCGCATGGCTGCCCCACCGTCACCACGACGCCGCGTGTGCCAGTGCCGGAGTTGGTGGATGGCGAAAATGTGTTGTTGACGCCGCCCGACGCGCCGGCGGCGCTGGCCGCCGCAGTCGCGCGGGTGCTGAACGAGAATGCGTTGAAGGCGCGCTTGATGAGTGGCGCGAGGTCGCTGAGCCGGCTCTTTCAATGGGATCACATTGCCGCGCAGACGGCGCACACTTTTGAGAGAGTCGTGCGTGAAGCCTCGCATCGAGATTGATATACTTTGACGCGTTCAAGATGAGTGACCAGCGACCGCGTGAAGCCCCTTTGCCGTCCGAGCTGTACACCGAGGAGTATTTCCTCACAGCCTGTGAGGGCTATGATGAATTTATTCAGACTGAGGGCGAACATCTCTCGCGCCGGCTGAAGCAGGCCTTTGAATTTGCCTCCGTGCAGCCGGACATGAAGGTGCTGGATTTGGGCTGCGGGCGCGGTGAGATCGTGCGGCACGTTGCGCGGATGGGCGCGCAGTCCTTTGGCATCGATTACGCAGTGGCGGCAGTGCAACTGACGCGCCGCATCATGCAGGATGAGGCCGGTGTCTATGGGCTGGCGCGCAGTGATGCGAAGCGGCTGCCGTTCGCCACGAATGCCTTCGACCGCGTGCTGATGTTTGACGTGGTGGAACATTTGCATCCGTGGGAGTTGGATGCGTGTCTGGCGGAAGTGCACCGTGTGTTGAAGCCGGCCGGCCAGATCATCGTGCATACCGCACCCAACCGCTGGTACGACGCCTATGCCTATCCAGTCGTGCGCACTGTGCGCACGGCGATGGGGCAGGGTGAAAAATATCCGAAAAACCCGCGCGCACTGAACGTTGCCATCAACACCGAGGTGCATGTGAATGAGCAGGACATCCTGCGCATGCGGCGCTATCTGACACGCGCCAGGTTTGAGCAGGTGAAAGTGTGGCTGGACACGCCGCCACAGAATCGCGGCGAAGGCTCGGTGATGAACGCGTTGCGCCATATCGCCTTCAACTGGGTGCCGTTTGCGTGGTTCTTCCAGCGCGAGGTGTTTGCAGTGGGGACGAAGGCAAGATGAATTTTGGGCGGGAAAATGCCACTCCAAAATTCGCAATGTCAACGGTGGTATTCTCAGCATCCAGATTTGAACCGAGGTGGATAACATGTCGAAGCGACGACGTGACCGACAACCGAACCTGCCGCCCGAAGCGTTCAGCGCGCCGGCGGCACTGCAACCCGAGGTGAATGGCGCAACACTCGCCACAGCAGCGACTGCCAAGCGCACCGCTACAGCAACCGCAGCCGCGCCGGCGGTGGTCGATTGGGAGAAGGAATATGGTGAAGTGCTGGGAGACCTGCGCCGCACCTTCATCATCTTCACCGCGCTGGTGCTGGCGATGGTGGCGTTGTCGTTTGTGATCAACTGATTGAGGCGACGGTTAATCTCGCGGGTTTGCGCGCGAGGTTTTTGGACGCAAGCCGCTTGCGTCCTTTTTGTTTTCTCCAGCCCTTTGCCTCTCTCAGTTTGTCAAAGGGTGAGAGGGGTTGAATGAGGGAATCCCGTTCTGTTCATTTAGTTCACAGGAGGTTGCCATGTCTGCACGAAGAGCGCTCTGCGTCGGCATCAATCACTTCAAGCATCTGCCGGACGCCACGTTGAATGGCTGCGTTAACGATGCCATCGACATGGCTGCGATGCTCAAGACGATGGGTTTTGCTGATGGGGATGTCATGGTGTTGACGGATGCGCAGGCTACCAAGGCAGCCATCATGCAGCGCCTGACACAGATGGTAAACGAGGCCGGCGCTGGCGCGGTGAATCACATCGTGTTCTCTCTGTCGTCGCATGGCACGCAGGTGCCAGATGTCAGCGGCGATGAGAAGGATAAGGCCGACGAGGCGTTTTGCCCAAACGACCTGGTTCAGAAAGGTCGTGTGTGGGACCCCGACCACATCATCAACGACGATGAGTTGAACGCGCTGTTTGCGCAGTTGCCGGCGAACGTATTGCTGGAGGTGTATCTCGACACCTGCCACAGCGGCACAGGCATGAAGCAATTGTGGCCGGTGCGCTATCTTCCGCCGCCGGCGCCGATCGAAGAGGTGTGGGCCGAGATGCAGGGCGCGAAATCGCTTGAGGCGCGACCAAACAAGCCGAAGGTGAAGGCGCAGCGCATCTTGTGGGCCGGCTGTCGCGCCGACCAGACCAGCGCCGACGCCAATTTCAACAATCGCGCGAATGGCGCGTTCACCTATTTCTATCTGAAGGCGCTGAAGGAACTGGGCGGCAAGGCCACGCGCAGCCAGGTTATCGCGCACATGCGCGGGCAGATGAAGGAGGCCGGCTTCGAGCAGATTCCACAGCTTGAGACCAACGCCACCCAGCGCGAGCGCTCGCTGGCGGAAGACTGAAAATTACCTCGTGGTTGAAAAATGACAGCGACAGTTGTTTTGAAAAGCGGCCGCGACAAATCGGTGCGGCAGCATCATCCGCGCCTGTTCGCGGGCGCCATCAAGGAGATCGACGGCAAGCCGAAGGACGGCGAGGTTGTCGATGTGACCGACAACAAGGGTGAATGGCTGGCGCGCGGCATCATCAACCAGCAATCGCAGATTGCAGTGCGGTTGATGACGTGGGACGCCGGCGAGGCCATCGACGATGCGCTGTGGCGCAAGCGCGTGGCGGCAGCCATTGCGCTTCGAAAATGCGATCCGCTGCTGGCGCACACCGATGCACGCCGGCTGATATTCGGTGAGAGCGACGGCTTGCCTGGCGTGATCGCCGACGACTATGCGGCGCATATCGTGGTCGAGCTTTCTGCGCTCGCGGCCATTCGCGCGAGGGATGCGCTGGCTGAAGCGCTGAACGCGCATGCCGCGCCGCGCCGGCTGCTCTTTCGCATTGACGAAGAGCGCTTGAAGCACGAGTTCGGCGGCAGCGTGCCGAAATCCATTCGTGAGTTGTTTGTCGCAAATGAAAACGCCGGCGAGGTGGAGATCAGCGAGCATGGCCGGCGCTTTGTCGTCAACCTTGCGAGCGGGCAGAAGACGGGCTTCTACCTTGACCAGCGCGAAAACCGCGTGAAGGTGGCGCGCTACTGCACAGGCGCAAGCGTGCTGAACGTGTTTTCGTTTACCGGCGCGTTTGGTGTGCATGCGTTGGCTGCCGGCGCAGCACGCGTCGTGAATGTGGATTCATCAGCGGATGCAATCGGGCTGGCTGAGCGCAACGCTGCGCTGAATGCCACAAACGCCAATGTCAGTTCCGATGATTGTTGGGTCGGCGTCGTGGCCGATGCATTTGCGGACTTGCGCGAGCGTCGCGCGCGCGGCGAGCAGTACGATGTGCTGATCCTTGATCCGCCGAAATTTGCGCACAACCCCGGTCAGATCGATCGCGCCGCGCGCGCCTACAAAGACTTGAATCGCATCGGCATGGCGCTGGTGAAGGCCGGCGGCGTGCTGGCCACCTTCTCGTGCAGCGGCGTGGTCGATGCGATGCTGCTGCAGAAGATCGTGTTTAGCGCAGCCCTGGAAGCGCGGCGGGATGCGCGCATCATCGAGCGATTGACGCAGGCCAGCGACCACCCGGTCTTGCTTACCTTCCCTGAAGGGGAATACCTCAAGGGATTTATCCTGCGCATTGAATGAACAACAAATCGCCCAACTTGCTTGCGTCCTTTGGCTTTGCGCTGCAAGGCATCGCGCACGCCTTTCGCACGCAGCGTAATTTCAAGGTGCACCTGGCCGTGACAGCGCTGGTGATTGTCGCCGGCATCGCGCTCGGTATCAGCGTGGAGCAATGGGCAATTCTTGTGGGGATGATCGCGCTGGTGTTGCAGGCGGAGCTCGTGAACACGGCGCTGGAGGCGGTGGTCGATCGCGTTGCGCCAGAGTTCCATGCGTTGGCGAAAGTGGCGAAGGATTGCGCCGCCGGCGCAGTATTTGTGTGCGCCTTCGCCGCCGTCATCGTTGGCTTGCTCATCCTCGGCCCCAGGCTCTTCGCGCTTTTGGGCGTCATGCAGGGGGTTGCCGCTGTTCGATGAACCCTGCCCCTACAATTGCAGCAACATGAGCAAGGCTGTCCACCTCGATCTCCCCATTCGTTTCGGCACCGTCGGCACGCCACAGAGCGCGCCCAAGAACGGCGGCAGCGCCGGCGGTGTGCAGCGCATCCGCGAGTTGAACCTGAGCGCGTTGGAGTTGGCGTGGGTGCAGAGCGTGCGGGTGAGTGACGAAAGTTGTGCGAGGATCAAGGCTGCCGGCGAGCGATATGACGTCGCGCTCAGTGTCCACGCGCCGTACTACATCAACCTGAATGCGACGGATGAGATGTGGCAGGCGGGGCGCGAGCGGCTGCTGGCGGCGGCACGCAGCGGCTACAAGGCCGGCGCGACTGACATCATCTTTCACCCCGGCTCATACATGAAGCGCGAACCGCAGGTGGCTTGCAAGATAGCCATTGAGCGACTGAGTGAGGTTGCGGACACGTTGAAGCGTGAAAAATGCGATGTGACTCTGCGTCCTGAGACGATGGGCAAGAGCGCGATGCTTGGCACGCTGGAGGAGACGATCGACTGGAGCCGGCAGATCGAAAACGTGCTGCCATGCGTGGATTTTGCGCACTTGCACGCGCGCGCCGGCGACGGCTCGTTCAACACTTACGACGAATTTGCGCTGGCGCTGGCGCTGATCAAAAAAGGGCTTGGCGCGCGCGGCTTAAAGCATATGCACATTCACTTCAGCGGCATCGCCTATACCGCGAAGGGCGAGAAGCATCATTTGAATTTGCCCGACAGCGACATGAATTACAAAGCCTTTTTCAAGGCGCTGGCCGATGCCGGCGTCGCCGGCCGCGTGCTAAGCGAGACCCCGAACATGGAGGAAGGCGCCGTCCTCATGCAAAACACCTACCAGCGCGCTTTGCAAAAAGCAAAACACAAAGCGGCTTGAACACCCTCAGCGCGGACAGACGTGATTGACCAACTTGCGCAACTTCACGCGGAGATTGCAGCCTGCACGAAGTGCAATGACGCCGGCTTCTTCGCAACCACCTCGAATTTCCTGCTCAACCAGCCGGCAACGCAACCGAAGATGATGCTGGTTGGACAGGCGCCAGCAGTGCCGCAGCGCTCGAAGGAGCGCCCCTTCAGCGGGCAGGGCGGACGGGCATTGTTTGGCTGGCTCGCCCGCGCCGGCTTTGAGGAAGAAGACTTCCGCGCGCGCTGCTATTTCACCGCCATCACAAAATGCTTTCCTGGGCCGGCGAAGGGCGGTGCGGGAAAGGGTGATCGCGCGCCCAGTGCAAAAGAGCAGGCGTTGTGCCGGCCCTTTCTGTTGCGCGAACTTGCGCTCGTCCAACCCCGGCTCATCCTCACAGTCGGGCGCATCTCCACGATCTATTTTCTCGGCGCGCAAGTCAATTTCACCGAGGCCATTGGCCAGTCGTTTGAACGTGATGGCCGCATGGTGCTGCCTTTGCCGCACCCCAGCGGCGTGAGCCGCTGGACCAACGCCCCGGCCAACCAGCAGCGGCTGGCACAGGCATTAGCCTTGCTGCAGGGAATTGCGCATGAACTTTGATGCGCTGCTCGGCTCGGCATCGCTCGCGCTGGCGTCGGCCATTGCGTGGGGCGCCGGCGACTTCAGCGGCGGCCTTGCCACGCGCAGAGCAAGAGTCGCTGTTGTCGTTTTCTTTTCGCAGTTGATCGGGCTGGCGCTGTTGATTGGGCTTGGGGTGATCACGCATGAGCGGGCGCCAACGCCGGCGGATGCGCTGTGGGGTGCGGCGGCGGGCATCGCCGGCCTGATCGGCTTGAGCGCGCTGTATTCCGCGCTGTCGAAGGGCAGCATGGGGCTTGTTGCGCCGGTGACGGGCGTGATCTCCACCGCGATGCCGGTGCTGTTTGGCGCACTGTCGCAGGGCCTGCCGCATCCATTGCAGATGCTCGGCTTCGTGTTGGCCATCCTCGCAGTCGGGTTGATCTCGCGCACGGGCACTGGTGATGGCCGGCCTGACGGCCTCGGCCTGGCAGTGATCGCCGGCGTCAGTTTCGGCGCATTTCTCATTCTCATCGCGCAAACAGGCGACGGCGCAGTATTCTGGCCTTTGGCGATTGCGCGCGTTGCGTCGGTGATCTGCCTCATGCTCTTCATGCATGTGACGCACACCTTTGCTATGTCGGCGCGCAGCGCATGGCCATTCATCATGTTGTCGGGCGTGCTGGATGCCGCCGGCAACTTTCTGTTTGTGCTGGCCGAGCAGG
>JBDHWI010000174.1:0-7235 GCA_039810125.1 Thermoflexales bacterium | reverse complement strand
CCCGCAACGCTCATGACAACCCCACAAGCCTTTTGCGACGCGCATTACGTTGCACAGCCCGAACCCACCATCAGCTATCGCACTGCATTGACAGTCTACGAGGAGTCGCTCGTCAAGGGCCGCTTCGTTGGGCGCAGCTGGAATGGCGCCGGCTTCCTCAACTTCTACGACGGCCGGCTTAACCCAGCCGAACATGCTGCGCCACAGGCGTTTTGGCTTGAAGTAGATGGCCAATTGCTCGCATCGGATTGGGTGTGGGAGGGTGTTGAGGGACATGAGGCCGGCTGCCACACGGTGGTTCGGCTGAAGCACGCGGTCCGCCCTGTTTCTGTGGCGGTGCATACACAGCTGGACGGCACGCCGATCATTACGCGCTGGCTTGAAGTGACCAATACCGGCGCGCAACCCTCAGCCTTGTCGGCGGCGTTCCCATGGAGCGGTGTGCTGCAAAAGACCAATCGCTGGCGCATGCATCTTCCAGACAAGGCATCGCCGCTGTATTCGGTTGGCTACATGACAAACACGCATTGGGGCAATGAGGGCGACTTCCAGTGGCACGATCTCCCGGCAGCCGGCTACCGCATAGATGGTCGCTATCGACGCGACCGGCACCGCCACCCGCTGTTCATTCTGCGCAACAACGCCACCGGCGAGCACTTTATCTGCCAATTGGCCTGGTCGGGCGGCTACAGCTTTGAGTTCGATCTGGATGCCGACGCCGGCACAACGGACAACGCGGCAACCTTGTGGTTTCGCGCCGGGCCAGATGCGCCGGCGCCGCAGCGGATCATCGCCCCGGGCGAAACTGTCGCTACACCAGAGGTGCATCTGGGCTTGGTGTTTGGCGATCTTGATGTGGCTGTCAACGCCATGCACGAGCACCTGCGCAAAAGCGTGTTCAGGCCGCAACCGCGCGGGCGCGGTGGCTGGGTGGAATCAGGCATCGGGCCGGAGATTGAGATCACACCCGACTACGTCATGCACAACATCGACATAGCCGCCGACATCGGCGCCGAGGTTTTCTTCATCGATGCGAGCTGGTATGCGCCGCCCGGCAGCCATTGGTGGACAACTGTCGGTGACTGGCAGGTGGATCCACAGCGTTTCCCGGAGGGCTTGCAACCTTTTCGTGACCGCGTGCATGGCAAGGGCATGCTGTGGGGGTTGTGGATGGATGCCGAACGGATTGGCAAAAACAGCGCTGTCGCCCAGGCGCATCCCGACTGGGTCGGCACTGCCTATGACGGGGAGCGGCGTCTGAGTGATGTGCTGGATCTGACCAATCCGGCTGCAGCGCAATGGATGGAAGCGCAGATCGCCGGCGTGATCGAGCAGCATCAATGCGACTTCTTTCGGCTGGATTACAACGTCGCCGGCATGAAAGAGGGATTGCACTCGGTGCGGGAAGGGTTTGTGGAGAATGGTTACTGGCGCTACTACGAAGCGCTCTATGCCATTTATGACCGGTTGCGCGCTCGCTTCCCCGACGTGATCTTCGAGAACTGCGCCGGCGGCGGCGGCCGCACCGACATCGGCATGACGCGCCGGTTTAGCCACACCTGGGTCACCGACTGGCAAATTGCCCCTCGCGCCTTCGCCGTTACCAACGGCATGACGATGGCATTGCCGCCAGAGCACGTGGATCGCTTGCTTGGCGGACAATCAGGGCATTCGACGGCTGAGCTTGATTTTCAGGCGCGCTTGTTGCTGTTTGTGCGGCCGACGCTCGGTTTCCTTCATCCGTTGGGTGCTGGGTGGAATCCGATCGTGCTCGATCGCATCAAGCATTACATCGGTCTTTACAAAGGCTTCGTGCGTCCGTTCATGCCGGCCAGCCGCATTTATCATCACACGCCCGTGGTTGACAACCCTGAGCCCAGGGGCTGGGGTGTCCTTGAGCTGGCGTCTCAAGATCGAACGCGCGGTATCTGCGGATTGTTTCAACTCGCATCGCCGGCGCAGCCGGATTACGAATTGCGTTTGCGCGGGCTGGACGCAGGCAAGCGCTATCGCGTGACCTTTGACAACGCCGGCCAGACGTGCGAAGTGGACGGCTTCACACTCATGAAGCGAGGGTTGACGGTCAGACTGGAAGGGGCGCTTACTTCAGAGCTGATTTTGTTTGAGGAAACTTGAGCCGGCGGTGCGCAAATCAGATTGGATTTCCGCCGGCAGCGACAGGTATAATGCCACCCGCTTTGCAGCCGTGAAGGCGAGACGGACGCTGTGCTCGTTCAGCTCCGATCTTCGATCTCTCATCCGTGAGTAGGGGCAACCCGATGGGCGGCTGAATCGCAGACAAAAGGAGATTGAACAGAAAATGGCAGACAAGATTGTGATTGCAGCAGAAGTTCGCAGCGCGGTCGGCACAGGGGTGAAGGCCCTGCGCCGCAGCGGCAAGGTGCCGGCGGTGGTCTACGGCCACAACATCAAGCCGGCCAGCATTCAGGTGGACGCGCGTGAGGTGACCAACACGCTGCGCAGGATTGGCCGCAATACGCTGATTACGCTCAATGTTGCCGGCGACCAGAGGAACGTGCTGACGCGTGAGATCCAGCGCGATCCGATCCGCCGCACCATCCAGCACATCGACTTCTACGAGGTCAATATGACCGAGAAGATCACCGCCAGCATCCGCGTATTGACGGTGGGCGAGCCGGCAGATGTGAAGAGCGGCGCCGGCGTGCTGTTGCAAGAGCGCGACACGCTCGAAATCGAGGCGTTGCCAACCGACCTGATTGATTCGGTGACCATCGACATCAGCAACATGAAGATCGACGATGTGGTGCGCGTGAAAGACATCGCCATCCCCGCCGGCGTCAAGTTCCTCGAAGAGCTTGAGGAGGATGTGGTTCGTGTCAACCGCTTCATCGAGGCTAAGATCGAGGAAGTGGCTGCTGCC
This sequence comes from Thermoflexales bacterium, assembly GCA_039810125.1. Taxonomy (GTDB): domain Bacteria; phylum Chloroflexota; class Anaerolineae; order J036; family Brachytrichaceae; genus JBDHWI01. Next base: position 4,333 of record JBDHWI010000174.1, on the reverse strand, counting down.
GAGCCGGTGGAAGTGGAAGTGATCGAGAAGGGCAAGAAGGAAGAGGAAGACGCGGAGTAATCTCCGCTGCGAATCGTTGATGCATTACAGGGCGCGAATCCATTTCGCGCCCTTTTTGTTAAGCGTTGTTGGGTTACACTGAACGCATGAAATTTCTCCGCGCCGGCCTTAGCGCTGCGGCGTTGGCCCTGATGCTGGCGGCGTGCAGCAGCCCGCTGCCGTCGCCATTGCAATCGCCGGTGCTGCCTAGCCCGACAAGACCGCCCACGCTGGTTGTGCCGAACCCAGTGCCAACAGCAGTTGTGGGTTTTGCCACGGCCGCGTTCACTGTCACGCCGGTGCCATCGCCGACGCCGGCGCCAAACCAACAGGTGACAGCGCCACCGCCCACGCAAGCGCCGCCACCGACACAACCTGCGCCAACGGCGGCTTCGACGCCGACGCTGACACCTTTGCCAGCGCTGGTGCCGACGGTGGTGCGCACGCCTTTCACGTTGCCCACGCCCATCGGCGGTGTGCCAGACACAAAGGCCACCTCGCAGGCGGTCATTCTCACCATCACCGCACTTGCCATTCCGCCCACCATGCCGCCGACGGCCACACCGCAGCGCGCGATCGGCGCCGGCGGCCGTGGTCGCGTGACGGCTGTTCCCACGCCCACGCTCGACCCGTCGGGCATTTCGGTCCTGTCGGTGTCGGAGAAGGCGTATCGTGGCGGCGCGGGGTCGCTCACCATTCGCACCCGGCCATTTGCGCAATGCACGGTGACGATTGGGGGTGACGGCGCTGCGCCGAAGCCGCTGCCGGATGGCGCATCACGGACAGCCGGCAAAGATGGTGTGATCGCGTGGATTTGGACGGTGGGCGTAAACGAGCAGGCTGGTGCGCGCACACTCGCAATCGATTGTGGCGATGCCGGCAAGGCGCAGGTGACCATTGCGATTGAATGAAAATGGACGCATAGTTCAATACGGCGCGGTGAATGAGCTTGCGAGTCGCCGTGTTCACTGTGCTCTCCAGGGTGAAAAGTAATGGCGTATGACACAGCGCGGATTCGCGCAGACTTTCCGATTTTGAATGAGCGGGTGAACGGCAAGCCGGTCGTGTTTCTCGATAGTGCGGCTTCGTCTCAGAAGCCCGAACAGGTGCTTCGCGCCATGGATGAGGCATATCGTCATGTGTATGCCAATGTGCATCGCGGCGTGTATGCCTTCAGCGAGGCAGCCACTGCGCAATATGATGAAGCCCGCGCAAAGATCGCCCGTTTCATCAACGCGCCGGCGCCTGAAAACATCGTCTTCACGCGCAATGCCACCGAGGCGCTCAACCTGATCGCATATTCGTATGGTCGCACGTTTTTGAAGGAAGGCGATGAGGTCATCCTCACCGAGTTGGAGCATCATGCCAACTTCGTGCCGTGGCTGCAACTGGCAAAGGAGCGCGGTGTCGTTTTAAGGTTCATCCCGATCACGCCCGACGGCATGCTGGACTGGAGCAAACTGGATGAGTGGCTTTCGCCGCGCACCAGGCTGGTGACTTTTGCGCAAGTGTCGAATGTGCTTGGCGCCATCACTGATCCGCGGCCCATCATCGAGAAGGCACACGCCGTCGGCGCAAAAGTCATCATCGACGGTTCGCAGAGCGTGCCTCACATGGCGGTGGATGTGCAGACGCTCGACTGTGATTTCATGGCGTTCAGCGGCCACAAGATGCTTGGGCCAACCGGCATCGGCGTGCTGTATGGCAAGCTCGACCTGCTGGAAGCCATGCCGCCTTTTCTGTTCGGCGGCGACATGATCAGCTACGTCGGCTTCGATGGCGCGCGCTGGGCGGACGTGCCGCTGAAGTTCGAGGCCGGCACGCCGGCGTTTGTGGAGGCCATCGGCCTTGGCGCAGCGGTCGATTACCTGAATGCGCTGGGCATGGCCGAAGTGCGCGCGCACGAAAAGGAGATCACGGCCTACGCGTTGGAGCGCATGAGCGAGGTGCCGGGGCTGAGTCTGGTTGGGCCAGCGGATGCTGAGGTGCGCGGCGGCGTGGCCGCCTTCACGCTGAAAGGCATTCACCCGCATGACCTCGCCTCGCTGCTCGACCTCGAAGGTGTGGCGATTCGCGCCGGTCACCATTGCGCGCAACCATTGCACCAGAAGCTGGGCGTGAATGCGACTGCCCGCGCCAGCTTCTATGTCTACACCGAGCCGCGCGAGATCGATGCACTCGTCGAGGCCATCTACAAGGCAAAAGTTGCGCTGAGGAAATGACGCATCTGGGAGTGATGCGCAGATTGATATACGAATGGAAGACCTTTACCGAGAACACATTCTGGATCACTACGAGAACCCGCGCCATCAAGGCGAGATCGCCGGCGCGGACATCGTGCATGAAGAGACCAATCCGCTATGCGGCGACCACATCCGCATGGATGTGAAGCTGAGCGCAGATGGCACGCGCATCGAAGATGCCAGCTTCACCGGCGATGGCTGCATCATCAGCCAGGCTGCCGCGTCGATGCTGCTGGAAGAGGTTGTGGGCAAGCCGGTGAGTGAAGTTGAGAACATGGAGCCGCAGCATGTGCTGGATCTGGTCGGCGCGCAACTCACAGCCAACCGCGTGAAGTGCGCGCTGCTGGGTTTGAAAGTGTTGAAGACCGGCCTCAAAATGCACAAACTTAAGTGACATCATCTCTGATGTGTGATTTCCTGCCTGTCATTTTGGTCGCCTGTCGCGCGGGTTGCGATAGACGATGAAGTGCCAGGGCAGGGAGTGACAGATCGGAAATCGCAAATACGCTCATGCGTTGCCTGATCATCTCCGACATCCATGCCAACCTGGCCGCCTTTGAGGCGGTGTTGCAGGACGTGAAGACGCGCAAGTTGAATTACGACATCGTATGGTGTCTGGGCGATGTGGTCGGCTATGGCCCCGATCCCAACGAGTGCATCGATCTGTTGCGCACTGTGCCGCATATCTGCCTCGCCGGCAACCACGATTGGGCGGTGCTGGGCAAACTGGGCATCGAGACCTTTCATGAGAATGCTGCGTTTGCTGTGCAGTGGACGCGCGAGCATCTGACGCCGGCGAACCTGATGTATCTGCGCGCGCGGCCCGAGCAGGATGTGCATGGCGACTACCTGCTCGTTCATGCCAGCCCGCGTGAGCCGATCTGGGAATATGTGCTGGATGTCAGCGTGGCTGAGGAAAATTTTGGCTACATGCCGACGATGGCTGCGCTGGTTGGTCACACGCACGTGCCGGTGATTTTTGTGAAGGATGGCCGCACCCATGTCGTTCATGCTGTCGCGCCGACGCCAAACGCGCCGGTGGCGCTCAAGCGCGGCTCGAACTACATCATCAACCCGGGCGGAGTGGGGCAGCCACGCGATGGCGATCCGCGCGCCGCATATGCCATGCTGGACACGGAAGCGCTGACGTGGACGCAGCACCGCGTCGAATATCCGATCAAGCGCACGCAGGACAAGATGCGCAGCGAGAACTTCCCGCTGCGACTGATCGAGCGGTTGGATTACGGGCGATAATCTCTTGCCGCGGCGCAAAGATGCGAAATTTGCTTTGTGCCTTTGCATGAGATATTGATTCATGGCGAAAACGCGCTTGGATGTGCTGCTGGTGGCGCGCGGACTGGCGGAAAGCCGCGACTGGGCGCAGCGGCTGATCCGCGCCGGTGAGGTGCGCGTCGATGGTCAGGTGATCGACCAACCCTCGAAAATATTCCCTGATGCTGTTGTCATCGACGTGCAGCAACCCCCAAAGTATGTTTCGCGCGGCGGCTTCAAACTTGAGGCGGCGCTGGATTATTTTCAGGTGAACCCCGCCGGCCTTGTCTGCGCCGACGTGGGCAGCAGCACTGGCGGCTTTACCGATTGCCTGTTGCAGCGCGGCGCGGCGAAGGTCTTTGCGCTCGATGTGGGCAACAATCAACTGCACTGGAAGCTGCGCAACGATTCGCGCGTGGTCGTGATGGAAAAGGTGAATGTGCGCTTCCTCGATGCGTTGCCTGAACCCATCGCCCTTGCCGTGATCGACGTGTCATTCATCTCGCTCGAACTCATCCTGCCGAAGGTGTTTGGGTGGATCAGTCGGCCATCTCCTGCGGTTTCGCTTCCGCAGAGTGAGGGCAGCGTCATTGCCCTTATCAAGCCGCAATTCGAGGCCGGCCGCGAGAAGGTGGGCAAGGGCGGCATCGTGCGCGATGCGGCAGTGCATGCTGCAGTGATTGAGCGCATCACTGCATTTTGCGCAGCGCAGGGCTGGCCGGCGCAGGGCGTCATTCCCTCGCCCATCTTTGGCGCAGACGGCAACAAGGAATTCCTGG
>JBDHWI010000173.1:0-7312 GCA_039810125.1 Thermoflexales bacterium | reverse complement strand
CAAGTGATTGCGGAAATGATCAAGGAGATGAAGAACATGAAGTTACCCCTGCGCCGGAGCAATCTTGGGCGGCTGAGCGCCCTTGCCCTGGTTGGGCTGATGGCGTTGACCGCTTGTGGCGGCAGCTCAAGCAAGCCGCCTGAAATCAAGATCACCGCGCCTGAGTCGGGCGCGGCCTTGAATGTGGGGCAAAGCGTCGCCATCGTTGGCACCGCCACCGGCGACGCCATTTCGCGCGTGGATGTAATCATTGACGGGCAGACGTATGCGACGCTGAATGCGCCAGACAAGAGCAAGGGCGTGCCAAGCTTCCCGATCAATGTGCCATGGACGCCATTGAGCGCCGGCACGCACGCCATCCAGATGAAGGCATTTGGCCCGCCAGATGACAAACTGCTTACGCAGTCTGAACCACTGGTGCTGAACGCGCAGGCTGCTTCGGTGCCGGCCACCCCGACTGCCGAAGCGCAACCCACCACTGCGGTGGCGCCGACCACAGCGCCGGCCACCACACCGGCAGCCGGCGATGCACAGACTGTGCCAACGGTTGCACCGCCGGCAGCGACGACTGCGCCAGCCGCCGGCAATGCCAACAACAGCGCGCCCAGCCTGACTGTGACCAACGACTTCGTCAACGTCCGCACCGGCCCCGACACCGCCTACGACAAAGTGGGTGAGTTGAAGCAGAACCAAACCGCGCCGGTGAAAGGCAAGAGCGCCGATGGCCAGTGGTGGCAGATTTCATTCCCATCTGGTCAGGGCGGCGTGGGCTGGGTGATCAGGGATTACGTGCAGGCGAATGCTGCTGCCAACAACGTGCCGGTTGCCTCTGCGCCGCCCAAGCCGGTGGTCGCGCAGCAGCCGGCTGCACCTGCCGCGCCGGCGCAACCGCCGGTGCTGGTGCCGCTGGTGACCGTTGCGCCGCCGCAAGTGCAGCCGGTCGCGCCTGGCCCGCTGACGGGTGGCGCAAACGTGCTGAAGGTGGAGGCCAACCCGGTGTCCGCCGGCGGCACTGCTTGGGCATACTGGAACATCCCGAACTTCAAGGAAGGCTGCTTCGACCGCGGCGATGGCGCTGGCTGCAAGGGCCCAATCGCCCAAACCATGCGCGTGGATGTGCCAGGAGTGAGTGGTCCGCGCACCATCACCCTGAAGTGGACGGACGCCAATGGTGCGGCGCAGCAGGACACGCTGGCATTGAACAGCAGCGGCACTGCGCCGGTGGCCAGTGGTGGTGGCGCGCTGGCTGGCGGCGCAAATGTGCTGCGGCTGGAAGCCAACCCGGTGGCATCCGGCACCACGGCCTGGGCTTTCTGGAACATTCCGAATTTCAAGGAAGGCTGCTTCGACAAGGCGGATGGCGCCGGCTGCAAGGGCCCGATCGCGCAAGCCATGCGCGTGGATGTGCCGAATGTCACCGGCCCGCGCACGCTTCTGTTGAAGTGGACCGACGCGAATGGCGCAGCGCAGCAAGACACCCTGACGTTGAATGTGGCTGGTGTTGTGTCTGCGCCGGTGGTCAACACTGAGTGCAACCCGAACAACCCCGACTGGCAGGCCGGCAAAAACGGCAATCCAGACTCCTGGACGTTCTGCAAGCGTAAGGACCTGGAGTGGGTTGGCGATGCGCCGGGCCTTAACATCGATCGCAATGATCGCACCCTGACTATGGCCTGGAACGTGTATGGCGTGAAGGGTGTGTATCTGGTGTTTGAGCCAAATAGTTCGCAGGGACCAGCCGGCTCCACGCAGCGTTCGATCCCGACCACCGGCACCGGCCCGCAGTCTTTCCGTGCAAACGAATTTGAGCCAGGGTGCTATCGCATCACGTTGCGGCTTGATACGAATGCCGGCAACCGCACCGACTTTGGCGAGAAAATTCTGTGCATTGGCGTCGGTGGCGGTGGCAACCCTGCGCCGAATCCGAACCCACAACCGCAACCGCAGCCGCAGCCCCCAAGCGGTGGTGGCGCTACGCCTTTGCCGTAATTTATAGGGAGTCGATGAAACAGCCTCTGGATCAGGCTGTTTCATCGGTTTTTATTTCTGGAGGGAGTAGATGCAGATGAAACGACATTCTCAATCATTCCGTTTGATGCTGGCATCGGCGCTGGCGCTGGCCACGCTCGCCATGACCGCAATCCCGGTGGCGCAGGCGCAGGGCGATCAACCGCCGGAGGCCACGCCGATTCCATTGCCCGAAGGCCCCTTCGAGGCGCCGAAGGAAGAGCCGACCGCAGCGCCGGCGGCGCCAGTGGAGCCGCAGGCCACCGATGCGATCATCTGGACGCCGGGCTCAGGGGCGTTGAACATCACTTCATCGGGGCATGCCACCGTGCGCGTGGCAACCACCACAAGCACATTTGACCCCAACAGCGCGAAATTCGTCCTCGTCGTCAATGGTGTGCCACAGGCAGACCAGAGCATCGTTGGACAGCCTGTGAACAACAATGCCACCCTGGACCTGACCGCAACCGGTTTGGGTGGTGTCAACACAGCCAACACCAGAATCCTGTTCAAGGTTACCTTGAACGGCGGGGGTGTTCAGGAAAGCGTAGTCTATGATTTGTCGCGCAGCTCTCGTCTGGCATTGCCTGCCCTCAACCGTGATGCGGGCGTCACCACCATTCCACAAACGATCACGCTGACCGACAACAACCCATGCAATGCTGTCGGTAACCGGCGCGGCGGGCCGCTCGGCTCCTATCTGCGCTACACCGTCAGCAATCCTCAAACTGACAGCTGGTTCTTTGCCAGCAATCCGACCCCTGGCGCAAGCATCGTCGTGTCGTTGACCAACTATGCCAGCGTGGCCGGCCAGTTGCAGGTTGTCGTCGAGTCCATGGGCAATGGCTGTGGCGTGCATACCCTGTTGGGTTTTGGCACCAACCCGAACCCAACGGTGGTGGTGAACAACGTGCCGGCCGGTCGCATCTTCTTCCGCGTGGTAAGCGGCAGCGGCCAGCCCGCGCCGGCGCCCTACACCATTGGCTGGGGCTTTAATCGCGGCGGCGGCGGTGGCTCTGGCACTGAAATTGAGCCGAACAACAACACCTGTCAGGCGACGCCCTTGCCGGAACGCGCCATCTTTACGGCCACCGACAACGACCAGTATGACTTCTACTCGATCACGATCACGCAGTCAGGCCAGATCCTGCTGCTGATGGAAGGCCACAATACTGTCGGCACGCAAGTGCAGGTGCGCGCGCCGGTGCGCTTCAATGGTGTGGGAGAAGATCTCTGCCCGCATACCATCCCATCGCAACTGCGCAAGGACCCCTACGTCGAGCCGATTGGCGCAGTGGGCACGCCCGGCGCACAGGTGCTGTCACGCGCCGGCGGACTGGTGTTCCCAGGTGGCGTGGATGGTGACACCGCCGGCGTGCTGGCGACGCCACAGACGTGGTACATCCGCGTGGCGACGCCGAATGTGGGTGGTCAGAGCAACAAGCAATACACCATTCGCTGGGTGTTCCTGCCGCCAGGCGTGACGTCATACCCGTTCTTCGACAAGATGACGCAGACTGGGCCGGCGCGCGGCAGCGACCCGCTGCTGCGAGTCACCGATCCGTATCCCACGACGGCGCGCGAGAAGTGGTACTACTCGTTCTTCTGGGCCAACATGGACAAGATCGACGGTGGCGGCCCAGCCGACACGATCCAGTTCGGCATCGACGCGTTGCCGATGCAGGGCTGCGAAACCAACGTCTTCCCGCCCGATCCCAGCCGCACTGTGCCGGCGGGCTTTGGCGGACAGTGGGTGACGGTATCGAATCACACGTCGGGCGTGATGACGTGGAAGATGAACAAGTCCGGCTCCTACAAGATTCGCTTCCGCGCGTTGCGCGGCGGCCAGGTGGTGAACGGCGACGAGAAGCCGCTGCGCGTGGACTGCGGATTCCCGACCTACAACTTCGGCGGACTGTGGCCATTTGGCGACGAAAATGCGCCGGTGGGTTCACCGCTGATCGGGCCAGAGAAGCCATTCGATTGGGTTGAACCCATCCCGTAATCCTGGCCCTGATCACCAGTGATCGTTGAGGCAAGACCCGTCCTGCACAAGGGCGGGTCTTGCTTTTCTGGAAGCAGGAGGCAGGTTTGATGCCGGCGCTTGCATCCTGACGCTCATGTTTATCCAGCTTTCATCTGAAAGCGCACCGCGCATCGCACTTGTACAATCCGAATCATGTCTGTGATCGATGAGGTGCGCAGCCGGCTCGACATCGTTGATGTTATCGGCAGCTATGTGAAGCTGACGCGCAGCGGGCGCAGCTACAAGGGGCTCTCACCCTTCCAGAATGAGCGCACGCCGTCGTTCTTTGTTTTTCCCGAAACGCAGACTTACAAGGATTTTTCCAGCGGTGAGCAGGGTGATGTGTTTTCCTTCGTGATGAAGAAGGAAGGCTTGACGTTTGGCGAAGCCCTGCGTGAGCTGGCGCGGCGCGCCGGCGTGCAGCTGGAGGCGCAGACCCCGGAGCAGGTGAAAAGCGCTGACCACGAAACGCGCCTGCGCGAGACGCTGGCAGCTGCTGCCGACTACTTCCATCAATTGCTGCTCACCGCGCCGCAAGCGCAAGGTTGCCGCGCCTACATCCGCGACAAGCGCCATCTCACCGCCGATACAGTGAAGGCCTGGCAACTTGGCTACAGCCTGATGGATTATCAGGCGCTGTCGAACTTCCTCTCTACGCGCAGCTTCACCATGCAGGAGATGATCGACGCCGGCCTCGTCATAGAGAATGAGGAAGGCCGGCGCTACGATCGCTTTCGCGGCCGGCTGATGATCCCAATCAAAGACGCCAAAGGCCAGGTCGTCGGCTTTGGCTCGCGCTCGCTGGATGGCAGTGAGCCAAAGTACATGAACTCGCCGCAGACGCTGGTGTTCGACAAGGGCCGGTTGCTCTTCGGCCTGGACAAGGCGCGCAACGCCATTCGCACCGAACAGGCATCTGTGCTGGTCGAGGGCTACATGGATGTGATCGGCTGCCATCAGGCCGGCTTCATCAACGTCGTCGCCGGCATGGGCACCTCGCTCACCGAAGACCAGTTCAAGACGCTCAAGCGGCTCGCCAACCGCATAGTGCTGGCGTTGGACCCCGACGCCGCCGGCAACCGCGCCGTGCTGCGCGGCGTAGATGTGGCGCGCGAATCACTCGATCGCAAAGCTGAGATCGTCTTTGATGCGCGCGGCGCCATTCAGCAGGAGTCGAAGTTGAATGCCGACATTCGCGTGGCTGTGATGCCGGACGGCATGGATCCTGACGAGATCGTGTTGGAATCGCCGGATCAATGGCGTGGCATCATCGCAAACGCCAGGCCGGTGATCGAGCATGTCATCGACGTCACGCTGCAAGGCTTCGACATGCGCGATCCTCACGCGAAGTCGAATGCAGTGCGCGCCGTCGCGCCGATTCTGATGGACACGTCGGATGCGGTGCAGCGCGATTTCTACATTCAACAGTTGGCGCGCCGGCTGCAGATCAGCGCGACAGCCATTTTGCAAACCGTCAACGCCAGCCTGCGCGAACTGCGGGCGAAGAGATCGGCGCAATTGGAAAATGCGCCAGCGAGCGCTGACAAGTCAACCGCATTGCCGCCGAGCAAGGCGCGCGCGAATCAAGTTGATCTGGAGAAGCATCTGGTTGCAGCGCTGGCGCGCCGGCCCAACCTGCTGATGGATGCGAACGTGGCGTTGACGCGCGCCAGCTTGACCGTGCTGGGCGAGGAGGATTTTCTCAACCCCGCGTTCAGAGAGGGTTTTCGTGAGTTGAGCCGCGCGGCGATGGGGCAGCCGCTGCCGGCAGCAGGCGAGGAGAGCGACGACTGGCTGGCGCTCATCGCTGACTACGATGCCATCGACACCAACGCCGGCGATGAGTTGCTGCTGCGCGAGGAGACCGTGCGCACCGCGTTGCGCCTGCGCGAGCGCAACCTCGTGCGCGAGCGCGATGGCGTGAACCTGATGATCGATGAGGCAAGACAGGCGAATGAAGCCGGGGTCGCATCGCGATATCGTTTAGAATTACACCGCGTGCTCACCCAGTTGCTTTGCACCCAAAAAGCATTGCAGTTGCGCAGCGCATTGAATGTGACTTGAACGTCACATCGCGGGGAACAAACCAGTGACCAAACCGACGCGAGCTGGCAATTCCTCCAAGCCTTCCCGAAAAACAAAGCCGGCGCCCGCGAAAGCAGTTTTGTCGGCTGAGGATGAGGAGCTTGGACTGAGCAGCGACAGCCCAGACATTGGCGATGACACGCTGATGGAGTTGGCATCTGACGCTGCTGGCATGCTCGCGTCTGATGAATTGGAGTCAGATGAGGCCAGCGCCGGCGATTCCGCGCTTGGAACGGTGGATGCGGAAGCCGAAGCCGCCGCCTATGCGCTTGCTGACATCGATGACGATGCGCTGGATGATTTGACCGATCTCGATTCGCGCCGGCTGGTCGAGGTGGATGACGGCGGCGATGGGCAGGACCCCGTGCGCATGTACCTGCGTGAGATTGGCTCCACACCGCTGCTCACCGCCGATCAGGAACTGCGCACCTGCGCCACCTTCGGCGCGGAGCAATTGGCCGAACGCCTGCGCGATATCGCCAACGACCGCAGCAACGATCGTGGCAGCCACTTCTGGCGCGTGGCCTACGAGCATCTGTGGGAATCGTGGCTGGACGTGCTGGGCGAATGCAAAAAGCGCAAGGTCGACCGGCCCGATCTGCCGGCCATACTGCGTGACGCGCGCAACATGCCGCAACGCTACACCGATCCCTCCCCATCGGATGTGCAGCTTTATCTGCGCGCGCTTGGCTGGGGGCAAGACCTTACAGTGGAGAAGATCAGCAAGCCGCTGTACGAGGTGGTGTTGAGCGCAATTTTGTTTCCCCCTGCGTTCATCGAACAGCTCGAAGCGCATTACGAGCACACCGAAGCATTGCCAGAGTGGGATGAGGCGCGGGCGTGGATGCCGCCGGCGCTGGACTGCGAGGACCACCTGCGCGAGGTGAATTTGCGCGCCGGCGAAGCGCGCGAATCGCTTTCACGCTCCAATTTGCGCCTCGTGGTCTCCATCGCCAAGCGCTATATCGGTCGCGGCATCTCATTCATGGATTTGATCCAGGAAGGCAACATGGGCCTGTTGCGCGCCATCGAGAAATTCAATGCCTGGCGCGGCTTCAAGTTCAGCACCTACGCCACATGGTGGATACGACAGGCCATCAGCCGCAGCATCGCTGACCAGGCGCGCACCATTCGCATCCCCGTGCATCTGGTCGAGACGATCAACAAGCTCACGCGCTTGCAGCGCCGCATGAC
>JBDHWI010000172.1:0-7410 GCA_039810125.1 Thermoflexales bacterium | reverse complement strand
ATGGGCAGGATTTCGGCACCGGCCCCGAAGGGAACGTTGCGTTCTGGGTGTTGATTACCGTCAAGTAGGGGCGACCGGCGGTCGGCCTAACTTCTGCCTTTCTGGCTCGCCTGCAATTCCGTCAAGCCGGCAATCCACTTTCGCAATGCCTCGCGTGAGATGCCGGCATCGGTCAACGGCTGCGACTGGTGTGCGATGTGCTTGTTGCGAAAGTCCTTGATCTCCTCGAGCTGCCGCGCCAATGCGCCATCTGCGAGATCAGCAAATTCATCCCGCACCGCCTCGAACACGCCGGCGAGATTGCTGTTCGAATTTCCTGCGTAATCCAGGCAGAACGCAAGCAAACCCAATGGCATGACTGGATTCAGATGCACAAGTGTGCGCTTGAGGTTGTTCGACAAGTCCTGATACCAACGCAGGCTGCGCGCATTGACGCTGGCAAAATTCGGCTCGAACCACGCCCGCTGCTCGTCGGGGAAGGGTGGCACGTGATCGCGCAAGCGGCTCACGATGATTTGCATGGCTGCTTCGTCCAACGGTCCCAGCAAAGGCGTGAACGCCGGCGAGAACGACATGGCCTTGTTCTCCAGAAATTTGAACACGGTGATCGCCTCTTCCACACTCTTGCGCGCGCGAGGTGTAAGGCGCTGCAAATCTTCCTTCGCGATGAATTCACTCAATTGCGCGTCTTTCTGCTCCGGCAAGACTTCATAGAAAGGCAGGGCATCTTGATTTTCCCTGGCGCGGTGCCGCACGTTCGCCAGCGCCGGCGCGCACACCCGCAGCAATTCTTCGAGCGTGTTGCCTTGAAAGGTGTAAAACTCCTTCTCGGGCAAATACAGGTATTGCCATGCAGCGCCCTGTTTTGACGCTGCATCGCACCACGCCACTGCCGCGCGCGCCTTCGCCGGCACGTCCAGATCTTCTTCGCCCTTCGTTTCCACCAACAGGTATTGGCCCGAAGCGAGCCGCACGATGAAATCCGGCGTGTAGAACGACAGCCGGCTGCCATCGGCAAGGTAGTCGATGTGCAAGGCCTGCGGACCGGCGTTCTTGCAAAACGCCACGATGTCTGTCGCCTTTTCATCGGCGAAGCGCGCAAATACCAACTCAAACTCGCGGTTGCAGGGCGTCAGGTTGAACGGCGAGCGCACCACCGGCGTCACCGGGTGCCGTTCCGAGCTGGTCACCTGATACGGTCGCCAGTTGGTGACGGACAGCGCTGGTTCGGCCTGCACGCGCTCTTCCTTCGTCGTGATCTTGCTGCGGATCAATGGCAGAAAAGTAGCCATGAGATGCTCGCGCACGTCGCTGTCGGCCAGCCGGCCAATCAGCCGATCATCGTAGATCGTCACCTTCTGCTCGAACAGGATTTCGGTGAGAAACGATTGCAGCAGCGGCGCAAGCCTGGCATGTGCGCCGGTGATGTGGCAGGTGCGCTCCAGCAATTCGCGGAAATAGGAGATTGCGCCGATGCCGGATTTGAGCAGCGGCAATTTCACGTTCATCTGCTCGACGATCTCGCCAGTCAGCATGTGCTTGCCCTGATACTCAATCTCGTCGCTGCGCGGTTGGCCCAGCGGCAGCGGCTTGTAGCGCGCAAATGCCTTCCTGACTTCATCCAGCGTGATGTTGCCCAACTCCGACTTCTGGCGATACGCCTGCGTCAGCCGCGGGATGAGCAAGTCGAGCTGCTTCCAATCTTTGGCCGGGTCGGGGAAAATCGAAACGGTGGTGCGAGGCACTTTGTCGGCCTCAACCACTTCGATCAGCACGCCCTGCTGCGCCAACTCTTCTTTGTAGAGGCTGGCGAAGGCCGGATGCTCGACCACGGCGACGATCTCCGCTGCCGCGTTGGGGCCGGGCGGCGTCATGCGGCGCAGGCCGCGACCCAGCGTTTGCTCCGGCAGGATGTTGGCCTTGCTGCTGTAGGGACGCAGGGGAACAATCGTGGTGACGTTGCGCACGTCCCAGCCTTCGCGCAACATCAGCACGCTGACGATGCAGCGATACGGAGAGGTGTCTTCATCCAGTTCGCGTGAAAGCTTGCGCAGGGTTTTGAGGTCGTCATCACTGATGGCATCGTCGTCTTCGACGAACTCATACCAAGCGGCATCGCCTTTGCCGCGCTTCTTGATCTTGCCCTTGAGATTTGTGTGCAGGTTGAGCGTCTTGTTGTTCAACGCTTCAAACGCCGGATCGCTGTTCAAGCGCTGAGTGATCTGGTCGGCGGCTTCGGTGTCTTCACACATCACGAACAAGAGCGCTTTCCTGCCGCTTTTCTCCCATTCATCGCGGCTTTGCAGCCAGCGCACATAGCCAAGTTGGAGATGCTCTTCGTATTTGTAGGCTGCGTTGTCGTCGGCGCGCGGCTTGAGGCGGCTGCCCTGGCCGATGATGGGCGTCTTCACGATGCCGGCGTCCACCGCCTCACCCAATGGCGTGTCGCACACGATGTGCTGGAACAGGTTGCCCTTGTTGTCTTTTGGCGTGGCCGAAAAGTCGAGTTGCGCGCAGAGCGGGTTGCCGAACCGCGCGCTGTTTTCCTGGTGCAATGAGGCAATCGCCTCATTCCATGCTGAATCGGGATCCCACACGTGATGCGCTTCGTCGTTCAACACCATCAGGCGCGGATGCGAAAGGATGCGCTCACGCAGCGCAGCGCCGGTGTCCAGCGCAGTGGCGCGCGACACGCTCGGCCCAATCCACTCGTGCATCTCGGCCTCGCGTGTGCGCCGCTTCGGTTCATATAGCCGATGGATGTTGGTGAGATACACCACGCCACCGGTTGCCGCGCCCGAAGCCTCGTCTTGCAGCACGACCGACATGTTCCAATCGCCGCGCCAATGTGGTGGGATGAGCGGGTCGGCGTCGAAGATGCGGCCATGGCCGAAGTCCTCCTTCAACCGTTCGAACACCGTCAGGTTCGGCGCGACCAGCACGAAGTGCTGCGCCATCGTCGAATCGCTTTCACGCAACGCGTGGAAGTAGCTCCACACGATCGCGAGCGACATGATCTTGGTCTTGCCGGCGCCGGTCGCCACCTTGAAGGCATAGCGCGCCCACTGATCCTGCTCGGGATTGACACCCATCGCTGCCGTCTCGGCGTCGCTCTCAGAAAATTCGGCGGTGAGCGCGGCCAGCGTGCGAATGTTGCGCACTTCCATCAGGTAGATCAACGTCTCGATGGCTTCGCGCTGGCAGAAGTAGTAGCGAAACAACGCGCTCTCCCCTGAGCCTGTCGCAGGATGGGTGAGGGCGCGTTGGTGTTCGCGGTTGAACCAGTAATCCAGCAATTCGCGCGAGGTATCGGATGCGCCGGCGTAGCCAATCTCGCGCCATTCGCTCACTGCGCGGCGCAGGGCATTCACCTTGGGCACGGGGCTGGGCCGGCGGCCTTGCACAATGTCGGCGCGGTCGCCGTCGCGCTTGGCCTTGACGCGATGCTTGTTCGGCGGCTCCCACGGCATGTAGAGCGGCTCGATGGCTTCTTTGTGAAATGTTGCGTTGGCTTGGGTCATGGCTGTGCTGTCGTTGGGCAAGCGGCCACGCTTGCCACTGGTGCTGTCTGTGTGGGCAAGCCTGGCGGGCTTGCCCTACACCACCACCTCCACCGTGATGCTGGTGTCGGCGCCGAACACATCGACGACCTTGATGCAGGCGATGTATCTGCCCTTCTTCGGATACACATAGCCCTGCGTGGACACCGTCGGCAGGCTGCGATCCTTGCGCGTGCGATAGGCCTGCCAGTGATGGTTGAACGGCCGGCCTTCGCGATAGTCGAAGTCCACCGCCCAGAAGTCGATGAAATCAAAGCCGCTGTTCAGGGCGCGCTCCTGCAAGGCTTCCAACTCCTTGGCCGGCACTTCGGCGAGCGACGGGATGAAGTTCACCAGCTTGATGTCGACCGCGCCGAGTTTGCCTTCTTTGGCCTCTTTTGCGCTCGGCGCTTTCACCACCGGCTTCGCTTCCAGCGTCGCCATTTCCAAAAACAGCGGCGGGTTTTGCAGCGAGCGATTCTTCTCCATGATCTCGCGCGGGATGCGAATGGGCTTGACCTTCACGCCGGTCTCGGCATACAGGCTGTCGCATTCGCGCTTCAACTCCATCTCGAATTCCCACGCCAGGCAATGCAGTTCCTTCGCGCCGGCGGCCTGCGCGGCCTGCACCACGCCGGCCAGCTCCTTGCGCGTGAAGATGCCATCGATGCTATCGACATGCACCAGTGCCGGCCCCTTGCGGCCATGCAGCAGGGGCGACCCTGTGTGGTCGCCCTTTGCGAACGATTCGGCGCGGTAGAAGGCCAGCACCACGGCGCGATGCTCGTCGTCGGCGTCGTGCAGGCGCTCGCGCTGCCACCACACTGGCGCTCGTAGCGGCCCAGGTTATAGACGTCGAACGAGCGATACGGCTTGTTGTCCTCGTGCAGGTTGCGCTGCAGGTCGATCAGGCGCTTGCGGCTGGTATGAATTGCGAAGCGGCCGAGATCGGCCATGAGCCAGCGCCGGCCCAGCCGCTCGGCCACCGCGCCGGTAGTGCCGCTGCCGCAGAAGAAGTCGGCCACCAGGTCGCCTTCAAATGTGGCAGCCCCGATTATTCTCTCAAGAATCTCGTTTGGTTTTTGTGTTGGGTAATTCAGATTGGCATCAGGTTTGGGTTGATATGACGGCATATCACTCCAAACATCAGACGCAAGGGTGCCGCGATTGGGATCTTCAACATACGTAATCGTATGAGCCTTACTCTCCTTCTCAAAAGTTGTTGCCTTTCGACTCATACGCCTTCGTGTGTAGTACCAGCGCCCTTGTTCATCTTGTTTCATTGAATCACGCACGTAGTCACTAAAAGGCACACGGGCATATGGAGAATCAACATTGATACGGAAATTTTGTGATTTGGACATCCACAGCAAGGTCTCATGCGCCTTCGGGAGCCGACTGCCGTGCGACCCACCCATTATTTGGTGAACCCAGATAATCTCATTGACAAAGAGAGCACTTCCAAAAACCTCATCGAGAAGTTGACGAAGATATGCAACAACTCTCCAGTCACAATGAACACAAATGCTGCCGGCCTCGCTGAGCAACTCCTTCATTAGCGACAGGCGCTCGTACATCATGTGCAGGTAGCTGTCGGTGCCTTTGCCCCAGATGTCACGGTAGGCCACCATCTCCAGGATGCTCTGGTCCTTCGGCGCGGTCTCCTTCTCGTCGCCAATCGGCACGCTCATCGTGAAGTCCGCGCCCACGTCGAACGGCGGGTCGATGTAGATCAGGTCGATCGCGCCCTTGAACTCTTGCAACAGCGACGCCATGACCAGTTTGTTGTCGCCCCAGATCAGGCGATTTCTGAAATCATCGCGCTTCTTCGCCATCTCGCGGTCGAACAGCGCGAGCTGGCCTTCGGCGGCGGCGCGGCTTCTCGGCTCGTCGATGGTCTCGATCTTTTGCAGCGGCAGCGACATGCCGGCGGCGTCCACCGCGCGGCGGTTGCCGTAGTCATCGTATTTGCCTTCCCACACCAGCTCGGTCTTCATGCGCGAAAGTGGATGCGGGTTGTTGGGGCCGTAGGGCGGGGTGTTGGTCATGGCGTATAAATTGCAGGCGCGTCGCCGGCGCTGCGGGCAATTGTAGGTAGCCGGCGGCTATTTAGGTAGTCGCGAATGGCCGGCGGGGGCTGCATACCGTCATGCCCGTCATGTTGAGCGCGCCGGCACAGGGGTGATTCGGTAGTCACTTGCCGGCGCGCGAAGCGCATCCGCTGCCATCGACGCATGCGTCAACGCAACGCAGTGACCTCTCGCAAGCTCAGGATGACGCGTGCTGTGAGAGACGCGTTGTGTCGCGTCCCTTCATGCAACGTCATTGATTTGTTTGGGTAGGGGCGAAGCATTGCTGCGCCCCTAATGCACGGTCTCATTCGCCGACGTTCGTGGCGGCGTTGCTGGTGCGCTTCGATTGTTGAACAATGTGCTCAGGCCGGCCATGACGCCGGCGATGGGTAGCCATAGGCAGCCAAAGCCGAGCAAGAATCGCGTGACCACAACGAACAAAACATCAACGCCGTTCCCATCCAGGCCATACGCTTCACCCATGACAAACATTGACAGAGGACGCGCAAAATAAGTGCGCCCCAGCTGCGTTGTCAGTACGTATTGCATCACCCAGCCGGCGGCGAAGAACGCTGCGAGCATGGCTGCGATCACCGTGAATCGAATGGCTTGGCTTTGCCTTACTTGAGGTTGAGATGAATCTTGAACGTTCATGGTTGATTTGGGTAGGGGCGAAGCAGTGCTTCGCCCCTACGACGTCTATGCGCCTGTTTAGGGTAGGGGCAAATTTGCCGGCACTTCGATCTTGTTGGACTTGCCCAGCACATTGTCAATGATGTATCCATACGCCACGCGTTCGCCCAACTCAACAAAGGCCATATATGTCACTGGCGCTGACTGGCCGGGCGGAATAGTGGGTCGCTCTCTTAAATCACGATAAAGCCAGTGGCATGTGGCCGCTTCACTGCCATCTGGCTTGTAAAACTGGCCAATCCATGATTTTTCAGTCATAGTCTGGGTTGGTGATTTGTTAGTGATTACCAACGCGATTTCCAAGCGCAGCACGCGGTGTTTGTCATCGGAGTCGCCACAGCTCCCGTTTGGATTGAGCATGTAACTGGGCCGGCCCCAATAATCGTAGCCAGCGCGATCAAACATCACTTTGATCAATGGTTCGCTGACCACTGCCGACTTCGTGATGTCCTGACCGGAGACAAATTGTTGCAATGCCGTCTCATATTTTGCTGCCTGCTCATCCGGCAAATCGCCATTGATCTGCACCAGATACGGTGGCTGTTGAAAGACGTGTGAGAACAAGATTGCACTTTGTTCACCAAGACTTGTGTAGTACTTTGCAAGCCTGTCACCGTCCGCTTTGCGCGGGCAAAGAAATGCGCGGCCGCCGGCGTCTTCTCCCAAAGATGGGATGAGGAAGCGAAGACCCTTGCACACGAATGGCGCGGCCCCGTAATCCTTGCGCGTCAACGATCTGGGCGATTCGGCCTCCAAGCCGGCTGCCTTGAACGCCACAATCACAGCATCAGCATTCGCCAGTTTCGGTGGCGGCGTTTGTGCAGAAACAACAATGGGCGAAACGAGCATCGACAAAAGCGTCAGAATAAAAATGGTCTTCTTCATGTATACCCCCATGCGGTAGTGTTCAGTGTGCCCTCCGGCGCAGCGCGCGTCATCTGCAAAAAGTGCAAACCAGCACTGGCTTAATGGATAGTCGCATGTACACGCAAAACCCCGAAGCGCCGGCGGGTGCTGCGATGCAACTTGCGGCGCGCCGGCGCCTCGGGTTCATCCCCCACCCCGCCGGCACGTTCACATCCCCCTTGCATGTTCGCGCCGGCGAG
>JBDHWI010000171.1:0-7415 GCA_039810125.1 Thermoflexales bacterium | reverse complement strand
CGCAGCCCTGCATTACACTCCCTGCCCATGAAGATTTATCGGACACATCGTTTTTTCACGCTGCTCATCGCTCTCACCCTCGCCCTGCCGCTGCTCGCATCGCGCGCGCTCGAACCCAGCAACGCAATCGTCGCACAAGACGCGGCGCCGAAGCTCAACCGCCTGATCCTGGCCGATTACATGATGTGGTATCAGCCGGATGTGTTCGATGGGACCAAGACATTCGACGTGCCGGCCGCCGGCCCCTACAACTCCGACGACATGGGCACCATCCAGCGCCAATTGCAACTGGCGCAGGCAGCCTGCCTGAACGGCTTTGCGGCGCACTGGTTCGGCGCGAAGGAGCCGCGCACCACCAACAACTTCAGCCAATTGCTGGCTGCATCCAACGGCAGCCCCATGCAGCACGCCGTGGTGCTGCTGGAAAACAGCCTGCGCAAGACCACCGAGCAGGACCTGATCGACTCAGTGAACTTCGTGATGGCGAACTGGGCCAATCACCCAAACTACCTGAAGATCGACGGCCGGCCTGTCATCTTTTTTGAAGGCATGACGCGGCCATGGGGCGGCGCCGGCGCAGCGCTGAAGGGCTGGACGCGCATCCGGCAGGCGACTGATCCTGATCACAAGGCGATCTGGTTTGCCGAAGGGCTGGCGCCAACCTACAATCCGCTCTTCGATGGCCTGTATGTGTATCGCATCGATCACAAGACTGCGCCGCGCAGTTGGCTGAAGCAGCCGGTGTTTTCCCAGCGCCTGCGCGCGGTGGAGAAGAGCGCCGGCGTCAAGCTCTACTTCGCCGACACCATCGCCCCAGGCTTTGATGACACGCGCAGCGTGAAGGTAAAGGCGACCGACGTGCGCACGCCGGCGCCGGCCTTTGCCCGCAACCGCAACGATGGCGCGTATTACCGCGACACCTTCAGCGTGACCAGCGAGACCGGCGGCGACCTGCTGCTGGTGAAATCGTTCAACGAGTGGATCGAAGGCACCGCCATCGAGCCAGGCAGCAAATACGGCGATTTGTATCTAAACTTGACCTGCGAGTTGGGCAACGCTTATCGCTCAACGACGATGGCGAAGGCGCAACCCTGATCAGGCACATCGTGATCCAGCATGACTTTTGAACCCGCGAACCCGTTGGACTTGTCAGCAAAGACGATCTTCATCACCGGCGGCGCCGGCGCGATTGGCCGCGTGGTGGTGCAGGCGCTCGCGGCGCACGGCGCGCGGGTGGCGGTGAACGACATCGTGGATGCGGATGAAGCGCGGGCTGTGCTGCCGGCGAGCGAGCGCGTGAGCTACTTTCGCGCTGACCTGGCGCAGCAGCCGCAGGTGCAAGCCGCATTCGATTTGGTGGAAGCCAGTTTGGGTCTGCCAAACGTCGTGTGCTGCCACGCCGGCATGGTAATGGTTGCACCGGTGCAGTCGTATCCGCTTGATGACTTCGACCAACTGATGAACTTGAACACGCGCGCGGCGTTCATCGTGGCGCAGGAAGCCGTGAAGCGCTGGCTGCGCGCCGGCGTGCAGGGGCATCTCATCTTCACCACCAGTTGGGTGGCCGATGTGCCGTGGCCGGAGATCACGCCCTACACGATGAGCAAGAGCGCGATGAATGCGATGATGCGCGGCTTTGCGCGCGAATTGGCGCAACATGGCATTCGCGCCAACGCCATCGCGCCGGGCATCGTCGGCGCCGGCCTGTCCAAGCGGCAGTGGGATACCGACCCAGCCTATCGCGCACGCGCGTCGAAGGCCATCCCGCTCGGCTTCATGCAGCCGCCAGAGAGCGTAGCCAATGCCTTCGTATTTTTGTGCAGCGACATGGCTGCCTACATGACCGGCTCCGTCCTGCTTGTCGATGGCGGTTGCAGCCTTTATCCGATGGATTGAACATGAAACTCACCAAACACCAAACCCCCGCCGGCCCGCGCTGGGCTGTGGATGGCCGCGCACTGCCGGCCACATTCTCGTTTACTGCATTCATGCGCCAGCACGCCGCCGAGATGGCGCAGCAACTGGGCGCCGCCGGGGATGCCATCGCCGGCGCAGCCCTGCCGCCCATCGAGGCGATTCAGGAGGTGTGGGCCAGTGGCGTCACCTACCTGCGCAGCCGCGACGCGCGCAAGGCAGAATCGTCAGTGGCGGACGTATATCAGAAGGTGTATGAGGCCGAGCGGCCCGAGCTGTTCATGAAGTCAATCGGCTGGCGCGTGCTGACCGCCGGCGCGCCCGTGCACATCCGCGCCGACAGCGCGTGGAACGTGCCGGAGCCGGAACTGGTGCTGGTGATCAACGCGCACGGCGAGATCGTCGGCTACACCGCCGGCAACGACATGTCGTCGCGCGACATCGAAGGTGAAAACCCGCTGTATCTGCCGCAGGCAAAAATCTACAACGGCGCATGCGCCATCGGCGCCGAGATCGTGTTGTGCAATGCCGACGCCATGCGCGAGCTGCCGGTGCGCGTGGAGATCGCCCGCAATGGCGAAAACGCCTTCGCCGGCGAGACTGCCATCAGCCGCATGAAGCGCAAACTGGAAGAGCTGGTGGCATATCTCTACAGGGAATATCGCTTTCCGCACGGCGCATATCTGATGACCGGCACCGGCATCGTGCCGCCAGAGTCATTCACCCTGCAGGCCGGCGATGTGGTCACCATCCACGTGGGCGAGGTCGCGCTGCAAAACGAGGTGCGCTAAACGGAGCACCGCTATTTCTGGCGCTCGGTTCTTCGCCAAAACCCGTGTAACCTTGCGCCATGCTGGCCGTAAACAACATCCGCAAAACGCTCGGCGTGGAGACGATCCTCAACGGCATCACCTTCACGATCAACTTCAACGAGCGCGCCGGCCTGGTCGGCCCAAACGGCGCCGGCAAAACCACGCTGCTGCGCATTCTGGCCGGCGAGGACGCGCCGGATGCCGGCAGCGTGAAGCTGACGCCGGCGCACGCCCGCATCGGCTACCTGCCGCAGGGGTTGCGCTTCGATGAGCGCGAAACGATTGGCGGGTATCTCGCGGCGCGCGCCGGCGACCTGCAGGGGATTGAAGATGAGGTGTCGCAGCTGGCGGTTGCCATCGCTGCGCAACCCAACAACCCCGCGCTGCTCAACCAATATGACGCCGCGCTGGAGCGCCTGACCACCGCGAGCGAGCGCGCTGGCGAATCAGCCGGCATCCTTGCCTCGCTCGGCCTGAGCAGGATGCCGGCGGACACGCCGATCCGCCATCTCAGCGGCGGGCAAAAGACGCGCCTCACGCTCGCCGGCGTGCTGCTTTCGCATCCGCAGTTGCTCCTGCTCGACGAGCCGACCAATCACCTCGATGTCGATATGCTGGAGTGGCTGGAAGACTGGCTGAACGCCTATCGCGGGGCGGCGTTGATCGTCTCGCACGATCGCGCCTTCCTCGATCGCGCCGTCACGCGCATCCTCGACCTGGATGAGGTCACGCGCACGGTGACAGCCTATGAAGGCAATTACACCGACTACATGACGGCGAAGATCGAAGCGCGCGAGCGGCAGCGCCAGGCGTATGTCGATCAGCAGCAGGAGATCGCCGAGCTGACCAACGCCGTGCGACACCTGCGCGGCATCGCCAAATTTCGCAAGGGCGGCAAGAGCGACAGCGGCGACAAATTTGCCAAGGGCTTTTTTGCCAATCGCAGCAAGGAGACCGTTGCGCGCGCGAAGGGCATCGAAAAGCGCATCGAGAAGCTGATGGCCGAGGACCGCATCGAAAAGCCGCGCCAGAGCTGGCACATGAAGCTGGACTTCGGTGAGACGCCGGCAAGCGGACAGGACGTGCTGATTCTCGAAGACGTGTCCGCCGGCTATGGTGGCGTGCCGCTGCTTGAGCATCTCAACCTGCGCATCAAGCACGGCGCGCGCGTGGCGCTCATCGGCCCAAACGGCGCCGGCAAAACCACGCTGGTGCGCACGATCGCCGGCTTGTTGCCGCCACTGGCCGGCGTGGTGCGGCTGGGCAGCAACGTGCGCACCGGCTACATGGCGCAGGAGCAGGAAGCGCTCGATCCATCACTCGACGCCTTTGGCGCCATCCGCGCCATCGCCTCGATGAGCGACACCGACACGCGCGCGTTTCTGCACCAGTTTCTGTTCGCCGGCGATGAGGTGTTCACACCGGTTGCGCGCCTGTCCTTCGGCGAACGCGCGCGGCTGATGCTGGCAAGGCTGGTGGCAGGCGGCTGCAACTTCCTGCTGCTCGACGAGCCGATCAACCACCTCGACATCCCCTCACGCACGCGCTTCGAGCAGGCGCTGCAGGCCTTCGACGGCACGATCCTCGCGGTGGTGCATGACCGCTACTTCATCGAGGCATTCGCGCAGGAGATCTGGGAAGTGCGCGCCGGCGGCGTGCTTACCACGCGCTGATCTCAAGCAGGCGCTCGTGGTAGAACCACTCCACCGCGCGGTCGAAATCCTCTTCATCCACCTGCGACAGGATCAAGTCACAGATGCCGGGGTCGAGCGCGATCAACTCGTGGATGAGCGCGGCCTTCCGCTTGCCCGTTGGCACGCCCTCGCATTTGCGCAGCATCGTCTTCCAGTCCTGATGAAACGCCGTCGCCCACGCCAGCAACAGGCGCTGGTGATTGTGCGTATAGCGCTCCTCTTCGCCAGTGTTGGGGTTGATGCGGGTGAAGATCAACTCGCCGCCCAGCGCCGGCGGCCGGCGAATGAGGTTGAGCCGGCGCTTGCCATTGCACAGCCGCGTGCAGGCATACTCGATGTCTTCCAGCGTCTCGGCGCTCACGCGCCGCCGGCTGCGCAAGTGTTGATACAGCTTGCGCACCACCTCGATCAGGTTGCGCCGGCTCTCCAGCGTCCAGCGCTGCGTGTAATGCAGGTCGACAAACTGCGATGCCATCTCGCTGACGTGATACCCGCACAGCTGGTCGACCTCCGACACCTCATGCAGCACATGTTCGATGAAGGCGATGAAGATGCCGATGTTGAACCAGATCAACAGCGGATTGACGCCGGCCTTGCTGGATGCCTTGAGAAATCCTTCGACATCCTCAAGCGCAAGCGGCGGATCCCATTCCATCGCCGCGTAATAGCCTTGTGCTGTTGCCAGCGCGTCGCGCAGAATCTCTTCAGGTGAGGCGAAGCGGCGCGCCAGTTCGTTTTCGTCGGCGCGACAAACTGCCGGATCGGTCAGCGCAGCGCGGATGGTCGAGCGTAGATCCGCCGGCACCACCGCCACCTTGAACGCGCGCTTGCCAGCTTTGCCCAGCTTCGTCATGCCGGTCTTGCCGACGAACAACAGGGCGCGCCGGCGCAGTTCACCCAGGCTGGAGTGCGGCGGCGCTTCATCCCAAAACCAGCCGTCCCCTTCCATGCCGCCAAAATCGCGGGTGAGTTCGTGCAGGCGCACCCAACCGCCGCCATCGATGATGCGGCGCAGGGCAGCGCGGGCGTGCGGCGGCAACTCGCGCACACAGCGCGCCAGCATGGCGGCATCCGTCAGGTGGGTTTGCAGGGCGCTGACGATGGCGCGGCGATCGTGGCGGGCGCGGCCGCGCAGATGAAGGCGATGCGCGCGGCAGGCGGCTTCCGCCCAGATGGCCGGCAGGGAAGCCAACGCGGTGGAGAGTGACAGATCGACGTCAATGGATTTGTTCTCCTCGTCGACGCGCCACTGCTCGCTCAGATAGCGGACGAACTCGTCGGTCAACTCAGTTGTGAGCAGCACCGAATCTGCATCGAAATCGTCGGCATCATTGAAGTCATTGAAGTCATTGAAATCATCGATGTCGCCGTCGTCAAATTCATCGTCAGCACGAGATCGCATCGGTCTCTCCTTCGGATTTGCCGGCAGACGGCGCGCTAGGCCTTGCGCGCCTTGTTTTTCGCCTCCCCCTTTTGGGCCTCAGCCTCCATGCGCTTGCGATAGTTGTTCACGCGGTTGACCACCGCCTCGCTGCCAAACAGCGCCACCACAGCCAACCCCAACAGCACGAACAGCGGCGTGATAAAGATCGAGATCACCAGCAGCAGCGCGACCACGATCAGGATGATGAGCGTGAAGAGCGGATTTGCGCCGGCGATCAGCGCCGCATTGCGCAGCGCCACGCGCCAGCGCTTGTCGTCCTGCTCCATGAAGAACGGATACACATAGAAGTTGACCACGAGCCAGAAGAACAATAGCGCCAGCCATGCGCCCTGCACCCATGCCGCCCAGGGCTGATCGCCGAACTGCTGGCCATACCAGAAGAGGTTCACAACCAGCAGCAGGCTAACGATGATGGAGAATGCGGCATAGATCCACGCCTTCTTGAAATACAGCTTGAAAGCCTCGAAGTATTTTTCCCAGGAGACCGCGTAGTCGTTGGCGATGCGGTTGCACATGGCGTAGAGCGCGGCCATCGCCGGCGGCCCGGGGATGATGACGATCTGGCACAGCAGCGTGAACAGATTCATCAGCACGAGCATGAACATCTCACCCCAGATGTCCTTGAACGTTTTGACGATGACGCGGAAACCTTCGATCATGGATGGCGCTATTGTAGTTGCAGCAGCCAAAAAGGGCGCGCCGGATCAGCCGGATCATGCGCCTGCGCGCCACGCAGTTGTCAAAGGTGCATGACGAGCGCCGCCGGCGTCTCCTCGACCAGCTGGCGCGCGCGCCGCTTCACCGCCAGCGCCTCGCCTTCGCCATCGCGGGTGGCCAGCAGCAGCGCCGGCGCGAGGCTGTTCACCTTGATGAAGACCGGCGCGTTGGCCTCCACCAGCGGCCTTGCCACCACGCCACCGAAGCCGGCGAATACGTTCACCGCATGCGCCGCCGCCAGGTCGCTGGAACCGTCGCCGACCAGCATGGCGCGGCAACCGCGCTCGCGCAGGCTGCTGATGATCTCAGCCTTGCCGTTCTGCGTGGTCAACGGCGACTCGTCATACATGAGATACGCCTCATCGGGGTTGGCCCACTCATCGTAGCGCTGATAGTCCCACCAGCGACCGCTGAGCTGGTTGTAGCTCAAGCCGACGGCGTGGATGCGTTCGCGGGGGATGCCGAGCCAGATGCCAAAGCCGATCACCGCGTCGGCCAGCCCGCCGCTGACGATGAACACCTTCCTGCCCAGCGCATGCAGGGCATCGATCACCTCGCGCGCATCCGGCACCAGCGTGCGCTTGTAGGCTTCCTCGATGGCGCGCATGTCGGCGCGGGTTGGAGAGAGCAGGCGCAGCCGTTCGGCATAGACCTCTTGCAATGGGATTTTGCCGTCCATCGCCGCATTGGTCAGCTCGACGATGCGATCTTCCACGCCCTTCAGACGCGCAAGCTCATCGATGCCCTCGATGGTCGAGAGCGTGCTATCGCAATCGAAGAACACTTCATCCACGGGCATGGGCCGGCGCTGGGTGGTCACGCTGGGAATTGTAT
>JBDHWI010000170.1:0-7425 GCA_039810125.1 Thermoflexales bacterium | reverse complement strand
TTTCTGCATCCCTGACTGCTACACGTGAAACTCCCGCAACTTCGCGCGCAATGCATCGATTTCCGCAAGTTGCGCTGTTTCGCCATGGCGAATCATCTGCCTTTTGCGCTGCGCCAGCTCACCAGCAAGCTGATGAAGCGTTGATGATTGCCTGGCCTTGCCTGTTACCAATGCCTCATAGCCTTGCCGTGAAATGACTTCCGGCGTCTCATCCACAAGATACGTCTTGAACATTTGCCGCGCATGGCGCAGACCCATGCGCCGCAGGCTGATCATCAGCACGATCAGCGCCGCGTAGTTCAACAGGCCGCCGAGCAACATGCCGATGCCCATCGTGTTGATCAGCGTGACGGATGCGTTGTGGATGGCGTGAGTCAGCATCGCGACGATGAAGCCGGCGAATATGAACATCAGCTTGCGCGCGTTGCTGTGCGCATTCCGCGCCAGACCAAAGCCGATGCCGATGAATGAGGTGTAAAAACCGTGCATGTAACCCAGCACGATCACGCGCAGGAAGAATAGCCCCAGCCATTCGAGCAATGTGCTGGTCTGCGCCAGATACAGCACATTCTCGACAAAGGCAAAGCCAAAGCCGACGGTCGAACCGTATACGATGCCGTCGATCCAGCCGTCAAATTCGCGTTTGCGCCAGAGATAAATGATGGCAACGGCCAGCCCCTTGAACAACTCTTCGGTAATCGGCGCATAGGCGATGACGGTGACGAGGCTGGCATTTTCCTCGCCGGCGAGGACTTCTGTCGGCACTGTCAGGATCAACTGCGAAACCAGCGCGAGAAAGGCGGCTGGGATTGCACCCCACAGAAATGCGGCGATGAGGTATTTCGCCGGCTCTTTTTCAAAGCGGTCGATACCCCGCACATGCCGCGCATATAGCCAGGTGGGAATTGCAGTGAAGAGCGCAGAGAGCAGCAGCGGCATGAGCCGGCGATTATACTGAGCGTCGGCATCGTGCTTGTGCGATAGCCCCCTTTGTAGATCATGATTCGCGAACAAGAAGCCCGCTTCCTCATTCAAGCTGTCCTTGAGGGCAACTGCGCCGCCATCATCGGCCTGAGCAACATGGGCAAGAGCGCATTGCTGCGCGAGCTATACGCGCCGGCAACCCATGCGCTATTGATGGATGGCCGAAACGACGATTACCTCTTCGTCTATGTCGATTGCAATCTGATGGCCGAGCGCAGCGAACAGGCGCTGTATGAGGTGACGTTGCGCAGCATCATCGCCGCGCTGCGCCGCGCCGATTCACCCATCACATTGATCGCCGGCCTGAGTGATTTGTATCGCACGGTGGTCGAACCGCCTGCGCCGCTGCGCAGCCCGCTCGCCTTTGGAGATGCGCTGCACGAGGTATGCGAGCAATCGGGCCAGCGGCTGGTGCTGTTGCTTGATGAGTTTGACGATCCATTCGAAAAACTCGCTGGCCGCGCCTACCTCAATCTGCGCGCGCTGAAGGATCAGTTTCGGGAGAGGCTGTGCTATATCACCGCCACCGATCGCCCGCTGGCGAGCATCCGCCAGGATCATGAGGCTGCCGAGTTCATCGAACTGTTCGACACGCGTGAGCGCTGGCTGGGCTTCATGAACAAGACTGACACCCTGGCGCTGGCATGCGAGATGACCGCCGGCGCAAACGCCAGTGACGATGATATTCAGTTGATCGTGGATATGGCCGGCGGACATGCCGGCATGTTGGAAGCAGTCGTCGACATCTGGCGGCGCATTCTGGCCGGCACACCAGACAATGCCCGCGATGACGCACTGAAGATGGCGCATGAAGCGCTGGACGATCACGCCATCATTCGCGCCGAATGCGCCAAGCTGTGGTCGCAACTCGGTGAAGACGAGCGCAATGCGTTGATCGCCGTGGTGTGCGATGAACGCGCCGACCCGAAGGTGATCGAGCGCTTGCGCGTGATGCGCTTGCTGGATGATGGCAGCGAGAGCGTGCTGGTGGGGAATGTGTGGCGCACATTCGTGCGCCGGCAGGCGCTCACGCGCCCCGATGCCGTGCGCGGCGTCATGGTCGACATCGACTCTGGTGAGGTGTATGTGGATGGCGGCAAGACCGAGCCACTGACAGATCTGGAATACAAGTTGCTGCTGTTGCTGTATGGCCGGTTGAACAAGATCGTGGACAAATACACCATCGTCACAAACGTATGGGGTGAAAACTATCTCGATAACGTGGATGATGCGCGAATCGAGAAATTGGTGAGCCGGCTGCGCAACAAGTTGGAGCCGGGCGCGGAAGAGCCGAAATATCTGACCACGCTGCGCGGGCGGGGCTACAAGCTGGTGGGATGAGCGCGAAGCTGGCAGCAAAGATGGAGCAGCAACGCGCCCAAGATGCAAAGCCGGCGCCTGCGCGCCAGGTCATCCGCGCCAGCGAACTGGCGCAATATGGCTACTGCGCAAAGGCATGGTGGCTGGGCAGCGTGCTGGGCAAACCCTCTGCAAACGCGCGTGAGATGCAGAGCGGCACAGCGACGCACCAGCAGCATGGCCGCGCGGTCTGGTTGTCGTCGGTGTTGCGGGTCGCAGCGCTGTTGCTCGTTGTTGTCGCGGCGCTGGTCTTGCTGATGGCGCTGCGGTAATTCCTCACCCAACCCTCTCCCAGAGAGAGGGCTTCCACATGAAACCCCTCATCGCAATCACGCTTGCCCTCTCGTTCGTGCTGATGGCATGGCCGGCGCGCGCGCAGACCGCCACACCACCGGCGACCCGCAAACCCATCGCCACCGCCAAACCCGTCTCATCGCCGAAGCTTCGCGTCATGGTCGCGCTCGTCTTCGGCCAGAGCAACGCCGGCAACTGGGGCGAAAGCGCAAAGACCGCCGGCCGCGGCGTGTTCTACTTTTTCAGAGGACAGTTTGGCCGCGCCAAAGATCCCCTGCCCGGCGCCAATGGCAACTGGGGCAGCGTGTGGACGCGGCTGGGTGACAAAATCATCGCAGCAAAGCAGTATGACCGTGTGGTGTTCGTGCCGGCGTCCATCGGCGCGACCGAGATTGCGCTGTGGGCGCCAGGCGGCCTGCTGCACAAGGACCTGTTGCGCAATGTGCGCGAGGCCCGGGACGCCGGCTACACCTTCACCCATTTGTTGTGGCACCAGGGCGAGAGCGACGCCGTGCTTGGCACGCACAAGGAAGACTACAAGCAGCGCTTTCTCGCCATGCTGGCAGCCATTCGCGCGCTGGGCGTGGATGCGCCGGCGTTTGTCGCGCTCGCCACCCGCTGCGGTGAATACCCGCCGAACGCTGAGATTCGTGCCGCGCAAACCGAATTGGTCAATCCCGGGCTCGGCATTTTTCAAGGGCCGGATACCGACCAGCTTGACGCCGCGTGGCGGTATGACGGCTGTCACTTCTCCAACGCCGGCCTCGATGCCCATGCCGAAATGTGGCTGAAGGCAATCGAGGAACACGAGCAGTTTGCGTCAGGCAAGCTCCTTGACCGTCTCTGATTACAATCAGCCCCCGATGCGCCTGAAAACACTGACCCTCAACGGCTACAAGACCTTCGCCAGCAAGATGCAATTTGAGTTTGGCGATGGCATCACCTGCATCATCGGCCCGAACGGCAGCGGCAAGAGCAACGTCGCCGACGGCATCCGCTGGGCGCTGGGCGAACAGCAATTCTCGCTGTTGCGCGGCAAGAAGACCGACGACATGATCTTCTCTGGCAGCGCCAAACGGCCGCGCGCCAGCATGGCCGAGGTGATCTTGACCTTCGACAACAGCGATGGCTTCTTCCCAATCGAGTTCAGCGAGATCGAGATTGGCCGGCGCGCCTACCGTGATGGCGCGAATGAGTATGTGCTAAACGGCAACCGTGTGCGCCTGCGTGACGTGAGCGATCTGCTCGGCCACAGCGGCCTGGCCGAGCGCACCTACACCGTGATCGGGCAAGGTCTGGTCGACAACGCGCTGGCGCAGAAACCGGAGGAGCGGCGCGCGTTGTTCGAGGAGGCCGCCGGCATTGGCGCATACCGCGACCGCCGCGAGGACGCCCTGCGCAAGCTGGAGGAGACGCGCCACAATCTTGAGCGCGCCCGCGACATTTTGACCGAGATTACACCGCGGCTGGGCCAACTGGAGCGCCAGGCTGCGCGCGCCAGGCAATACGCCGTGCTGGCTGAGGAACTCGACGGCCACACGCGAACATTTTTAGGTTATCACTATCGGGCGTTGTTGCAGAAGGTGGATGTCACTGCGCAGGGTAGTGCCGCAGCGAAGCAGGCAGTGACTGAGGCGCTGGCGGCTGTGCAGCAGTGGGAAGCGCAGGCTGAGGTGCAGCGTGATGAGCGTATGACCTTGCAGCGCCGGCTGGCAGAGGCGCAACCCAGGCGCGATGAAGCCCGCCGCGCCAGCGAGTCGGCCTCGCGTGAATTGGCCGTGATGCGCGAGCGCGCCGCCGCATTGGACAGGCAACTGGCCGACGCGCTGCGCGACCTTGAGCAGCACACTGCGCAGATCGAGCCCTACGGCGCGCGCGCGGCAGAAGCCGCCGCTGCCTATGGCATTGCCCAAAGCGCGCATGCCGAACGGCAGGCCGAACTGAATGCGGCGCAGGCAGTAGCCGCAGGACATCAGCAAGACCGCGCCGTGCTGGAGCAGGGGCGCGCTGAGGCGCATCGCCGGCTCGCAACTGCCAACGCTGACCTGCAAAAAGCAAGCAACGAGATCGCCGGCCTGCGCGCTCGCCGCGACGCTCTGCACCGCCAGATCGAGACGATGAGCCGGCGCACTGCCGAGTTGGGCAACCAGCACGAAGCTGAGCTGACCACTTTCAACGCACTCAGCGCATCGATGGATCACGAGGCATCTCAAGTGAACCTGTTCGATGCGCAATTTGATGCGGCGACGCAGACGCTGGAGGCTTCGCGCAATGCGCTGGCGATTGCGCAGGCTGCATTCGCCGCTGCAGAAGCTGAAGAGAAGATGACCTCGCGCATGACGCTGTTTGCCGACATGCGCGCGATGCAGAGCGGCGATGAGTTGGCCGCCGCCGCAACCAATGCCGGCCTGCCTGGCGTGCGCGGCGTGCTGTCGTCATTCATCCACATCGCGGGCGATGAGCAAAAGGCCGTGGAAGCTGCGCTGGGAGATGTGCTCGACGCAGTGGTGATTGCGCCGGCGGATGCTGAGAGCGCCGAAGCCGGCCTGACGCAGATGCGCGCCTGGCTGGTTGAGCAGCCATCGGGCCGCGTGGCAGTGGTGCTGAGCCAGGCGCTGCGGCCGTTTGACGAGGAACGCGCCGGCAATGACCGCATCTTGAACGACCATGCGCGCAGCCACGGTGCAAAACCGCTGCTGGAGGTGATCAATGCCCCGGATTGGCTGCAGCCGGCGTTGCGCATCGTGGCCGGCCGCAAGTTCATTTGCCGTGACCTGGATGCGGCGCGCGCGCTGGCTGCGCAGTTGCCCGATGGCAGCGTGTGTGTGACGCGCGATGGCGAGGTGGCGCACGCAATTGGCGCGCTGTCGCTGCCGGCCGGCGCGAGGTCTCCGCTGGTGCTGGGCGCGGAGGCGGTTGAAACGCCGGAGTTGCCCGATCATGAAACCGCGCTGGCAAATTTGCACAAGATGCGCGACGAGCGCGAGGCGGTGCAGGGGGAATTTGACGCCGCGCGCAAGGCGTTGGCAGTGGCAACCGCCGCGCGCGACACATTTGCGAAGGAGACGATCGCGCGGCGCGCGCGGATCGATGACGCGCAGCGCAAGGTGAGTTCGATTGAGGACACGCTGGCTGCGCTGGCCGGCGACATGGCGGCGATGGACGAGGAGATCGCCGGTTTGGATGCGCGCATTGATGAGCGCGAAGCTGCGCTCGTGCAGCTTGACGAGGCGCAGTCCGAGGCGCGCGAGGCATTGAGCGCGGCGGAGGTGGCGCTGGGCAACCAACTCGCCGGCGGCTGGCTGGAATCGTTCAACATGGCCAAGACCGCGTTGGCGACGGCGCTGGGCGCGATGCAGAACGCGGCTTTGATTCAGCGCGAGCGCGAGTCGGCGCACGCGAACATGGTTGCACAGCGTGAAAGCAAGGAGCGCCGGCTGGCGCAATTGCAGGGCGAGGCGCAGTTAGCGCAAGAGTCCCAGCAACAGCATGCAGACCTGGCTGCGCAGGCGGAGGCTGCATGGCGCGAGACTGACGCCGGCATTGCGCCGATTCAGAGTGAGATCGCTGATGTGGAAGCTCAACTCAATGAGCTGGACGCGAAGAAACGTGAGGCTGAGCGCAGCCTGCGCGAGCGCGAATCGCAGCTGAACACAGCGATGCTGGAGCAGGCACGCGTGCATGATGAATTGACCAACCTGCGCCAGCGCGCAGCCGAATTGATGATGCGCGATGCAACCGAGAATGGCGAGTCTGCATCCAGCATCATGCGCCAGGCCTCGGAAGGCGGCGCCGAACAATCTGAAATCCAAAATTCGCAATCAGAAATCCTCGATTCGCTTCCCGTCGTGGACGAACTCCCCGAAGGTATGGAGGAGCGCATCGTGCAACTGCGCAACCAGATCAAGCGGTTGGGCGCGATCAACTATGAGGCGCAGGCCGAGTTCGAGGAGTTGCAGAAGCGCCACACCTTCATTACTGAGCAGAGCGAGGATCTGGACAAGGCGTCCGTTGCGTTGCAACAAGTGATTGCCGAGCTCAACGACGTGATGAAGGTGACGTTCAAGCAGACCTTTGATGCGATTGCTGCCGCCTTCCAGAACACCTTCAAAGTGCTGTTTGGCGGCGGGCAGGCAAAACTGACGCTGACGAATGCCGAGAACATCGATGAATGCGGCGTGGAGATTCAGGCGCAGCCACCGGGCAAGCGACCGCAGTCGCTGGCGTTGCTGTCGGGCGGCGAGCGCTCGCTGACCGCGACGGCGCTGCTGTTCGCCATTTTGCAGGTGAAACCGACGCCGTTCTGCGTGCTGGACGAAGTGGACGCCGCGCTGGACGAGAGCAACGTTGGGCGCTTCCGCAGCATGGTGGAGAGCCTGAGCGACCAGACGCAATTCATTTTGATCACGCACAACCGGCGCACAGTGGAGGCTGCCAGCACGATCTACGGCATCACCATGGGCGCTGATGGGGCCAGCACGGCGCTGAGCATGCGGCTGGAGGATGTGAAGTGAGCGGTCGTGAGTGATTGGTGAGCGGGTCGTATTCCAGCGTGCAATCCAACGCATCAGCCTCGCCGCATGACACCATGAAACGTGCCATTGTCATTGGCGCCGGCCTGGGTGGGATGAGCGCGGCGATTCAGCTGGCCGGCCTGGGCTGGCGCGTGACGGTCGTGGAGAAGCTGAGCCGGCCCGGCGGCAAGATGGGCGAAGTGCGCACAGCCGGCTTTCGCTGGGATGCCGGCCCCTCGGTCATCACCATGCGGCATGTGTATGAGCGACTGTT
>JBDHWI010000169.1:0-7453 GCA_039810125.1 Thermoflexales bacterium | reverse complement strand
GCCGATGCGGCCGGCGGATGTCTGGATGGGATTTAGGATGTCCACGCCGATCTCGATGAAGTCGGGGATCAGGTCGAACACGTCGCCATCGGTGTGGAAGAAGATTTTCGCATTTGTGCGCTGCTTGATGAAGGCGATGTAATCAGCGTGTATCGGCTTCAGCATGTTGCGATACATGCGCGGCGACATCAGCAGGCTGCTCTGCGTGCCGAGGTCGTCGCCGATTTTGATGATGTCGATCAAGTCGCCGCATTCGCGCAGAAAATGCCCCATCAGTTGTTTGCACAGGCCGGCGATCTTCTGCAGCAGCGCCTCGGCAAATTCCGGCTCCTCGCCCAGATTCAACAGGAATGTATCCATGCCCTGCATGGCGAAAGCGCGCTCCAGCGGGAACAACAGCCACGGCGTGCCGATGACGGCAAATTCGTTTTCCTCGCGCAGCCGGCTTGCCTCACCCCGAACGTGCGCGACGCGGGACAGATCATCCATATCCGGCCAGGGATACTTTTCAATGGCATCAATCGTGTTTGCATCAGCCAGCGGATGCACACCCGGAAACCACACACCTGGCTCGATCTCGCGTTGTCCGCTGCCCCAATCGTCGATGAAGGGCGAATGGGGTTCGCGTGCTTGATTGCGCTGATACACCTGCGCGGGAAAGCGATCCAGCACGCCGCGCGCATCGCTGCCCAGCCGGCGCAGCGTGACCTCGTCCAGCAGCGCGGTGCCTAGCTCTGGCCAATCGTAGATGTAGCGATCCTGCGGCGTGACGCCGATGGCATGCGCGAGGCGTTGGTAGGTCGGCATCTTCATGCCGGTGGTGTTGCTCGTGCCAAGGATGATCGGCACGCGGTCGGGCTGCTCATGGTTCAGCGCGGTTAGCACGCGCTCGCGAGGGGTAAGCATGGCGCCCATTGTAGGAAAGGCCAGCGCAGCGCAAACCGGCAGACCGGCCAGTTTACAGAAATCAGTCATCGGCGCACGATCCAGACTCGGCCAACTTTGTGCGGATGCGCGAGTGGCGCGCAATTGCTGGCTGGCGCTGCATCCGCCCTGTAGGGCAGGCTCTCCACTACGCCTCGACAATCTGCGACGTGCGCCGGCCACGCTGCAACCGCATGAATACCACTGCCAGCAACGGCAACAGCGCAACCGCAAAGCCAACGCCGGCGACCAGTGTGAAACCCGATGCGGCCAGCAATAAGCCGCTGCTCAAGCTGCCGGTGGCACTGGCCAGGCTCACGACGGTGTCGTTTGCCCCTTGCAACCGCGCGCGCTCACTCACGCCCAGGGCATCGGTCAACAGTGCGCCGCCGGCCACGTAGCAACAGCTCCAGCCCAAACCGACGCAGAACTGCGCCAGCGCAATCCACGGCGTGTCGTAGGACAGTGGTGCAATCACGCAGCCGGTCATCAGGATGCCGGCGCCCAGCGCGATCACCTGTTTGCGCCCCCAGCGGTCAGCCAGTTGCCCTACCAGCGGCGACAGCGCAAACATGCCCAGCACATGCATGCTGATAACCGCCGAAATATCACCGAGGCCGTGGTTGTGGTCGTCCATGTGAACGCTCACGCTTGCCATCAACAGCACCATGGCCGCCTGCCCGCACATCATGGCGAGCAGCGCAGTGAACACCGCCGGCTCACGCAAGGCCTCGCGGAAAGAGCGCGATTTCTCCGGTGCTTGTGGCGCATCATCGACCTGCGACTGCAAGGATGTGGCGGCGGCCCGCTCGACCAGACCCTTCCAATTCACCGACAGCACGGCAAACAGCACCGCGCCGACAACAAGATACATGGCCGAGGTGAACAGCAACGGGCCGGCGTAGGTGTTCAACCCCATCGAGAGCGCCCAGTTGCCCATCGGCGTGGCCAGCAGCGGACCGATCACCGCGCCGACTGTCGCACCCCAGATCACCAGGCTCATCGCCCGCGCGCGACGTTCAGGCTGGTTGACTTCAGCCACAGCAAAGCGGCTTTGCTCAAGTGTGGCGCGCCCCATCCCCAGTACGAACAAGCCCCACAGGAAGCCGAGAAAGCTGGCGCGGACGATGCCAAAGCCGGCGATGAATGCGCCGAGGCAGCACAACAGCGCGCCGAGCGTGAGGCCATTGCGCCGCCCCACCCGCGCCATCAACTTGCCGGCGGGATACGCCGCCAGCGCAGCGCCAGCGAGTGAAGTCATGCCGGCGAGGCCGGCCAGCGCTTTCTGTCCACTGAGTTGCACGGCTGTCAGCGTGGTAATGGTGGTGGCCGTGTTGTAAGCGACCTGTGACAGACTTTGCGCCAGCATCAAGCCGAGCATCACGCGCAACAGGTCACGACGGTCTGTGGATTGCATAGGCAAATTATGCGGCAGTGTGAAAAACAAAAGGGCAGGCTATTCACCTGCCCTTAAGAGGCATAACATCTATATGCCTAGCGCAATGAGTTGAGATAGTTGATGAGGTTGGTGAGTTCCTCGGGCTTCAACTGCTGCTCGTAGATCTGAGGCATTACGCCGGCTGGGCAGGGGCCTTGCGGGCACTGCGGAACGACATAGGCGCTTGGATGCAGGATCGACTGGCGAATGTACTCCTCGCCAGTGGTGGCCGCCGGCTGGCCGGTCACCTTCGTCTTGTAGCTTTCAGATGTGACAATCTCTTCAGCATCCGCGCCGATCTTGGTCAGGTTCGGCCCTACTGCACCCTGATTGCCGACGCCGCGAATGGCGTGGCAGGCAGTGCAGCCGGCCTTCTCATACACAGCCTTGCCGGCTTCCTGCTCTGGCGTGAGCGGCACTGCGGTGGGACGCGGCGCGCCACCCTCGCCAGGCAGCGGCGCAAGCACCGACTGGTCATCGGGTCGCGGGTTCAAGCCCCAATTGACGATGAAGTTGGTGACATCGCGGATCTGGTCTTCGCGCAACGAGCCGCCGAAGTTGGACAAGAAGGTGGGATGGTTGACGTCCCACACGTTGCTGGTCTTGACCGGGATGCCGGCAGAGGTGACGCTGAGGATGTAGTCGTACAGCGAAGCGGTCCAACCCACTTCCTCCAGGCGCTTGCTCTTCTCAAGGGTGTTGATAGTCTGCGCGCCGAGCGCATCGGTCTTGACTTCGATGCGGCCCACGAAGGTCTGGGAGGAGAGTGCTGGCCCCTGACCCTCGATGCCCTCGCCATCCACGCCGTGACAGCGCGCGCATTGCAGACCATAGACTTTGGCGCCGGCTTCGATGGAGCGGCCATTAAAGTTCGCAGCGCGCGCATTCAGGCCGGTGCGATCGGAGATGCCCACGATAGTGCAGACGCTCAACATGATCAGCAGGGCGATCAAGCCGGCGAGGATGCGCACCGTGAAACTTGGGCGGTAGGTGATGATTCTTTTGAACATGGCTGTCTACTCGGCCGAATACCCAGACTGCTCGTGCAGGTAGGTGAGTTTCTGGAATTGCGCGGCAGCGCCCTTGTCGTCGGTGTAGTTGATCGTCAACGTGACGCGGATCAAGTTTTCCTGCACCTGATGCACATCGAGCGTGGCGTTGGCATCCGCTGAGAGCTTGCGTCCCAATGGATCTGCATTGGTCTTGCGATTCTCCATGTCGTTGTGGATCTCGCGGATCAGGCCGTCCATACTGGCGTTGCCTGTGTTCGGGGCGGCATTCACCGTGTGTGTGCCAACAACATACTGATGGAACGGCAACGCATGCACCGGACCAACGCCCTCATCAGGGATGAAGTGCTGCCCCACTTCGGCAGCAGGGTCAGCGCCCACGAAGCCGAAGCCGGTGAATGGCACGCCGGTCGGCATGCCGGCCAGCGACAGATACAGGATGATCGCCGTGAAGATGCCACCGATACCCAGCATGACCTTGCGATCCTTGTAGCGCCGGCTCGGGTTCGGATCGATGTATGGCACGATGAACAGAATGCCGATCATGGCCGGGCCGATGATGACGCCCCAGAACACTTTCGGCGTCAGGCCAAGCACATTCGCGAAGAACTTATCGATCTCGCTGGCGATGCCGCCTGGCAGAAGGGGAATCATGTGCGGAATCTTCAACAGGCCTTGCAGCCAGTAGAAATACCACGGTGCGACAGTGTGATTCGGCGTGACCAGCGGATCGGCATGATGCTCCAGCGGCGCGCCGCCATACCATGTGATCACCGAGAGCGCGATGATGGCGAATGCCACGCCGGCATACATCAACTCATTCGTCAAAATGTCGGGCATGAAGTTGACGCGCTTGTCCGGTGCAACCTTGCGCGCATTGTCCTCACCGATGCCTTCCAGCTCAGGTGGCAGGCTGAGACCCCAGCGCACCACCTTGTAGTAATGCACCGCGACAAAGATGATGCCGATCAGCGGGAACAGCACGACATGGAACAGATAGAAGCGCAGCAAGCCGCCGGCGCCGATATCTGGCGCGCCGCGCAGCAGCAGGTTGATCTGTGGCCCGATGCCCGGCACGGCGTCGGCCATCGAGGTTCCGATGGTCACCGCCCAGAATGCCAACTGGTCCCACGGCAGCAAATAACCGCTGAATGAAAGGAACAGCGTGACGACCAGCAGCACGACGCCGGTAAACCAAGTGAACTGGCGCGGCTTCTTGTAGGAGCCGGTCAGGAACGTCCGCAGCATGTGCAGCGTGACGATGATCACCATGCCTTCCGCGCCCAGGCGGTGCAGATCGCGCATGAACTTGCCAAATGGCACGTTCGTGAGGATGTCGATCATGTTGACGTAGGCGATGGTGGGCGCCGGCGTGTAGAAGATCATCAAGAAGATGCCGGTGATGATCTCAAGCGTGAAGAAGAGCGCCGACAGCAATCCCAGCCGGAAGGTGGGGTATAGCGCGGTGACCGCCTCGTGATAGAACGTCGGGCGAATGTGGAACCAGAAGCCCTCGGTGTGCGGCTTGACGCGCGGGTTGGGCTTGGCTGGCGGGTCGCCACGCAGCACGCTGCGCACGTCATTCCACGACAAGCCCGAAGTCAGGCGCGTAAACCCATCGTCCAGACGCTGAGCGACAGTGGCCTTGACGCCGGTGGTCTTGAGTTGTTTGGCGAGTTTTTGTCCGATGATTGCCATAGTTAGGAATCCTTCAACAACATCCTCGTGACTAGAAGTGCGACTTGCCAAGAATCTTTGCGCCGGTATTCACTTCGATGGAATCGGCGCCCGACGGCATGGGGATGGCGGTGCCATTCGACCAATCGGTGAGCGCATTACCGGATGCATCCACCACACGGAAGCGGAAGCTGTCCAGATTGCGCGGGGCCGGCCCGGCGATGTAGGTGCCATCGAGCTTGAACTGCGAGCCGTGACAGGGGCAGGCAAAGATGCCGGCCGCATCACTCCACGCATAGATGCAACCGAGATGGGTGCAGATCTTGTAGATGGTGTTGATGCCGGCATCCGTGTTCACCAGCCAGAACTTGCCAGGGTTGTTTGGCACGGGCGGCTGGTTGGCCTGCGGGAAATCCGCAGCGCGCACGCGGATGATGCCGCCGAATTCGCCCTCGCGGAAGCGCGGCATGGCGAAGAAGAAGGTGATGCCGCCAAACTGCGCGAGGAAAAGTGCCATCGACGCGCCCCACACATAGTTGAGAAATTCGCGGCGCGTGACGCCCTTGGGCGATGCTGGCGGAGCAGCTTCCTCTTTTGCCGCCGGCTTGGCGGCAGGTGCGGCGCCGGCTGGTCGCGCAGCAGGCGCTGGCCTGGCGGCGCCGGCGGCAGGCGCGCCTGCCGGTTTTGCAGCGGGTGCTGCTTTCTGCACATTCTGACTCGCCGCTTTTGCTGCATTGGCGGCATCCGATGCCACCTTCCCTGCCTCATCAGCGGCCTGAGGTCCCGTTGTTTCTGCCATTGACATTCCTCACGATATAAGGTCTGGAAGTGAA
Source organism: Thermoflexales bacterium (assembly GCA_039810125.1). Lineage (GTDB taxonomy): Bacteria > Chloroflexota > Anaerolineae > J036 > Brachytrichaceae > JBDHWI01. The sequence goes on along the minus strand of JBDHWI010000169.1, from coordinate 1,571 downwards.
AATAGCCGAGGCGCAATCCCTTCTGCGCTCCGGCCTACAACGACTGTAGGCGAAATATATCACGCTCAAATCTGCTTTTCAGTGATATTTGTCATGCCTATTAACGACATTTATCCATGCGATCTGCCACCGCGATATTGCCACGGCGATTTATTGCGCAAATTACGCGAAGAAGCCTACAGCCACGAGCATCAATAGCACGACGCCGGCTGCGATGCGATACCACGCAAACGGCTTCAGGTCATGCTTTGCCACGTAACCCAGAAAAAATCGCACCACCACCAGGGCAACGATGAATGAGACGATGAAGCCAACGGCAAACGCCGGCACATATTCGCCACCCACCCGGCCGGGGTCGCGCACGAGCGAAAACAAGGACGCGATGATCATCGTCGGGATGGACAGATAAAACGAGAAACGCAGTGCGGTGGGGCGATCCAGCCCCATCAACATGCCACCCACCAGCGTGGACGCCGAGCGCGACATGCCTGGCCACAACGAGGCGACCTGCGCGATGCCGATGCCCAACGCTTGCGCCGGCCTGGTCTGCTCGATGTCGGTAGTCTTGGCCGTGCGCGGCCGCCATTCCACCGCCAACATGATCACACCGCCAACGATGAGCGCGAGCGCGACGGTGGTTGGGTTGAACAGGCGCTGCTCGATGATTTTGTTGAGCAGCAGACCGATGACAGCCGCCGGCACAAACGCGATCGCGATGTTGACCAGCAGCATCTGCGCGCGGCGCTCGCGCAATGCGCGCTTGAGCAAATCGATCAGGTCACGGATGAAGAACACGACCACCGCCAGGATGGCCCCGAGCTGGATGAAGATTTCAAAGGTGCTGGCAATGGCCTCGGGAAGGTTGAGCAACTTGCCGACGACGATGAGATGGCCGGTGGACGAGACTGGCAGGAATTCGGTCAGGCCTTCAACGATGCCCATGATGATGGCCTTGATGATCAGCGATAGATCCATAGAGGTCGAATGATACGAGATTTGCTCGCGTATCATTGCACGTCGCAATGAAGGCACTCGTGACCGGCGCGACCGGTTTTATAGGCGCGAATCTGATTGAGGCATTGGCGCAGCACGGCTGGCCGGCGCGCGCGCTGCGCCGGCAGACGTCTTCGCTGCGCGCGCTTGAAGGGTTGATCTACGAATCAGCCATCGGCGATATCAGTTTGCCGGAGACGTTGCCGGCGGCGATGGACGGCGTCGATATCGTCTTTCACGTCGCAGCCTCGGCAGACTACTGGCGCAATGACAAGGGCAAGATGATGCGCGTGAACGTGGATGGCACGCGCAATGTGCTGCAAGCGGCGCTTGAGGCCAGCGTCAAGCGCGTGGTGTTTACCAGCAGTTGCGCCGCGCTCGGCAAACCCCCTTTTGGCCAGATGCTGGATGAGCGCGCGCAGTTCAACCTGCGTCCAGATGCATTCCCCTATGGCTACAGCAAGCAGCAGGCCGAGCAGGTGGCGGAAGAATTTGTGCAGCGCGGGCTGGATGTGGTGATCGTGAATCCAGCGGTGGTGCTGGGGCCGCGCGACGTCAATCTCATCAGCGGCAGCATC
>JBDHWI010000168.1:0-7530 GCA_039810125.1 Thermoflexales bacterium | reverse complement strand
CAGGCCGCCGGCGCCAGCCAGTCGCGCATCATCGGCCGGCACCTGTTGCCCGGCTTCACCAGCCACCTGATCGTGTCGATCACTGTGTCGGTGCCGGCAACGATTCTGGGTGAAACGGCGCTCAGCTTCATCGGCCTCGGCCTGCAACCACCGGCGGTCAGTTGGGGCGTGCTGCTGCAAGACGCGCAAAACCTTACCGCCATCGCGCAGCAGCAGTGGCTGCTCATCCCGGCGATCTTCGTCATCGCCACTGGCCTGCTGTTCTCGTTCGTGGGCGATGGCCTGCGCGATGCCGCTGACCCCTATACCCGATAAATGATGGAAACCACTGTCAACGCAACCACCACTGCGCCGGCGCAAGCGCTGCCCAAAGACGATCTGATGATCGAAGTGCGCAACCTGAAGGTGAACTTCTATCTCTTCGAGGGTGTCGTGCATGCGCTGGATGGCGTGGACTTCGACATTCGCCAGGGACGCTCGCTGGGCGTAATCGGCGAGAGCGGCTGCGGCAAATCCGTCACCGCACAATCGATCATGCGCATCGTGCCGACGCCGCCGGCGCGCATCATTGACGGACAAATCCTGCTGCACCAGCGCGACGATCACGGCAACGCCAAAGGCACGATCGACATCATCAAGCTGGATGCCGGCGGAGAGCAGATGCGCGCCATCCGCTGGAGCGACATCGCGATGATCTTTCAAGAGCCGATGAGTTCATTCAGCCCGCTCTTCACCATCGGCAACCAGATCATTGAGGCGATCACGCTGCACAATCACGGCATCTCCAAGCAAGTCGCGCGCGATCGCGCCATCGATCTGCTCGGCAAGGTCGGCATCCCACAACCCAAGCGATTGATCGATGTCTACCCGCACCAGTTGAGCGGCGGCATGCGCCAGCGCGCCATGATCGCGATGGCGCTCTCGTGCAACCCGCGCCTGCTGATCGCCGACGAGCCAACCACCGCGCTCGACGTCACCATTGAAGCACAAATTCTGGAGTTGCTCAAGTCGCTGCAGGAAGAATATGGCATGGCGATGATGTACATCAGCCACGACCTGGCTGTAGTCGGCGAGATGTCTGATGAAGTGATCGTAATGTATCTGGGTCGCGTGATGGAACGCGCCAGCCGCGATGAATTGTTCGACGTGCCGATGCATCCTTACACACAGGCGTTATGGCGCTCGATCCCGCGCCTCGAAGGCGGACAGGATCGCCTGACGCCCATCGCCGGCTCGCTGCCCAGCCCCTTTGCCGAGCAAAAGGGCTGCCCGTTCTTCTCACGCTGCGAGCAACGCATCGTCGGCCTGTGCGACACCCATCGCCCGCCCACTGTCCGCATATCCCCCACCCACGAGGTCAGCTGCGTGCTGTATCAAAAATGACCCAAGCGACTCTTGAGACCCAAGTGCCGCCCGCAAAGCCGGCGACCGCCCCCTTGCTGGAGATCAAGGAACTGCGCAAGTATTTCCCCATCCAAAGAGGTTTCCTCAAGCGCACCGTCGGCTTCGTGAAGGCTGTGGACAACGTGAACCTGGAAGTGCAACCCGGCGAGACGCTGGGCGTGGTGGGTGAGAGCGGCAGCGGCAAAACGACGCTGGGACGCACACTTTTGCGCCTGTATGAGCCAACCGCCGGCGAGGTTTCGCTGCGTGTGGACGGTGAAACGCTGGACGTGACGCGGCTGGACGGCAAAGACATGCACCAACTGCGCCGCAATGCGCAAATGATTTTTCAAGATCCATACGCCTCGCTCAATCCGCGCATGACTGTGCTGGAAACCGTTGGCGAACCGCTCCTCGTCAATCATTTGGCAAAGGGGCGTGAGTTGGAAGAGCGCGTGCGCGAGGTCATCCTGCAAGTTGGCCTGCGCGTGGAGCACCTGCGGCGCTACCCACACAGCTTCTCCGGCGGTCAGCGCCAGCGCATCGGCATCGCCCGCGCGCTGGTAGTGCGTCCCAGGCTGGTGGTGGCTGATGAGCCGGTGAGCGCGCTCGATGTGTCGGTGCAGGCACAGACGCTCAACCTGCTGAAGGACTTGCAAGCCGAATACAACCTGACGTATATGTTCATCACGCATGCGATGAACGTGGTGCGCTACATGTGTGACCGCATCGCCGTGATGTATGCCGGCAAGCTGGTGGAACTTGGCACAAAGACGCAGGTGATGATATCGCCAAGGCATCCCTACACCGAGGCGCTGCTGTCATCGGTGCCGCGCACCACGAGCAAATCGCGCAAGCGCATCGTGTCCACCGGCGAGGTGCCAGATCTGGGCAACTTGCCATCGGGCTGCGTATTCCACCCGCGTTGCAAATATGCCATCGACAGATGCAGAACCGAAGTGCCAGCATTGCGAAAGCTGGACGATGGCCGGCTGGTGAGTTGCCACCTGGCAGAAGAGTTGAAACTGAACGGGATTTGATGCGCGCGGCTACGACACAACGCATCATTTTTGCGGCGATGGCGCTCGTGCTTGCCATCGCCGCTGTTGCCTACATCCAGCCCGGGATGTATTTCTATCTCAACCTCTACGACGAAGGCATCATCGTCTACGGTGCGCAGCGCGTGTTGCAGGGCGATCTGCCCTATCGCGATTTCTGGACGCAATACAGCCCCGGGCAACTGTATGTGCTGGCCGGCTTGTTCAATGCCTTCGGCGTCACCGTCATGGTGGAGCGCTGGTGGGATGTGGTCATCCGCTCGCTGCTGGCGCTCACAATGCTGGCAGTGTCGGCGCGGCTGAGCAGTTGGAAACTCGCGCTGCCAGTCTGGGTGTTGGCGGTGCTGTGGACGCAAGCCTACAGCTTCTTCGGCTATCCCATCTTCGCCGGTCTGATGTTCGCCTTCGCAAGCCTGTATGCCATGTTGCGCGGCTTCACCAGCCGGCGCTGGCTGTTCATCGCCGGCGTGCTGCTGGGGCTGTGCTTCGCCTTCCGCCATGACATGGCCATCTATCTTGGCGCGGCGCAGGCGCTGAGCCTTGCGCCGGCCACCTTCCTGCACAAGACGAACGAGGGTCAATCGCTTCTCCAGCGTGCGCTCACGACCGTAAAGTCTGCATTGCCGTGGGCCGCCGGCGCAGCGCTGGTCGTGCTGCCGCTGATCGCCTACTTTGCCGCCAACGTGCCACTGGGTGAGCTTGCCAATCAACTCTTCCTTTTTCCACTGCTCGAGTTTCCCAAGGTGCGCGACCTGCCCTACCCGCGTCTGAACTGGCGTGGCAGCGTACTGCCGTTCTACGCACCCTTCTTCATCTACGCGCTGGCGCTGGTCGTTGCGCTGATGATCTTCGTCCGCCATCGGAAGGATGAGGCGGGCGCCTTCCGCGCGTGGGGTATCGTGATGGTCGCACTGTTCGGGCTATTCGGTTTCAACCAGACACGCGTGCGCTCCGACATCATTCATACCGTGCATTTCTTCCTCGTATCGATCGCGCTGCTGCCGGTGCTGTTTCGCGGGTGGGGACAGAAAGCGAGCGTGGCAGCACAAGCCATTGCGGCGGTCGCAGTGATCGTCGCTTTCATCGCGCTGATCTACCCCATCGATCGCTACATGGAAATGCTCGATATTCGCAAGAACAATACAGCGGCACTGACGCCGGCGGCGCAGGCCAATGCACTGCCACGCGCGGGAGGCGCGCTTGTCACTCCAGATCAGGATGCTGTCGTGCGCGAAATCCAACGCTTGACCGAGCCAGGCGAATATGTTTACGCCGGCCTGGAACGGCACGACAAAGTCTTCGCCAACGATGTGATGATCTACTTTCTGATGGATCGCCGCAGTCCGACGCGCTATCAGGAACTGCACCCGGGTCTGGTAAATACCGAGCCCGTGCAGCGCGAGATGATCGCCGATCTGGAGAAAAACAGGCCGCGTTACGTTATTAAGACCGACATGTTCCGATGGGTGGTGGAACCGAACGACACGGCGAAAAGCACCAAGGTGGAATTGCTCGACAATTACCTCACGAAGCACTATCGCTACATCAAAACCATCGGCAGTTACACAATCTACGCGCGACGCGAGTCGTGATTGCGCATACTGCGAGGTTTTGTGAATCAAAGAGACCTGCTCTTTCGCAACATGGACATGAACGAAGTCCTGAGCGAAGCGATTGCCTTCTTCATCCGGCACTTCTGGCTGATCGCCGGCACGGTGATGCTGGCGTGTCTGCCGCTGTTCGCATGGCAGTTTCTGTGGTTCCAACAGCCCAGTGAATGGGGGCCGGCGCAAATCTACCGTTCTGCACGCGATCTACCCACCCTCGCCAGCCTGGCGAACGTCATCTTCATCGATGGCAAGGTCAACGGCAAGCTCATCGCCGGGTTGCTGCTGGGCGGATATGTGTCGTTGGTGCGCGGCGGCGCATTGGCATTCGCCATCTCTGAAAGCTATCTGGGGCGCAAGACGACGCCGGCGCAGGCGGTAAGCGCCGCGAATGGCAAACTACTGCAATTGCTGGCCGGAAATGGGCTTGCTGCGCTCATCGTCATCGCCATCGCGCTGATTGTGCCAAAGGTGTTGCCGATCCATGAGATCGAGATGTATGTCTTTGCGCTCATCATGATGGCAATCCTGCCGCGCCTGCTGCTGGTGACGCCGGCGGTGATGATAGAAAACATCGCCGGCGGCGACGGCATCCGCCGCAGCTTGTATCTGGTGCAAGGCCGCTTCTGGTTCGTGTTCGCTGTCTGGCTGGTTCTGGAGATCGTGCTGGCGCTGCTCTCGCTGGTGCCGGTGTTCGGGTTGGGGCTGGCGCAATCTGCGCTCTCCGGCCGCGCCGAGATGCTCTTCAGCGTAGCCATCCCCACCCTGACCATGTTGTTCATCGACCCGATCCACGACGTAACGCTGGTGTTCGTGTATTACCAACTGCGCCGGCGCAAGGAGCGCTTCTCGGTTGGAGACTTGTGATTGCAGAGTGTGCCATACTCCACGCATGAGCATCTTCAGCGCGAGTGATCTCCAATTCTTCCTCGACAACGGTTACGTGATCGTGCACGATGCAGCGCCAGCGAAAAATCTGCAAGCCGTGATCGATGCCATCTTTGATTTTCTCGGAATGAACCCCAACGACCCTAATGACTGGTATCGACCACCGCATCGCACCGGCGGCATGGTCGAGCTATACCAGCATCAGGCGCTGTGGGACAACCGTCAGTATCCGCGCATCCATCAAGCATTCAGCGAAATCTTCCGCACCGAGAAGCTGTGGGTGAGCGAGGATCGTGCCAGCATGAAGCCGCCAATGCACCCCGATCACCCTGAATACGACCACAAGGGCTTCACGCACTGGGATATAGACACCTCGAAGCTGCCGCTGCCGTTTCGCGTGCAGGGCGTGCTGGCGCTGACTGACACAAGCGAAGACATGGGCGGCTTCCAGTGCGTGCCGGGCTTTCACAAGGACCTTGACGCATGGATTGCAAAGCAGCCGGCAGATCGCAACCCATTCACACCCGACCTGAGCGCCTTGCCTGCCGGCATGAAGGTCACACCGATTCCAATGCGCGCCGGCGATCTGGTGATATGGGACACCAGGCTGGCGCACGGCAATGGTCACAACGTATCGAACAAACCGCGGCTGGCGCAATACATCAGCATGTCGCCGGCGGACGAAGACAACGAGGTGGAGCGACTGGCGCGCATCGATCGTTGGCAACACCGCAAGAAGCCGGCCTATGACCGCGCCTTTCCTGGCGATCCCCGCCGGCGCGAGGAGATCGAAGGCACGACAGCTACGCTGACGCCATTGGGGCGCAAGCTGCTCGGCCTGGATCGTTGGGAGTGATGAAAACTGTTCGTTCAACGCGGAGACGCGATAGCAACGACTTGATCGATCTGAACGGCGAATGGTCGTTCAAGCTGGGCGATGGCTGCTGGCGCTCCATCATCGTGCCGTCAGCCTGGGAAACCTCGCAGCGCGACAAGGTAATCGAGGGACCAGCACGCTACCGGCGCGTATTTCACCTTGAAGACACCACCGGCGCGTGGCTGCTGGAAGCTGACGCGATCAGCTTCGCAGCAACAGTGCGCGTGAATGGGCAGTTCGCCGGCGAACATACTGGCATGTGGTCGCGCTTTCAACTCAATGTCACACCTTTTGTGAAAGCAGGCCAGAATGAGATCGAGATTGAAGTGTGGAAGCCTGGTCAGACACGCTACAAGCTGCGCGAATCGCTGGCCGGCTTCCTGCCTGATGTGTGCAATACCTTCGGCGGCATCTGGCAGGGCATCCGCCTGCGCCGGCTGCGCAGCCCTGACTTCAGCCATTTGCGCATCACAAGCGATGCAAGTGGCGGGTTGCATGTCGCCGGCGCAATCACCGATCTGCCTGCTGCAGCACCCCTGCGTGTCACCGTGCAGTGCGATGAAGAAGTGTGGCCGGTGGAGGTCGACGCGCAAGGCCGATTCGTATTGCAAGCACAAAGCAGTGCCTATGCGACATGGTCGCCAACTCAGCCGAAATTGCACCAGTTGACAATCGCCTTGCTCAGCGCGCAGGGCGAGCCGATTGCACAGGCGCGCCGGCGCATTGGCTTCCGCGACATCGCCGCAGCAGGTAATCGCACCATGCTCAACGGCGACCCCATCCACCTGCGCGGCGCGCTCGATTGGGGCTGGGACGAAAAGCGCTTGCGTCCCACCCCACCCCGCAACGAGGTCATCGCTACATTCAACCAGGCGCGCGCGCTCGGTTTCAACCTGTTCAAGTTGTGCTTGTTCGTGCCGGACGAAACGCTGTTCGACGTGGCCGATGAGATGGGCATGCTGCTATGGCTGGAGTTGCCGCTGTGGCTGCCAAAGGTGACGCCGGCGCTGCGCGAGCTTGCACGACGCGAATACGATGCGATCTTGCAGCGCGCGCATCATCATCCATCCATCGTCATTGTCAGCCTGGGTTGCGAGATGAACGCCGATGTGGATGCCCAGTTATTGGGCGAACTTGGCGCCATCAGCCGGCGCTGGCTGCCCAACGCGCTGCGCACCGACAACAGCGGCAGCAGCGAAGCCTACGGCGGTGCAGTCGAGGCCGGCGGCGATTTTCACGACTATCACTTCTACACCGACCCACATTTCTTCCAGCCGCTGATCGAGCACTTCCAGCGGCCTTGTCTGCCCGACAAGCCCTGGATCTTCGGCGAGTTCTGCGACGCCGACACGCAGCGCAACTGGGTCGCCACGCGCAAGCACAAGCCGTTCTGGCTGAACGAACCAATCACATTTGAACGCGAGGAATTGGACGCCGCACGCGATCACGAACAGTTGTTGCGCGCGGCCGGTGTGCGCGATGGCGCGCAAGCCATCACGGAGATCGGGAAACGCCAGGCGGATGTGATCCGCAAATTCATCCTCGAACAAACGCGCAGCAACTTTGCCACCGGCGGCTATGTCGTCACCAGTTGGCGCGACACACCGATCGCCACTTCCAGCCTGGTCGATGCCACCGGCGCCTGCAAGGTCGATGTCGAGATGTGGCAGCAATTCAACGCCGACCGCGTGCTGCTGCTCGACCGCGAGCGCCGGCG
>JBDHWI010000167.1:0-7719 GCA_039810125.1 Thermoflexales bacterium | reverse complement strand
CCGCGTTCCAGCGCTTGGTCCTCATACGACGCGTTGTCGCCTTCTGGCTCAAGGTGCGTAAATACGATCACGCCCGGCACGGCTTCGCGGATGCCGGCCTCGATGCGCTCCAGCATCTCATGTCCGCGCTGCACCGACCAGCTGCCTGGCACGAGGATATGCACAGAGATGAAGCTGCGCGCGGCCGCCTCGCGCGAGCGCAACGCGTGATAGTGCACGCCTTCTGCGCCAAAGCCTTCCAGCACGATGCGCACTTTGCGCATCGTCTCGTCGGGCAGGGCGGTGTCAAGCAACCCATAGGCCGACTGCTTCACCAACTTCACGCCGGTGTAGATGATGTTCGCGGTCACCACCAGCGCGATCACCGGATCGAGCCATTGCAGGCCGGTGATGACGACCAGCACCAGGCCAATCACCACCGCGGCCGAGGTCAGCACATCGGCCATCAGGTGCTTGCCGTCGGCTTCCAGTGTGATCGAGTTGTAGCGCTTGCCGGCGCGCAGAAGAATCAGCCCTGCGATTAAGTTCACGCCCGACGCGACGAGTGAGACCGCAAGGCCCAGCCCGGGTTGTTCCAGCGGCTGTGGGTGAAGGAGCCGGCTGGCAGCGGTGACGGCGATGGTGATGGCGGCGATGGTGATGAGCGCGCCCTCGACGCCGCTGCTGAAATACTCAGCCTTTGAGTGGCCATAGGCATGTTCCTCATCCGGTGGGCGCGCGGCGATAGCCAGCATTGCCAATGCCATGATGGCGCCGGCGAGATTCACCAGCGATTCCAGCGCATCGGACAAGAGGCCGACCGAACCGGTGATGAGATACGCAGCGGTCTTCAGGCCGATCGTGATGACAGCGGCGGCAATGGAGAGCCATGCATAGCGCGTGAGTGAGGATCGATTCACGATGATGTGATTATCATTGCCTCCGGCCAGATGGACAGGGAGCAAGGGATAACAATGCGTCAGACGATATTTCGCGGTGCGCGCGCCGGCGTGTTGGCGCTGGTGATGGTGGGGTGCAGCGCACAGCCGGCCACCCCGCCGCCGCCAACTGCGTATCCGCCGCGCGCCATTCGCGTAGAGCGGCCGATCGTGCCGCCGGATGTGCCGATGGTCGATCAAGATGGCAAGCCGGCGACCCTGAGCGATCTGCGCGGCAAATACGTCTTTACATTTTTCGGCAATGTCGAATGTCAGGAAGATTGCGTCGATGGTGTGCCGATGTTTGCGCAGGTGAAGGCGCTGCTGGGTGAGCGCGACGACCTGGCCTACGTGATGATCGGCATGGACAGTCAGGCAGACGCGCCGGCAATCCTGCGCGAATATCTGGCGAAGACCGATCCTTCATTCATCGGCTTGACGGCAGCGCAGCCGGTCATGCGCGAGTTCGCGGTGAAGTTCGGCATTCACGCCTATTTGCGCAAGGACGGCGCGCTTGCGCCGCACGCGCCATTCATGTATTTGCTGGACAAGGAGGGCCGGCTGGTCTACTTCTTCCAGCGCGGCCTGAGCGCCGGCCAGATCGCCGAGACGATTCAGCAGGTGATGCAGTAGCTGCAATGGAGAGGCAGAACGATTTGGGCGCTCCGCCTCTCTCGTTATTTGAGTTGCGCTTTAAGGTCGGCGGCCAGAATATCCACCGGCGTGCCAAATGGATATTTCATCTTCCACTTGCCGTTTGCATCGAACAGATACATGAAACTGGAGTGCGCTACTGCGTAGCTATTGGGATCGCCCTCATTCGGTTTCTGTTTTTCGAACAGGCCATCCAGCGCATAGGCCAGCTTTTGCAGCGTGGCCTCGTCACCGGTCAGCCCGATGAATTTCGGGTCGAAGGATTCAACATAGCGCTTCAGCACCTGGGGTGTGTCCCGGGCTGGGTCGACCGAGACGAGGACGAAATTGGCCTGGTCGCCAAGATCACCCAGTTCGCGCTTCACGCGCCGGAAATCTGACATCGTCATCGGGCAGACGTCGGGGCAGTAGGTGTAGCCGAAGGCCAGCAGGGTCGGCTTGCCCTTCAACATGCTCAGCTTGATGGGCTGGTTGTCCTGGTTTGTCAGCGTCACATCCGGCACGTCGCGGTATTCGCCGGCGACGATGCCGCCTGGCGTGGGGGTGGGTATCGGCCCGCGCACGAATTCCGGCGCAAGGCTGAGCAGCAGCCCAAAAACCACGACGGCTGCGATGCCGGCCAGAATGCCCAGCAACAACTTGAAGCCGTCACTCTTCGTGTCCATGGTGGGTGTTATATCGCTTCAACCTGACAGAGTGGTGAGACCTGTCAGGTTGAAGGTTCATTTGCGATGCGCCACATCGCTGCATCGCGCTTCGGATTCGTCTAGGGTTCCTTCACCGTCACGTCAACAGGCAACTCCTTGCCGCTCTTGAACTTCAATGTGAGCTTGAAAGTGTCGCCAGGCTTGAGGTCCTGCTTCAGGTTCATCATCATGATGTGGTAGCTGCCCGGCTTGAGTTCGGCGCTGCCATTCGCCGGCACAGGCATGCCGTCCTTGGCCTCTTCCATCGTCATCATGCCGTCCTTCTCTTTGGTGCGATGCACCTGAATCATCTCGGCCACGTCACCGCTGACGCCGATCAGTGTGTCTGCGCCGCCCTTGTTTTCCAGCACCATGTAGGCTGCGCTCATCGCACCCATGTTCATGTTGCCCATGCTGCCTTCTTTAGCGTTGGGGTCTTTGGTCGCGTCCATCGCCATGCCGCCCAGCGCCGGCCTGGCCCATGCGCCGGTCACAGTGATGTCGCTGGGTGCGTTGGATTGCGCAGCAGGCGCAGCAGCCGGCGGCGCGGCGCAAGCAACCAAAGCGACGGCCATCAGTGCCGCCGATGCAATTCTTTTAAGGTTCATGTTGTTGTGTTCCTGTCAGGCGCGCAGTGTGTCTTTCCATGCGCGGCGCGGACTGCGCGGGCAGCGCCGGCGCTCCAAAAATGCGCTCAACGAAAGGCGAGGGGAAACACAACTGGTCTGGGCGGCGGCTTGGGCGGTTGGCGCATCTCTTGTCGCAGCGCGAATTGCAGGGCGATGCGCAATGTGAGCACAATCAGCAGCGCGAACCATGCCATCTGCGATGGAATCGCATCGGTCACAGCCTGCACCATCTGCTGCATATCGTTGAGCGGCGCATCGCCGGCGTTTTGCGCTGTTGCATGATGTGCTGCGCGGTGCGTCACCTCGTGCGTGATGCGGCAATAGGCGATGCACGCCAGCGGCGCGAGCGCGATCAGCGCAACTGCCAGCCACTGGGTCACTTTGCTCGAAAAGGGCATCTTCGCGCGCATTCGCACGGCACAAATTATCCCATCGCCAGTTTTGGGATATAACAGCCAGACGATCAGCGATGTATGAGACGAATGACGAGTTGCGCCGGCTCGAATTCTTGCCGGTGGGCCGGCTCGCCGATGGGGAACTGGAGTTGACGCTGGCTGCGCGCGAGCCACTGAACCCCACCACCGGCTGGGTGCCGACCTATCGCTTTGACATGCGTTGCGACGGGCGTTACGCCGGCTCGATCAGCCTGCGCATCGCCAACACGCCCGAGATCGTGCTGTATCTCGGGCATATCGGCTACAACGTCGATGTGCGCTATCGAGGCCGGCACTTTGCGGCGCGTAGTTGCCGGCTGGTCTTTCCACTGGCTGCGCGGCATGGCATCGACCCGCTGTGGATCACTTGCAATCCCGACAACTGGGCCTCACGCCGATCGTGCGAGTTGGCCGGCGGCGAGATGATCGAGATCATCGACGTGCCGCCAAACAACGCGCTCTACCAGCGCGGCGATTTGCAAAAGTGCCGCTATCGCGTGCGGATTGGCGGCTAACTCATATTCATCACCAGCAGCTTCGGCTCGGTCATCTCTTCGATGGCGTACTTCACTCCTTCGCGCCCAAAGCCACTCTGCTTCACGCCGCCGTAGGGCATGTGGTCGACGCGATACGACGACACGTCATTCACGATTACGCCGCCGACATCGATGCGCTCATAGGCGTGCCAGATGTTTTTCAAGTCGCGCGTGAAGATGCCGCATTGCAGGCCAAAGTCGCCATCGTCCACTGCCTCCACCGCGTCTTCAAAGCGGTCGTACGGCACAACTGTCATCAGCGGTGCGAACACTTCCTGCGCGCACACGCGCATCTCGCTTTTCACATTGCTCATCACCGTCGGCTGCATCAGGTTGCCGTGTCGCGTGCCGCCGGCCAGCACGATGGCGCCAGCCTGCACGGCCTCACCCACCCACTGTTCCACATTCTGCGCCGATGCCGCATCGATCATCGGCCCGACGTCGGTCGCTTCGTCCAGCGGATCGCCAACATTGAGCGCGCTCGCCTTTGCCAGCAGCTTTTGCACGAAGGCGTCGTGGATGGAGCGGTGCACGAAGGCGCGCTGCACGCTGATGCATGACTGGCCGGCGTAACCGAATGCGCCGGCCACGATGCGCGACACGGCGAAATCCAGATCGCAATCGTGATGCACGATGACGCCGGCGTTGCCGCCCAGTTCCAGCGTGACGCGCTTGCGGCCGGCCTTGTTCTTCAGCGGCCAGCCCACCGCCGGGCTGCCGGTGAACGTCAGCAGCTTGATGCGCTCATCCGTGATCAGCGGCTCGGCGGCCTGCGTGGTGCTGGGCAGCACGCTGAACGCGCCCTTTGGCCAGCCGCTGTCGTGAATGATTTCGGCCAATGACAATGCGCTGAGCGGCGTGGCAGACGCCGGCCGCACGATAATCGGACAACCGCTCGCCAGCGCCGGCGCCACCTTGTGCGCCACCAGATTCATCGGAAAGTTGAACGGGGTGATGGCGCTGATCGGCCCGATGGGAAAGCGCTTGACCAGCGCAACACGCCCTTCACCCACCGGCGCCACATCCATCGGCAGCCACTCACCCTCGATGCGCTTGGCCTCTTCGCTGGCGATGGTGCAGGTCAAAATGGCGCGATCGATCTCCTGCCGCGCGGTCTTGATTGGCTTGCCGGCTTCGGTCGCAAGCTGGCGCGCCAGCTTTTCGTATTGCGATTGCAGCGCGCCGGCGATGTGCTGCAAGACCGCCGCGCGTTTGTAGGCCGGCATCGCCCGCGTTTGCTCGAAGGCATCGGTGGCTGCAGCGATCGCGGCCTGCACGTCGTCGCGCGAGGCGCGAGAAACGACAGCGACCTCATCGCCTGAATACTTGTTGCGCACAGATAGCGCATCGTCGCTCGCGCGCCATTCGCCGGCCAGGTAAAACGGTTGCGGTGTGCGGGTCATGTTTCCTCCCTGCGCTTCCTTGTTGCGCGTCTCAGCGCTGGGATGAGGATAGCACGGAGCAGGAATCATCTTTCATGCAGGTATAAGAAACCGCCCGTATGATGTCGCGCTGAACTTTGAATGCGATGGAGGTGCAGGGATGAAAAGACGGAGCTTTTTAGTGATGCCCGCGCTGGCAGCAGCGGCCGGCCTGGCGGCATGCAGCACGCCGGCGCAGACGGCCAGCGCACCGTCGGCGCCGGCGCAAGATACGGCCGCCGCCAAGCCGGTGTTCATCGATTTTTACGCGCCGTGGTGAGGATCGTGCATGGCGATGAAGCCTGTCGTGAACAGGCTCGAAGAGGAATTTGCCGGGCAGGTTCAGTTTCGCTCGTTGAACATCGATGATGCCGTGAACGATGGCGCAAAGGCGCAATACAAATTCATCGGTCAGCCGCAATTTGTGGTGGTCGGCGCAGATGGCGCCGTGATTGCCTCACGCAACGGTATCCAGCGCTTTGATACGCTGAAGGCCGATCTGGAAAAGGCGCTGGCCGGCTCGTGACGGATAAACAAACAAGTCCCGCGAAGGGACTTGTTTGCATTTGATCGCGCCTCACTCCATCTCCTCGTCTTCCACCAGGCCCCACCATTGCATCAGTGCGAGCAAGCCAGGCTGCTCACGAAACCACTTCACGGGAAAGGCCAGTTCAATCATGGCAGCGGAATAATGCAGGCCGCGCGCGTCCGGCGGGATGAGATCGTAGCGCCATTTCGCGCTGGCCTGATAGGCGTGCAGCCGGCCCAGATCGGCGTCGACCTGCCAATATTCCAGCACATGCGCAGCGGCGTAGCGCCGGCGCAGGGCTTCGCGCGTGGCTTCTGGCACGCGGCTGTGCAGCACGTCAATTGCTAGGGACGCCGGCCCATGAATCGCATCAGCCTGCACCAGTTTGCGGTCGCGATTCGACATGAAGGTGACATCCGGCGTCAGCACATCCTCGCCGGCGAGAATGGGCGCGCCTTTGCCGATGACTGCGCCAAGTTCATAGGCCTCTGAGACGACGCTGAGCAGCGTGATCAGCCACGCCTGCTGTTTGGCCTGCAACACGGCGAAGGGAGAAGGTTGGCTCATGGGTTGCGGCGTATTCTATGCGCGCCGCCATTTGCTTGCAGCCTTTCAACAACTCAACGGTGATGATGCGCCATGCAACCGGCGCGTAGTTTGACCCGATCTCCAACACATTCCCTTCCGGCAATGTGATGAAGGTGCGCATATTGCGGGAGCCGCCGAACGATTGTCCCATGCAGGCGGTGTAGCCGTGCTCTTTCTCAATCGCCCAACCCAGCCTATGCATCACCCACGGATTTGATCGCCATAACAGGCCAAATCCACGCACGGGCTGCAATTTGCCGGCCGGCGGCGCGATGTCCGCATCAGATTCCAGCATGCCCTCGACAAAAGTGTCATCAAAGCGATCCACCATGCCGGCAGGCAAGGAGCCCGCCATACTCTTCCCCGCATGGTTGGATGTTTGAATCACCCAAATCGATTTTGTGTGCTCAAGCCAGATCATCATGCCGCGCTCAAAATGCTGGATTGCTGCCGGCGTTTCGATGGTCGGCGCCGCAAGACAACCTTCGGGCGCGGGCGCAAAGAACCATGGCGTGTCACACGTGACGTGGAGCATGTTCAACCCGCGCAGTTGCCCATCCACATTCAGCGTCATGCGCAGCGGGCTAAGCGTCGCGGCGCTGACTGGCACGGTGAAGGTGATGACGCCGGCGGTATGCTGCGCATTCACAGTGCTGGTCTGCGGGAAACTGAATGCGAGCGGGCCGCCCTCCACGTCGGTGGCGGTGATGAATACGCGCTTTGCAGGTCTGGTGAGTTGGTAGCGCGCGACGACGGGCTCGTTCTTCGCCGCTTTGCGCTTGTCAAGCGTGAATGAAAAATATGGCTGCGCCGGCGCAGAGGCCAGCGCTGGCTGCAAGGTGATGGCGGAGAGCAGCAATGCAATGCAAAGTGCAATTCCTTTGCGCATACACTGGATATAGCATGATCGACCTGTCCATTCAACCCTTCACGCCCGCCGATCAGCCGGCGGCAAAGGCGCTCATCTTGCAGGGACTCGAAGAGCATTGGGGTGTGCTTGACCTTGCGCTTAACCCTGACTTGAATGACATCGCAACGAGCCATGCCGAAGGCGCCTTCCTGTGCGCGTGGCTCGCTGGTGAACTGGTCGGCACCGGCGCCATTGTTCCTGAAAGTGAAGGCGTGATGCGCGTGGTGCGCATGTCGGTTCAGCGCGAGCGCCGGCGCATGGGCATCGCCTCACGGCTCTTGCAGGCGCTGCTGGAGGAGGCGCGCCGGCGGGGTTGCCGCGCTGTTGTGCTGGAGACGACCGAGACGTGGGATGATGCCATTGGCTTCTACCTGCGCCATGGCTTTCGCGTCGTCGCACATCGCGCCGGCGACGC
>JBDHWI010000166.1:0-7747 GCA_039810125.1 Thermoflexales bacterium | reverse complement strand
GTGGCTGCCGGCGCGCAGGCCGAGAGCAGCAGCGCCGCGCAAGCCGCCACAGCAAACACAGACGTGAGTCGTTTGTTTGGGGTCATACGTTCGCTATCTCCTTTTGAGCTACACGAGCATTGGGTCAATGCATTGAGCCTAGCTGGCGCAGGGCGGCTCAATGCAGTGAGGGCAAAATTAAAGCGGCCAGCAATGCAGGCCCTGCAATTGGCATCTTCCTGTCGCTGCCAGCTGCGAGAAACTGCATTTGCAGGCTGCGCATTCTCCACTACACTCGTTCGAAATTTCAAATGAGCACAGCACCCCCTGCGTCACCCGTTTCCCCATCGGTTGCGCTGCACAGCGCAGAACCGATGACGACCATTGCGCCGCAAAGTCCGGCGAAGCTGGCCTGGCGCCGGCTGCGCCGCAGCACCAACGGCATGGTTGGCCTCGCCATCGTGCTGGTCATTACGCTCATCGCCGTTATTGTTCCCATCATCGACCCATACGACCCAAGCATCGACAGCAACATGGTGATGTCGCGCAAGCCGCCGTCTGCGCAATATCCTTTTGGCAATGACTTCATCGGCCGCGACATTTTCCGGCGGGTGATGCACGGCGCGCGCTATTCACTGCTGGTGGCGCTGCTGACCATCCTGATCGGCACCACGCTCAGCACAGCCATCGGCATGGTCGCCGGCTATTTTGGCGGCGTCGTGGACATGCTGGTGCTGCGCTTTACCGAGATCCTGCTTGCATTTCCCGCCATTCCGCTGGCCATCGCAGTGGTGGCAATGATGGGGCCGAGCCTGCTGAACACCGTGATAGCCATCACCATTGTCGGCATCCCCGGCGGGCTGCGCGTCACGCGCGCCATGGCGCTCTCGCTCAAAACCCGTGAATATGTGGACGCGGCGCGTTCCCAGGGCGCATCGCATACGCAAGTCATCTTGCGCCACATCCTGCCGAACTTGATCTCGATGGTGATCGTCGGCGCGACGCTGGGCGTCGGCGGCATCATCCTGCAGTCGGCGGCATTGGGCTTTCTAGGGTTGGGCGCACAGCCGCCCACGCCGGAGTGGGGCGTCATGATCTCAGACGCCATCAAGTATTACCGGCAGGCTCCGCATATGGCGTTGTTTCCTGGCCTCGCCATCATGGTCACGGTGCTGGGCTTCAACCTGTTGGGTGATGGCATCCGTGATGCCCTCGACCCGACGTTGAGCGGCAAGTAGCCGCCGGCTGCATTTGCCACAGGGAGGTGTGTGCCTGTCAGTGATACCTGCTCGATAAAACAGGCTTGGGAGTCTTTTGCTTTGCCGAGACGCGTGCGCGGCGTGCCGGATCATGTGTCCATGGTCTCGCGCAGCGCCATCCATCTCTCATCTTACTTACTGAATCGCAAGAAAAACAAAAAGGAGAACCATGAGGACGATACATCGCATCATTCCGCTAGCAGCGGCATTCAGCATCTTGCTGTCTGCCTGCGCCGGCGCGGCGCCGGCCCCGGCCGCCACAACAGCGCCAGCCGCCACGGAAGCTCCGGCTGCCACCGAGGCGCCTGCGGCGACCGAAGCGCCGGCCGCAACTGAGGCGCCAGCCGCCACGGAAGCCCCGGCTGCCACTGAGGCGCCGGCAGCCGGCACCGCCTCCGACACGCTCATCATCGGTCGTGGCGGCGACAGCGTCGCGCTCGACCCCGCCATCGTGACCGACGGCGAATCTGCCCGCGTCTGTCTTGCCGTTTACGACACGCTGACCATCATCGAAGGCACCAGCACCAAAGTGGTGCCGTGGCTGGCTGAATCGTGGACCACCACCGACAGCAAGGTATGGGACTTCAAGCTGCGCGAAGGCGTGAAGTTCCACGACGGCACCGACCTGGATGCCGACGCCGTCAAGTTCAATTTCGACCGCTGGCAGGATCCCAACAGCAAGTATCGCTATCCGAGCCAGAAGTATGAGTATTGGGACACCGAGATGAGCGGGCTCGTCGACACGACCGAGGTGGTTGACAAGCACACCTTCCGCATCACGCTGAAGGAACCGTCGGCGCTCATCCTGGTCAAGTTGGCGCTGTTCAACTTCGGCATCGCCAGCCCGAAGGCCATTCAAGAGCAGGGTGAGAAATTTGCCACGCAGGCCGGCACGCCGGTCGGCACGGGCCGCTTCAAGTTCATCAGCTGGGTGCCAAACGACAAGATCACGGTGGAGCGCAATGACGACTGGTGGGGCGGCAGCGCCAACCTGCCCTACACCCAGAAGCCCATCGTCAAGACGGTGATCTGGCGTTCGATCCCCGACAACAACACGCGCTTTGCAGAGTTCCAGGCCGGCACCGTGGACATGGCCGACCTCGCACAGACCGATGCCGCAACCCTGGAGGGCAATCCCGACTACGTGAAGACTGTGCAGCCCTCGCTCAGCGTTGGCTACATCGCCTTCAATCAGGCCAAAGAGCCGTTTGACAAGCTGGAAGTGCGCCAGGCCATCGCTCACGCTGTGGATTGGGACTTGCTGGTCAAGACGTTCTATGGCGAATACGCGCAACGCGCCGCCGGCTTCCAACCGCCAGCCATCCTCGGCCACAATCCTGAGCTCAAGCCGTATGAATACAACCAGGATATGGCGAAGGAGTTGCTGAAGAAGGCCGGCCTGCCCGATGGCTTCACCACCGACTTCTGGTACATCCCCGTCATCCGCGGCTACTTCCCCGACTCCAAGGCGCTCTCGGAGGCGATGGCCGCTGACCTCGCCAAGGTCGGTATCAAGCTCAATCTGCAGACCAAGGACTGGGGCGCTTACTTGACCGATCGCACAGAAGGCAAGTTCCCGATGTGGGCGTTGGGCTGGGGCTCTGACAACGGTGACCCAGACAACTTCATCGGCTACCACTTCATCTGGAAAGACCCGCCGAACCCGAACATCGAGGACGGCTACAACAACCCCAAGTTGCAGGAGCTGTTGCTGCAGGGTCGCGTCGAGTCTGATCCGGCCAAGCGTGAAAAGATCTATCAGCAAGCTGAGCAGATCGTGTACGACGATGTGGCGCGCATCCCAGTGGCGTGGCCGGCCACCGTCACGTTCAACCACACCTTCTTGCAGGGCTATCGCCCGCTGGTGTTCCGCGACCAGCTGGAATATCTGTCTGTCGTGAAATAGCCTTGACTAGACAACGCGGCGCAGCCTGTCTTTCGGGATGGGCTGCGCCGGCATCGCCTTTTCATCTGCACTCGCACTATGGGCGTATACATCATTCGCCGGCTGATCACGCTGATCCCCACGCTGATCGTGATCTCGTTTTTATCGTTCGTCTTCGTCCGGCTTATCCCGGGCGACCCAGCCGTGATCATGCTGGGCGAGCGCGCGCGCAAGGAGGACGTGGAGAAATACAAGGAGCAAATGGGTTTGAACCAGCCCATCCTTGTGCAGTACGGCCGCTATGTCGAGCAGGTTCTTCAGGGCAACCTCGGCAACTCCATCGTCAATCGCGTGTCGGTGACCAGCCAGTTGGCCTATCGGTTGCCGGCGACTATCGAGGCAATTTTTGGCGCGCTGTTCATCGGCATCATTCTGGGCGTGGTGATGGGGGTGATTGCAGCCATCAAGCGCAACACGCCCATCGACACACTTGCCAACTTGATCGCGCTCACCGGCGTCTCCATGCCGGTGTTCTGGCTGGCGTTGATCATGATCTATCTGTTTGGCGTAAACCTGAAAATTCTGCCGCCGGGTGCGCGAGTGGACGCGAACATCAACATCACGCCCGTGACTGGCTTCTACCTGATCGACAGCTTGCTGATGGGTCGGCCCGATTACTTCCTCAACGTCATCAAGCACCTGATCCTGCCTTCGGTCGTGCTCAGCTTCACCATCATGCCGTCGATCATGCGGCTCACACGCGCATCCATGCTTGAGGTGATGCGCACCGATTACGTCCGCACGGCGCGGGCGAAAGGGTTGAACAATCGCAGCGTGCTGCTGAAACATGCGCTGCGCAATGCCATGCTGCCGGTCATCACCGTCATTGGTCTGCAGATCGGTGGCCTGCTCGGCGGCGCCATCCTGACCGAGACCGCATTCTCATGGACAGGCATGGGGTCATGGTTCTACGGCGCCATCTCTGGTCGAGATTACCCGGTCATCCAGGCTGCCGTCATGTTCAACGCCTTCATCTTCATTGGCGCGACGCTGCTGGTCGATATCTCCTACGCGCTGATCGATCCGCGCATTCGCCTGCAATAGGCACATCCATCATGACAAATGCATTTCTCTCCGCCGAACGCGGAATGATTGGCGATATCTGGACATCGCCCAGCGCATGGCGCAGCATGAAGGTGCTATGCGATGATTTCAATGGCCGCTTCGCCGGCAGCGACGATGAGCGCAACGCTGCTGCCTTCATTGCCGACCAGTTGCGCGCATACGGCTTGAGTGACGTTCACATCGAGCCATTCGCCATGCATGGCTGGCAACGTGGTCCAGCTTCGCTCACCGCCGGCAACCACACTCTCGACTGCATCGCCCTGCCCGGCACACCCGCCTGCGACCTCAGCGCGGCAATTATTTTCGTCGGCAATGGCGAAGTGGCCGATTTTGCGCGCGCCGGCAAGGCTGCCAAGGGCAAGATCGCTGTCGTGCGTGGACATGGTTCACATCGCCTGGAGAAGTATTCGCGCGCGGTTGCTGCCGGCTGTGTCGGCTTTGTATTCGGCGGCGCAGAGCCGGGTTGTCTGCCTCCCACCGGCAGCCTCGATTTTGGCGGCAAGCCGGCGCCCATCCCCGGCGTCGGCGTATCGTTTGAAAATGTTTCAAGGCTGGAGCGCATGTTGAACGCCGGCGCGCTTAAGGCGCAACTGCGCGTCGACTGCACCTCATCCCCAGCGCAGGGCTTGAACGTGATTGGCGACATCCCCGGCACAGATCCGCAGGCCGGCATGTTGATGCTGTGCGCGCACTACGACGGCCACGATATCGCACAAGGCGCAGTGGACAACGCCAGCGGCACGGTTGCGGTGATGGAAGCCGCGCGCGCGCTGATGCAGGTGCGCGAGCATCTGCGGCTCGGCATCCGCGTGGCGCTGTGGTCAGGCGAAGAGATCGGCATGATTGGCAGCCTGGCTTACGCCAACGCGCATCGCCGAGAGTTGAAGCGCATCCGGTTCGTATTCAACTGCGATATCGTCGCCAACAGCGGCGACCTGTGGCTCGGCATCAATGGCCTCGACTGCGATCAGTTGGTGACCTTCTTCCGCGCGCTGGCCGCCGATCATGTGCATGAAGTGCTGCCATCCACCGAGCACATCGTGCCTTACTCAGATCACTTCTCATTTTTCTTGAAGGGCGTGCCGACGCTGATGGCAGGCACGGGTGGCGCGAAGCTGCCTCATGCCGGCCCGCACACCTGGGGCGACACGCTCGATAAGGTGGACATGCGCGGCTTGCGCGGCAGCACCGCCTTTGCGGCGCGCGCGCTGCTGCATCTTGCACAAGACCCATCACCCCTGCCGGCGCGGCATGCCACGCGCGCCGAGGTGCAGGGCGTGCTGCGCAAGGCCGGCTACGAGCCTTTGCTCAAGGCGCAAGGGCGCTGGAAGTTCTGATCGGTGCGCCGCCGACGCCACCCAAAGTGATCTGTCGCTTTGGGTGGCGCGCTGTCCGTTCTCAGTAAAATGCGTGTCGGGCCGACGCGATCGGTGTTTCATCCTTCGCACCCACGATACAGCCCACGCATGAGGACCGATGGCGACGATATGGATTCCCTCTCTGCTTCGTAATTTCACCGGCGGCCTGTCAGAAGTGCCGGCCATTGGCGCGACGGTTGGCGAGGCAATTGACGACCTCGACACACGCTACCCAGGCATCAAAGCGCGCCTCGTGGCCGACGACCGGCTCAAGCCGCATCTCGCGTTGGTGGTCGATGGCGCAACGAGCAAGCAGGGCTTGCGTCACCCATTGACGGAAAGCAGCGAAGTGCACTTTGTGCCGGCCGTCAGCGGCGGGATGGAAATGCAAACGCCGGCGGAGGTGATCGCCACGCCTGTGCCGATGAACGCAGCGCCACTCGAAGAGACCTTCGCCGCACCCACGCCAAAATCGCGGCTGCGCGCGTTGTTTTTGCTGGGGCTGGCGCTTGCCATCAGCGGCGCTGTGATCTTTCTTACGACCCACTTTCGCGATGCGCTGATTACCTTTGGCCAGCTTGGCCTGGTCGGCCTGTTTGTGCTTAGTGTTGTCGGCAATGCCACCGTTTTCATCCCTGCGCCGGCGTTTGTGGTGGCGTGCGCCGCCGGCCCCATCTATGGCTCGTTGGCCACTGGCTTGGTCGCTGGCATCGGTTCGGCCATCGGCGAACTGACCGGTTACATGGCCGGCTATGGCGGCACGGCGGTCCTGCCCCAGGGGCGCATCTATCAACACCTGCACACGTTGATGCGGCGTTTCGGACCGCTGATGATTTTTGTCATGGCTGCGTTGCCCAACCCCGCCTTCGATGTGGGCGGACTCATCGCCGGCGCACTGAAGATGAGGCCGCTCGTCTTTGTTGCAGCCACCGCTGCCGGCAAGGCGGTGCGCCTCACGCTCGTTGCGTATGCCTGCACCGGCGGTCTGCCGTGGCTTGCGCACCTCATCCGGCCGCTCGTCGCACCATAACGCGCCCCTTATCAAATGACCCAACCCCAAACCAAGACACATCGCCTGTCTGATCCTATCGCCACTTGCGGCGACCGCGTCTACGTTATTAGCTCCCAGAATGGCCAGTTTCCGGATTCGTGGGGCGGGCATGTGCCGCAAGAGATGGGCGGCGTGTGGGACCATCCGATTAAGCTGCTGGATGGCTATTGGTTCGGCGTAAGCGCCGGCGATGCGCCAGTGCATTGGCTAAGCGAGGCGACTGCATGCCGCGCCGGCCTCGGTTGGACCGAGTTCGAGTATCACGTCGGTCCACTGCGCATCACGCGGCGCGACTTTGTGCCGGATGGCGTGGAAGGGTTGATCGTCACGCTCCAGATTCAGTCAAATGAGGATCTGCGCGATGTAAAAATCCGCGCACTGTTTCGCAGCGATTTGCAGCCGGCGTGGCTGGGCGAGCGAGCCGGCATGATCGATGGCAAAGATGGCGCGATATTCGATGCGCAAGGTCGTTGCATTTTCACCGACGCCAACAACGCGTGGTGCTGCGCGATTGCGTCTGATGTCGCGCCAATGCAGGTCCAGATTGACGATGCCCTGTGGGCGGTGAATCGCACGAGCGGCAACGGCACAGCGGCGGAGATGACCTTCTCCCCACCCCCTGCCGGCGGGAATCTGGAAGCGAAGTTTTTCATTGCCGGCTCGGTGCAATCGCAGCAGGACGCGTTGGCGACGTTGAAGAAGCTTCAACGACAGCATGCCGCGCTGTTTGCTGAGAAGTCTGCGCTGGCTGAGATCATCAGCGGTGTCAGCGAAGTGCTGACGCCGGATGCAAACTTGAACGAGGCAATCGGTTGGTCGAAATGGCTTAACCAGATGTTCATGCGCGAGACGCCAATTGGGCGCTGCGTGGGTGCTGGGCTGCCGGAATACCCGTGGTGGTTCGGCATCGACACCGCCTATGCGGTGCTACCCATGCTGCAAAGTGGGCAGTTCGAGTTGGCGCGCGATTCGTTGCGCCTGCTCAAGCAGCAGAGTGAGTTGCACAACCCGGCTGAGCATGGGCGCGTGATCCACGAGATGAGCACCGTCGGCGTCGTGTTCAACGAGGGCAACCTCGTCGAGGCGCCGG
>JBDHWI010000165.1:0-7790 GCA_039810125.1 Thermoflexales bacterium | reverse complement strand
TTCGCGAACTCGGCTCAGTCCGTGAAACACCGATGGCGTTACACAACCTGGCCTACATTTACCTGTATCAGGGCGACATTCAGCGCGCCCATGCCCTGTTCCTCGAGAGTCTGGAGGCGCAGCACATGCAGGGCGACCGAAAGGGTGTACTGGACGGGTTGCGGGGCTTTGCCGCCCTGGCTACGGTCAACGGGATGGCCGCTGAGGGTGCCCGCCTGTTTGCTGCCGCGATTGCGCATGGCAAGGGTGAGTCTGCCATCTTGCGGCCGCCTGAAAAGTTGGATTATGAGCATTACATTGGCCTGGCGAAGGCGAAGTTGAGCACCGCCGCATTCGAGGCAGAGCAGGACAAGGGGCGCGCGTTATCCATCGAGCAGGCAATCGAATACGCCCTCAACCTGTCCTTGCCTGGATCGGCACCTTCGCAGGACAAACGAGCGGCCTCCCCGGAATTGACCGAGCGCGAGCGCGAAGTCGCGGCGCTGATCGCGCAGGGCCTGTCCAACGGCGA
The DNA here is from genome assembly GCA_039810125.1 of Thermoflexales bacterium. Classification (GTDB taxonomy): domain Bacteria; phylum Chloroflexota; class Anaerolineae; order J036; family Brachytrichaceae; genus JBDHWI01. Next base: position 7,279 of record JBDHWI010000165.1, on the reverse strand, counting down.
GATCGCCGGCAAGCTTGTGCTCAGCAAGCGCACGGTCGAGAAGCACGTTGCCAACACCCTCTCAAAGTTAGGGCTGACGAACCGAGCGCAGATCGTGCGCTGGGCCGTAGAGCATGGGTTGGCAAGCGTCCTACGCGACGACGCTCAAGGCTAGCTTGAGGCCCGTTGCACGCAGCCGCGTTCACCGGTCACGCACCGTCAGATCATAGGTAATCAACGGGCCCATGCTGTAAACGACGACATTGCCGTCCGCACAACGTCACAACCTCGACGACGCCCAACATAAGCCATGGCTGACTTGGGCAGACTGCTTTCGCTGTCAGTGTTCGTGCACAAGCACGGCCGTAGCAGTATCGATAAGGGGATAGGCCTGCGATCGCCCGCCTCGGCCAATACGGTTCGTGTAGCCGTCTACCAGCATGCGTAGCTCGTCGCTTAGCTCGTCCGTGGTAATGCGCTTGTCGAGAAGCGCAGCGCAGATGGAGCGGCAAATCGTCCGCGTCCATTGATGTATTTCGTGATCGCTGGCCCCTGGAGCTACCCGTCGCAGGTTTACCTCGAAGTCCAGCGTAGTGGAAGTGAGCAACGTCTCGATCACCTCCCAGAACGATTCGGTACCGAGTTCCAGCGCCGCGTGAATCGCGGGGCGGCAGAATCCGACATGATCCACGATAACCCTAATGCCTTCCTCTATATATCGGTGCGTGTCTGATTCTGCGAGATAGCCGAACTGGTTGTGAAATTCCTGGCAGCGCATCGAAATCGCCTCAGGACGCAGTCCATGCAGAACGAGGTCGCGCTTGGTCGGGAAGTAATGATAGAGACCGCCCAGGCTTAGGCATGCCGCACCGGCAGCTTGGCGCATGGATAGCTGGCGCGCCCCGATTTCCACGATCAAAGGCGACACCGCGCTATAGATCTCACGCTGGCGCGCGAGCCGGTCTTCTGGAGGTCGCCCCTTTTTACCGAACGCCATGGCCTTTTTCTACGAATAAATCACAGGTCTATTGCTAAACCACCTGAATGTGTGCCACTATATCACCGTGGATCACACTATGAAAGTCAGCCGCATATAACAGTGAAGGAGGCACCACAATGGTCAAATCAGGTGACGTGCTCGAACATCCAGTTACGCGAGAGAAGATTGTCTTCCGCAAGACCGCACGCGATACGAGCGGCGAGTTGATGCAAGCGGATATCTACATGCAGCCGGGCGGCTTCGTAGCAGCCGAACATATCCACCCCTTACAGGAGGAGCGCTTTGAAGTCATTTCTGGAACGCTGCGCGGCCGGGTGGCCGGCAAAGAAGTAAACAGCAGTCCAGGCGGGAAACTTGTCGTCCCTGCAGATATGCCGCACGTCTGGTGGAACTCAGGTGCCGACGAGTTGCATGTGCTTGTAGAGGTCCGGCCGGCACTCAAATTCGAAAACTTTTTCGAGACATTCTTCGGTCTCGCTCAGGACGGCAAGGTAAATCCGAAGACGGGATTGCCGAACCCATTCCAGATGGCACTGGTGATGCGGGCATATCGGAACGAACTGATCCTGGCACGGCCGCCGCGGCTGGTGCAGACGCTGCTCTTTGGATTGCTGGCTCCGATCGGGAGACTGCTTGGGTACAAGGCAGAGTACTCTTATCCACACTCAAGACAGGCGAAGGTTCAACCCCAGGCGACGTAGACACCGAACAAGGAGTTCTCATGGTCGATATTGCTGCTCGCTTGAGCGGAATTTTGCTGATCGTTGGCGCAACCCTTCTCGGCGCTGCAATCGTCATGGTCTCGTTCAACCCTGTAGGGGATCCTTCTGATCGTCCGCGGGTGAGCCAGACTGTCGAAGGAAGTGAAGAGCCTTGCGGTCAAAGCACAACTGTGCAGTCACCCTTCGTTAAGCTGGAGAGAGCGAGACAAGCCTAGAAGCTACGGACGAGCGTTGGGAAGATTGAACTCGCTTGCCTTGCGCACAGCCTCGGTGTGGATGTGGCAATCGAGCCACGACAGGATGTCAGCCACCGTGGAGGTGCCGCACCCGCCCAACGCAGGGGCACCGCTGCACATGCATCATCGTGAGGGAGAAGGCTTCTGGATGCTTGATGGCGACGTGACGTTTTACGTCGGCGATGCCACCATTGACGCACGCGCCGAATACGTGCGCTGATACGTGCGCGCACGCATGCGCCGACATGCGCCTTCCACTACGCTGATCGCCGGAGGAAACACGATCAGCATGAACACACATCCGTTTCGCATCTTGCTGCCGGCCCTCGCCCTGGCCGCGTTGGCGCTCGGCGCGTGCAGCACGCAGATGCAGCCTGCCCAGCCCACGGCGGCCCCTGAGCCGGCGCAGGCAGCCGCGCCGGCCGCGCCAGCGACTGCAGCAGTCGAGGTCAAGATCGAAGGCCACGACTTCTCATACGACGCACCCGACCAGATCGCCGCCGGTCTGGTCACGTTCAAGTTCGAGAACGCCGGCAAGGAGCCGCACCACGCCCAACTCGCCCGCCTGAATGACGGCGTGACGATGACGCAACTTGAAGACGCACTGAAGAAAAGTGAGAACGACGCCTTTCCACTCATCACCCTGGTCGGCGGGCCGGGTGCAGTTTTTCCCAATCAGAGCAGCAACGTCACGCTCGATCTGTCACCCGGCCAGTACGTGCTGATCTGCTTTTTCACCAGTGACGACGGCGCGCCTCACTTCGCCAAAGGTATGATCAAGCCGCTGACGGTCACAACTGCCGGCGAGGCAAGACCCGCCGAGCCGCAGGCCGATCTGACGGTTACGATGAAGGATTTTCACTTCGACATGTCGTCTGAGATGAAAGCCGGCAAGCAGGTGTGGAAGATCGTGAACGATGGGCCGCAGCCTCATGAGTTGCAGGTGCTCAAGCTCGCGCCGGGCAAGACTGTGGATGACATGGCCGCCTTCTTTCAGACTCAAGGTCCGCCTTCCGGCCCGCCGCCATTCGACACGCTGGGTGGGATGCAGGGGCTGAATCCCGGCCTGAGCGGCTGGCTCAACCTCGACCTGACAGCGGGGAACTATGTGGCGATCTGCTACATCCCCGATCCGAAGTCCGGCAAGCCACACTTCGCACTCGGCATGGTCATGCCGTTCACGGTCAAATAACGCATAGCGGTCGGAGCGCTCAAAGCGCTCCGACCGCTCGGACCACCCAACAACCATGACACTCGAATCAAACAAATCCCTCGTCCACCAGTTTGCTGAGTGCATCAACGCCAAAGACCTGGATGGCGCGCTCAGCTTGCTCAGCCCGAACTTCGTCGAGCACGCTCCGGCGATGGGAATGCCGTCGGGCGTCGAAGCGGCCCGCGCGTGGTTCACACTGTTGTTCGTCGGCTTCCCCGACCACCACGCCACCACCCTCGACACGATTGCGGAAGGCGACAAAGTCGTCGTGCGAATGCAAAGCGAAGGCACGCACAACGGCGCGTTCATGGGTATTCCACCCACTGGAAGGCGTGCGTAATGGTCGTTTATTGACATCCATCGCATTGCCGATGGGAAGATCGTCGAGCATTGGGTCGAGGTTGATCAGTTCGGCTTGATGCAGCAACTCGGCCTGGTGCCGCCGCCGCGTCAAAATACTTGAACGATGAGGTGAGCAATGATTGGTCTACAGGATTGGGGCATCGAACGTGCGGCTGGGTTTATCCTGATTGTGGGCGCTGTCGCCGTTCTAGCCGGCGTGTTGATGTTTTGGTTTCGGGGCGGGCAATCGGGGGGCTTGCCGCCGACCCGCGCTTACTTCGTATGGGAACGCGGTTTCGTCCTGGCTGCCGTCGCTATCACGGCGATCGGTTTCGTACTGCTCGCAGGGGCGCTTCAAAACACCGCCGGCCGCGTGCTGGCAATGATTGGCGCGACTGCATACCTGTTCGGAGGCATCCTGCTCGTGGTCGCCGAGGCGCTCCAGTTGACGCTCGAGTACGGCAAGCTCTATGACCTCATTGTTATCTACGTTGTCATGGCATTCCTGGCTCAGGCGGTCTTCGGGGGTGCTTTGCTCCAATCTGGATTAGTCGCTACATGGATCGGCTGGGCCACCATCGTTTGGAACATCGCGTGGCTGGTGGCGCTTCCCGTCCTCTCGCCCCGTGACATTTATTTCCCTGTCCTGCATCACGTCATGCCGCTCGTGATCGGCATCGCGTTGCTGCGCGGAGGACCGTAACGGCGATGAAGCAGGGTCTAATGATTCACCGAGGAGAGATCATCATGACTGTTCCAACTCTGATCCGAGTGGCTGCCATCCTCCAATGGTTTATCGCCATTGGTCTTGGAGTGTTCTGCTTCCCGGCCATCCGGAATCTCGTGATCGGGCGCGACATCCCCATCGTCATGGGCTTTCCCGCCTACGGACGAGGGCCTTTCGAACGTCTCGGCATACCGACGACCGTGCCTCTTCTGGCTGCCTTTCTTCTGGTCTGCATTCTCGAGATTGCCGCCAGCGCGTCTTTGTGGGGCGGGCAACGGTCCGGGGCCATCCTTACGCTTATTCTCGTCCCAATCGGGGCCGTCTTCTGGTGGGGATTTGCCTTGCCCATCCCGCCGCTCTTCGCCCTCATATGGACCATTCTGATTCTCCTGAACTGGCAGGCTCTGCAGTGAGCATCAGTAGGCAGGAGTTGGACTCCTTCAAGGAGTCCAACTCCTCAACCGAGGCAGTCGCATGAAAATACTCTTCGCCACCATGCCGTTCGACGGTCACTTCAACCCGCTGACCGGCATCGCCGTGCATTTGAAAGAATCGGGGCACGACGTGCGCTGGTACGCGGGGCCGAGCTACGCCAAGAAGCTGGAGCGGATGGGCATTCCGTATTTCCCGTTCAAGTGCGCCACCGAGGTCAACGGCGACAACATCGGTGAGCTGTTCCCAGAACGCGCGAAGTTGAAGGGCATGGCGCTCATCCGCTTCGAGGGCAAGCACATCTTCGTCAGCAACGTGCTGCAGCACTTCGAGGACGTGCGCGAGGTCAACGAGATATTTCCGTTCGACATCCTCTTCTGCGACGTCGCGTTCTACGCGATGAAGTTCGTCAAGGAGAAACTGGGCAAGTGCGTGTATGCGGTCGAGGTGGGGCCGTCGGCGGAGTCCGCGTCCGATGTGCCGCCTGCCTTCTCCGGCTTGAAGCCGGCGACGAATGCCGTCACACGACTAGGCCATCAACTCATGGGCGCGGTGATGGACAAGCTGGCGATGGGTGAGGTGAAGGACATCTACAACGGCACGTTGCGCGAACAAGGGCTTGCACCCATCGCAGGCTCGTTTCTCGATGTGCCGTATCGCAGTCCCGACTTGATCTTTCAGAACGGCGTGCCGGGCTTTGCCTATCTGCGGCGCAATCCCAACCCAAAAGTGAAGTTCGTCGGCGCGTTACTGCCCTACAAGGCAGCCATCGCGCAGCCGTTCGCACAGGCGGACAAGCTCAGCAAGTTCGAGCGGGTGATCCTGATCTCGCAGGGCACGGTGGACAACAAAGATCCGAACAAACTCATCGTGCCCGCGCTGGAGGCGCTCAAGGACAGCGGCGCGCTGCTCATCGTCACCACCGGGCATAGCAAGACTGAAGAGCTGCGCAAGGCATACCCACAGGACAACATCGTCATCGAGGATTTCGTGGACTTCGACTTCATCCTCGACCACGTGGATGTGTTCATCTGCAACGGCGGCTACGGGAGCGTCCTGCTCAGCCACGGAGTCCCGCTGTTGACGGCCGGCATCCGCGAGGGCAAGAACGATGTCAACGCCCACGTGGATTACTGCGGCGTCGGCATTGACCTGCGCACCGAGAATCCCAAACCCGCCGACATCCGGCGCGGTGTGGAGCGGCTGCTGAGCGAGCCGCAGTGGAAGGAGAATGTGTCGCGGCTGCGCGACGAATTCAGCCGTTATCATCCATATGAGCTGATTGACGCATATCTCGCAAAGGAGCAACCATGTCCAATAGCTTGAAATCCGCGCTGCTCTCGCCCATCTGCCAGGTCGGCGGACTGGTGCTAGGCATCGGCGCCGGCGGAATTGTGCACGGCCTGTTGCCGGGGCATACGATGGATGTGCAGCGTGTGCTGCCGGCCGCGTTCTTCGCGCTGCTCGGCTTGCTGGGTGGCGGCATGGCCTGGGGCGCGCTGATCGCGCGACTCGCCGGCTCACCCGAGGCGAAACGCGCTGCCGGCGCAGGCGCGATCTGGGCCGCCGCGATGCTCATCGTCATGCTGGCGATGCAGGCGTTGGAACCGGCGCTGATCGAGAACGACGCGTTGCGAATGCCCATCCACAACTTGTATACGCTGTTGTTCGTCCTCTCGACCGCTATCGTGAGCTTCGTCACAGCTTGGGCGATGGCGATCGCGCTGCGCCGGCGTGAACGTGCGTTGCGCGTCGCGTTGAGCGCTGCGCTGTTGTGCGCGCTGGTCTATCTCATCGTCAATGTCGGCATGGACCTGCTCGGCTGGCGCGTGGGTGCGCCGCGCGCGGCGGAGCGATTCACCATGCTCGCAGTGACGTTCGTGGGCAGCATTGCCGCATCGGCAACGATCGGCGCCGTGCTGGTGGCTACGTTTGGCGAGCGCGGGGTTGCGCTCCGTCAGGCGCTGTCAACGCAGGCCTAGCCCACACTCGGTGAGATCTGCGTCAAGCGCCCTTCACATGCTTGTCGAAGAACTGCACCGACCGGCGCAGCGCGAGCGACAGGTTGTTTGAGAGGTTGTGATTGTCGCCGGCGTAGGTAAGCAGTTCAACCGAGCCACCGGCAGCCTGGATTTGCTGATCCAGCGCCACCGAAAACTCATACGGCACATCCGCATCTGCTGTGCCGTGATGCAATTGCACCGGCCCCGACAGGTCTTGCAGATAGCTGTTGGCCGAGATCGAATTCCAGAAGGTCGGGTTCTCTGCCGGTGTGCCATATTCTTCCTGCAGCGTCTGCCGCCAGCGTCGTCCCGCGCTCGGCGTGGCATTGGGATCCGGCGTGGGCGTGGCGTTGGGGCTGTTGCGTCGCCAGCGCTCAAGCAAATCTTGATACGACGCGACGACGCCGGCCCAGATCACGCCGGCCTTGATGTCCTTGTTGATCACCATTGCACGCAGCGCAATGTAGCCGCCCATCGAATGTCCCCACATGCCGATGCGATTCGGATCGGCATCCTTGTAGCGCTTCACCGACGCCAACCCGTTCAGCACGTCGATCGTGTAGTCTGGCGTGCTGTATGCGCCGCGCGCTTCACCTTCGCTCTGGTCGTGGCCGCGATAGTCGGA
>JBDHWI010000164.1:0-7794 GCA_039810125.1 Thermoflexales bacterium | reverse complement strand
GGCACTTGTATTTTTACGATACTTGGGTTGTGGGACTTGAATACGAAAGATGTGACCTGAGCCTGTTTGTGGCTAGATGAAATGAAGGTCATGTGAGCGAACTCGTGCTCGACGGCAAAGGCCGCATTGATCCATTCAAGATGGATCACGTCGCGCGCATGGCCGGCAACCACGAAACGAGAACTCGAAGTTGAGCGAGCGGCGCAAGAACGACGGCCTACTGCTTCGGCCAGCAGCCGGCGACCGGCCAAGCCAGTGCTGCACCAATCAGCCAGCTCAGCAGCCCGATTACGATTCCCTCGATGATGATCTGCCGAATCGAGCGGTCGCTCGCGCCGATGGTGCGCTCGACGTTGAGTGCGCGACTGCCAGTCAATTGCGGTGGTGCGGGGCGTAGCAACGCGCCGGCGGCGGAAGTGCCCACTCCCTCAGGCAACCTGACCGTGAATGAGTGCCAGGCGCGCGCGATTCAGTATGTGCGCGATCATGGCCGCATCACGAACAAGGATTTTCAGGTGCTGTGTCCCAACGTGACGCCGGAGACGCTGCGCATGGATCTGGCCGACCTGGTCGACAAAAATCTGCTCATGCGTGTGGGCGAGAAGAAAGGCACGTAATACATTTTGAAGCAGGATGCGTAGACTGGCTGGAACTTGCCTTTGTTGCGGTTCGTGAGGTTTTTGCAAGATCACTTCTCCCCACGCCACCGGCCAATCACCGCGCTCAGTAGCAATGTGACGAACAGGCCGGTGAAGAAGACGCCGGCGAAGGTGAAGTCGGTGCGCACCAGCGCCGCCAGGCCGGCCAGCGCGAGACCGATGGCGCTCGCAGTCAGCGCCCAGCGTAGATGCCCCCGTGTCATCACCTCCACGTGATCGACGCGCTGCACCGCTGCCATGCGCAGCTCGAAGCGCATGAAGCTCCAGCACAGCAGCGCAGCCGTGCCGGCGGCGATCATCACGAGCGCCGGCGCGCGCATCAAGATGCCGGCGACCGCCAACGCAAACGCACAGATCAGTCCAATGTCCGCGAAGGCGTCGTTGAATTGTTTATAACGCAGGCCGAGCAACCACGCGCTCACCACGCCGGCAGCCAGCGCGACGCCCAACCATGTCCCGCTGAGCGCGAAGCCCAGCGCGAGCAGCGCCAGCGTGACAATCGCGCACGCGATCACCATGCTGCGCGTTATCGGAGATTGTGCGACCTTGAGATTCATTTCATTTAACGGTTGATGACCAGCGGCCGGCGCGAGGCCGGCTGGCGCGCCAGCGCCTCGTGGATGACCGCATCCAGCGGCAGCGCCACATCCCAGTCCACCACCTGAATGCCAGCGCGACGCATCTGCTGAAAATTGAAGCTGCGCTCGGCATCGGCGATGCGCCTGGCGCTGCGCGCAATGTAGTCATCGGCAAACGCGCGCGCCTCGTACGCAATGGGATTTGGGCTGACCACCATCACCGCGTAACCCTGCGCGCGCAGTTGCAGCAGCGTTGGCGGGTCGTCGCTGCCTACTGGGCTGACGAAGATGATCTGCGACTGAGCCGGGAAGAAGCGCGTTGGCAGGTTGCGCAGCGTCTCGAACACAAAATGGTGGCCGGCGACGGCGCGACCCAGCGCGCGCAAGATGCGATCGCGTTGCATGCGGCCGTAGCCGGGGAAGACGCCGTCGATGCCACTGCCGTAGATCAGCAGCCCCACGCGATTGCCGGCGTCGAGGAATGATTCGGTCAGCGCCGCCGCCGCGCGGTTTGAATATTCGAACAGCGCGCCCTCTGACGTGCGCAGATCGCTCGTCTGCCGCGCGTCCAGGATGATGCCGATGTCGGCGAGGCGCTCCTGTTCGAATACATTCGTAAACACGCCGTGCGTGGTGCGCTCCATCGCGCGTGCCGTCACGCGCCAGTTCACCCAGCGCAGCCGGTCACCCATCTGGTATTCGCGCAGGCCGAGAAAATCCACGCCCGAGCCGCCCTGACGTGAGGGGATCGGGCCGGCGAAGCCGCGCGTGCGAGGCGGCCGGATGGTGATGGCGCGCAGCCGTGCCGCCTCGGGTTGGATGAGCAGTTGGTTGTCCGACGCCAGGGCCGAGCGACGGCTGAAGATGCCGAGTGCGCTGCTGGCGGTGATTTGCACGCCGCTGAAGCGATACAGGCCGCGTGTGCCGCGAATGGTGTACTCCAACGTCGCGGTCTCGTTTGTCGCGAGTGGGGTGAGCAGGCGCGTCTCTCCGTCGATCACCTCAAAGCCTGCCGGCACACTCTCCTCGATCAACACCTCGGCGATCGGCGCGCCGGCGTTGGTCACCTTCAGCGTAATTGTGACGGGCTGGCCGACGATGGCGCGCTCGACGCTGAGCGCGCGGCTGCCAGTCAGATGCGGCGGCGCAGGGCGCAGCCAGAAGCCGGCGGCGAGATAGACGAGCAGCGGGATGGCGAGCGCGATGACGGCGCTGTTCAAGCCGGCCAACCCGAATAGCACCAGCACGATGACGCCGGCGAACAGCCCTGCTGCTTTACCCGTAATCATTACTTCATCACCGGCACTGGCACCGACGAGATGACTTCGGACAGCACGCGGTCGACTGCTTGCGGCACCGACCACAGATCGGGCTGCAAGATCAGACGATGGCCGAGCGCCGGCTTGGCGAAGCGCTTCACGTCGTCTGGCAGCACGTACGTGCGCCCCTGCATCGCCGCCCACGCGCGGGTCAGTTTTAGCAGCGCTAGCGTGCCGCGCGGGCTGGCGCCAACGGCGATCTGGCGATGCGTGCGCGTGCGGCTCACGAGGTCGACCATGTAGCGCTCGATGTCTGGCTCCACGAATACCTGTTCCACCGCGCGGCGCATGGCGAGCAGGCCGGCGGCGTCGGTCACTGGCTTCAGGTCAAAGGCGTCGTGCTGTCGTGCGCGCCGGCGCTTCAAAATCTCCTGCTCCTCCTCCGCTGAGGGATAGCCTACAGACAGCTTCATGATGAAGCGGTCGAGTTGCGCTTCGGGTAGCGGGAACGTGCCTTCGTATTCGATTGGGTTCTGGGTCGCCATCACGATGAACGGCTCCGGCAGCGCCATCGTTTCGCCCTCCAGCGTGACCTGATACTCCTGCATCGCTTCGAGCAGGGCGCTCTGTGTGCGCGGCGAGGCGCGGTTGATCTCATCGGCGAGGATGATATGGGCGAAGATCGGCCCCTGGCGCAACACGAATTCACCTTTGGCGCGGTCGAAGATGTAGCCGCCGGTGATGTCGCCAGGCAGCAGGTCGGGCGTGAACTGGATGCGCTTGAATGACATGCCCAGCGCGATGGCGAAGCTGTTCGCCATGAGCGTCTTGGCGAGGCCGGGGAAATCTTCGAGCAGCACATGGCCGCCGCCGGTGAGGAAGGCAGCCATCGTCATCTCGAGCGCGCTGCGTTTGCCGACGATGGCACGCTCTACTTCACCGATCACGCGCTGCGCGAGCGCGGCCACTTGCCCGATGTCGTCTGCGCCGGCGCTGTTGCCGGCATCGCGAATCTTTTCTGTCATGGTTGATGGTCGTTTCCTTGCAATTTGGGTGCGCTCTGCGGCGCGATTCACCTCTGTAACCCCGCAGGTCATTCTGCAATGTGCTCGCTGTTTACGCGACTCTCGATGAAGGCGATCGCCGCCTCGATCTTGCGGCTTTGCTCTGGGCTGATCTTCGGCGGGCGCCTGGGTCGCAGCCAGCGCAGGATCAATTCCAGACCGCCCGCCGGTCGGGTCGTCATCCAATCCTGTGGCCGCACGACCAGCGTGCGGATGTCGGCCGGCAGCGTCAGCGCGCCGCTACGCGCGGCATCGACCACCTCGTCCTCGGTCAAATTTTCCTGCGCCGACAGAATCTTGAGGATCATTTTCTTCAGCTCTGCCGCGAGCTTTTCCACTGCGAACTGGCTGTCTTCGAGCCGGCTCAGTTGACGCGCCCAGAAAAGCAGGCGGGAGTAATGCTGGGCAGTGACGATGGTCGCGCGGGGCGCCTGCTCGGCCTCGGTGCGCTTCAAGGCGCTGCGCAGCACGATGCCAATGCACAGCACGATGAGCAGGCCGAGCAGCAAGCCTTGTGGCAGGCTGCGCAGAATGATGTCGCCCAGCCACAGGGCATAGGCCATCGGGATGACGATGATCTCGCGCACGACGTCGCGCAGCAGGATGGTCAGGGCAGCGGTAACGACCAGCACCAGCGCGACGAGCAACCACTGGCGCGGTTGGATGTGTTGCAGGCGGCTCATGCGCGCGCTCGCTTTGGTGCACAGAACGCCGCGATGGCGCTCAGGCTGTCCACGGCGATCTGTTCTTCGCGCGCGCCGGCACGCTTGCTGCCGTAGCGGATATCCTCGAACAAGCGCGTGAGTTGATGCACTGCCTGTTGTGGGAAGCCCTTCTCCGCCAGCACCTGCTCGAATTCGCTCGGCGTCATGGCGGTGCCGCGCTCGATGTTGCGCTCTTTTTGCAGCACGCTGCACATCTCGCGGTAGCAGCGGACGATGGTCTCTTCAAGCGGGCCGCCGGCTTGGATCGTGTTGATGGCCTGCCGTGCTTCATCGGCCAGCGCCAGCATGGCGGATGGCTTCTCGCGGTGGGTCACGTAATACCATATTGTGGCTGCGGCCAGGCCGGCGACGAGCAGCGAAATGGCAATTGTCACGGCCAGCACGGTCGTGTCGGATGGATCGGCAGTGAACTCTGGCAAGGGCCGCGCCGGCGCGATCTCGCCCAACTGCGGCATCTCCATGCGCATGTTGCCCTGCTGCTCCATCTCCTGTGGCTGCGGGTTCAGGTTGTTCACGCCATTCATCAGCAGGAACAGAATGACGATGACGATGAGGTTCATCAGCAGCCGGCGCCGGCCCTTCTTCGACAAAATCGAAATGATGATGTAGATCGGCAGTGCGATGACAGACAGCGCGAGCAGGATGCGGAAGAGCAGCACGAGTAACTCAGACTCCACCGAGCCAGACGAGAACATCTGCACGTTGGGGGGGCGGGGCAGTGCGAATGCTTCGCCAGGCAGCAATCGCAGATTGCCCACTGCTGTGGCCAGCAAGGAAACTAGCAACACAGTCGCGCTGAGCAGGGCGAGTGTGATGATCTGGTTGCGCCGGCGGTGCTGATCTTGTATTTCAGGGGATGGGCTGCCGTTGTTCATGACTCCGAGCGTGTGCATATTCTATCGGTTCAATCGGCGACTGGGCAGTGCCGCAAGTCATATCGTTTGCAACGACACCTGCTCGAAGCGGACATCGCCTTCACTGGCGAACACACCCCATTGCCCACGCGGGTGGTTGTAGAGCCGCGCGCTCATCGCAATTGCACCGCCGGCATACACCTCGCACACCGAGCCGTCGGCCAGCACATCGATTTTCAGCGGTTCACCGGCTTGCAGGTGAATGGGACGCTCCAACTCGCACATGGCGGGTTTGTCGCCGGCGCGCGGCCAGGTGTCGAAGACCATGCGCTGCATCGCTGGTTCGAAGCGGATGAAGTAACCCGTTTCGCAGTCGTCGCTGGCACGCAGCATCAGGCCGAAGTTGCGCGCGCCGGCGTGGAAGGTCGCAGTGGCTTGGATGTGGCAGGCGTCCGGCAGCGCGCCGGCAGTTGCGCAACTGAAGCCGCCCTGCGCTTCGAGTTGCACGCTGTCGCCCTGCGCCGTGCATTTGCCTGTGCTGGCGATGAATGTGACTGGCTGCTGTGCCTGCATGGCATGCCGCACGGATTCTGGCATGTCGACGGCGAGCGTGCCGTCACTTTGTTGGCGCAACTGATGCACAACCAGGTTGCCGCCCCATTGCCAGCGCCCGTCATCTGCCTCGCCCTCGCGCGTTGGATTCCAGCCGAACAGGTGGCGATCGCGTCCATCTGAGGCGGTCTTTGCCGCATAGAAGGCGCGGCCATCGAAGGTGTCATTGGCCGGCGCGCGCCATGGCCCATTTTGCGACCGGCTCATGCGGTAGCGCGTGACGCATGCTTCCGAAAACTCTGAGAAGATCAGATACCACCAATCGCCCATGCAAAAGAGGTCGGGGCATTCGTGCGTGTAATACAGCGCCGGCGTCCATAACGGCTCACACACGCGCCAGCGCCCAAGGTCGTTTGATGCGCACAGCGCCGTGCAACCGCGCCGGCGCGATGCCCCCTGCTTCAGGCGGGCGGCAAGCAACATGCGGAACTCGTTGGCGGCGTCATCCCAAAAAACAAAGGGATCGCGCCAATCGTGCATCTCGTAGCGATCCACTGGCGCGGTGAAGGTGTCTTCCGGCACTTTGCGCCATGTGTAGAGGTCGTCGCTCACGGCGTGCATCACGGCCTGCGCCGGCTTGCCCATTTGCTCGAAGTGCGGGTTGTGCCCGGTGTAGAAGATATGGAACTGGCCGGCGTGCTCGATCACGCTGCCAGTGAACACGAATAGATCCTGCTCGTCGCGCCGGCCGCGCGGCAAGACCTCGCCGTGGTCGACAATATGCACGAAGTCAGTCGTGGTGAGATGACACCAGGGCGTGCCTTCGCCGTGCCCGGCGGCGTCGCGGAAATCCTTCAAATAAAACAGGTGATACACACCTTGCCAGAAGAAGGGGATCACGTCGGCCAGCCAGCCGGCTGCGGGTTTGTAGAACAGGCTCATGGGAAGCCATTGTGCGACGAATTGCGGATTGTGGCTGGCAACTCGTAAGGCTACAAGTGTCAGTCCGCTAGCTGGGTTGCAACCAAAAAGGACTTCACTGCTTGGAGTTTGGCAAGATTGAGGCGATTACAATAAAATTCTAGGTGCAAGCAAAGTTGGTTTGCCATCGTACAGGAGTTACGGGATTAAGGAGCTACACATGAATAACATCAGGAAGTGGGGCATGCGGTTGCTGGCCGGCGCGTTGTTGGTCAGCGCCTTGGCAACGCCGGCCGCCGCGCAGTCGCCGGCCCCCGAAGATGACTGGGCCAAGGTGAAAGCCGCCGGCAAGATTTTCGTTGGCACTGCCGCCGACTACCCGCCCTTCGAGTTTTATTCCAGCAACTATCAGCTTGATGGCTTCGACATTATGCTGATGAAGGAGATTGGCAAGAAGCTTGGCGTTGAGGTGGAGTTCAGCGATTTTGCCTTTGAAGGCGTGCTACATGCGCTGGAACTCAAGCAGGTCGATGCCGTTATCGCCGGCGTCTCCGTCACCGATGATCGCCGCAAGCAGGTTGACTTCTCCAACCTGTATTACCTGGGGAAGGACGCCGTGATGGTGCGAACCGACAGCAAGCTTGACATCCAATCGGCTGCCGACCTCGCCGGCAAGAAGATTGGCGTGCAGAAGGGCAGCACCTATCAGGCTTGGGCGCAGGATCATTTGGTCGATCAAGGCCTCGTGCCGCAGGCAAACCTTGTGGTCTATGAGAGTGTCGATGCGATGGTGCAGGATTTGCGCGACAAGAAAACGGATGCGATTCTGATGGGTGAACTGCCGGCGCGCACCTTCGACCGCCGCTATCGTGATATTACTGTGGCGACTACAGGTGTCAACCAGCAGCGCTTCGCGATTGCTACGCGCAATGGCTCCACGCTCATCGCCCAGTTCAATGCTGCGCTGCGTCAGGTGCAACTGGATGGCACATTCAACAAACTGGTGGATGAATATTTGCAGGTTCATCCGAGTGAAGTGACCCCTGGCAAAGATGGGCAAGTGGTAAACGAACCGCCGGCGCAAGGTGCTAACACGACGCCGGCGCCCTGCATCAACGGCGCCGCCTTCGTGGCTGACCTCAACCTCGACGACAAAAACATGACGGCGCCGCCGGTGATGTC
>JBDHWI010000163.1:0-7796 GCA_039810125.1 Thermoflexales bacterium | reverse complement strand
TTGTTCAGCAGGATTTTCTCGAAGCGGCCCCGCTGCTGGTTCAGCACGATGGGCGAGGCGCCGTAGACGCTCAGCCGCATGCGACAGGCAATGTCGACGCCGACGGCGTATGGGATCACCGCGCCTTCGGTTGCCAGCACGCCGCCGATGGGCAAGCCATAGCCGACGTGCGCATCCGGCATCAGCGCGCCAGCGGCGCTGATCGGCAGCCGCATTGCGTTGTCCATCTGCCGCAGGCTGCCCTCGTCAATGCCCTGCCTGCCCCAGATTGGATAGGGCAGGGGTGCAGCGCGCAAGGCGTCGATCTCCATGTTGCGGGCTACAGCACCTCGTCTGCGCTCTTCAAGGACGATTTGACGTCATCCACAGCGCCATCCACAGCCGGCGCTGGCGGCGCCGGCAGCGGCGCGATTTTATCGTTCGGCTCTGAGATGGCCGGCTCAACATCCAGCCGGTGAATCTGGTAGCTGACGTTGGCGATCACCACGCGCGGCATCCGTTGCAGGGCGAGCGTGAAAGCGATGGCAGTGTTGGCATGCAGCGCCTGCGCCGCCCAGGTGTCCATCACCAATTGCCCCATCACCACTTGCACGATGCGGTTGGGATCTTCATCCAGTTTCTGCTGGATGAAGTTCATCGCCACCTCTGCCAGGTTGCGATAGGGGCACGGCACCAGCGCCAACTCGTGATTCAGCTTGCCCATGCGCTCCTTCCACTTTTGCAGAATGCGCTCGGTCTTGGTTGGGTTGTCGTCGAGGTGAATCGCCATCCACGGATTGCCTTGTGACATGGCGTATTCCACCATCTGCACTGTGCCGGCGTGCACATCGTCAATCATCACGATCGTGAGCATGTTGCGTGGATGTGGATCGACCGTGCGCTGGCTCAGGCTGAGGGCATGCGCCACGTCCTGATAGTGCTTGTGGATGCGGAAGAAGAGCAGCACCAGCGCCGGGATCAGGATGACGGTGATCCATGCGCCCTGTGCAAACTTCGTTATAGCAAACACGACCACGACGGTGAATGACATGATTGCGCCGACTGCATTGATGCCCATCTTGGCGGGCCAGTGGCGGTCGTAGTGAAGCATGCTGTGCTCTTCCTTGCGCGATTCACCTGGCTTGAGTTTGGACACTTTGCGCCAGCGCAGCACCATGCCAGTCTGCGAAATGCCGAAGCTGAGAAATACGCCGATGGCATACAGCGGGATCAGCGCGCTGGTGCTGCCACGAAAGATGACAACCAGCACCGAGGCTGCGATGCCGAGCGCAACGATGCCCCACGAGAACACCAGCCGGCTGCCGCGAAAGGTCAACTGCTTTGGCAGGAAGCCGTCGCCGGCCTGCAGCGCGCACAAGCGCGGGAAGTCGGCATAGCTCGTGTTCGCTGCCATCATCAGGATCAACATGGTCGAGATGACCAGCATCCAATGCAGCGGGCTGTCTTCACCGAACAGCGCCTGCGACATGAAAGGCAGCACCGCCGAATCGCCCACGACGTGACCGTCGATGACCTCGAAATTAGGCAGCACATTCATGCGGCCGGCGAAGAAAACGATGCCCAGCAGGTTGATCGCAATCAAGGCGCTCATCGTCAGCATGGTGTTGGCGGCGTTGCGGCTCTTCGGCTCGCGAAACGCAGTGATGCCGTTGGAGATGGCCTCGACGCCGGTAAGCGCGGTGCAGCCGCTGCTGAATGCGCGCAGCACCAGCAGCAGCGAAACCGATTGCGCAGCGCCCTTCAGCGCTTCCATCTGCTCTGCCGGATGCTGGATGACCGGCAGCGTGCCGGTGAGGTAGCGGAATGCCGCCGTAAGCATGACGATGAACAGCATGCCGATGAAGAAATAGGTCGGTGTGGCAAACACGCGTCCCGATTCCTTTACGCCGCGCAGGTTGACGATGGACATGACCACGATTGTCAGCACCGCGAGTTCGGATTGCAGGGGACGAATTGCAGGAAAGGTGGCGGCCACGTTCTCCCAGCCGCTGGTGATGCTGACGGCGACGGTGAGGATGTAGTCGGTGAGCAGGGCCGCGCCGGCGACCTGCGCAGGCGCTTCGCCGATGTTGTCGCGCGCCACGATATATGCGCCACCCCCACCCGGATAGGCGAAAATCGTCTGGCGGTAGGAAATGGTGAGGATCGCCAGCAGCAACGTGATGGCCATGGCGATGGGCAAGGCGATCCATGTCGCCATCAGCCCGCCCGCCAGCAGCACCAGCAGGATCTCGCCTGACGCATACGCCACTGACGACAGCGCATCGCTGGCGAACACCGCCAGGCCGACGGTCTTGCTGATGGTTTGATGCGATGCTTCCAGGTTCGACAGTGGACGGCCGATGAGGACGTGTTTGATGTTCATAGAAAGTGGATTCCAGTAATGTGCCTGATGAATGCTTATGGGCCTGACAGGCACTTACCCGCCAGATTCCGGCATCACCCCAGCGCAAATTGCGTGGTGGAAGGAGGTTTGATGGCGATGGGTGACGCTTCACACGAACCAGCGTTGAACAACCGCGCGGCGAACCTGTGAATGGGTTGTTGCGCGTGGTCAAACGTGCGCCAAGTCATCCTGGCGCCGGCTGGGGAGGATCGCTCAATCATATCGGTCGCCGCTTGTTTCGCGGCGACGCGTTCAGTATACGACCGTTTGTCAGTTTCAACGCGCTGCTCAATTCGTGCCGCTGGATGGTCGGTCGTGGCGGATGGCGGCGATGCTTTCCGGCGGCCAATATGCGAGCCATGCGCGTCCGATGATGTCCTCTGCGCGCGCCATGCCGGCGCTGCGGCTGTCGTTCAGGTTGAAGCGGTTGTCGTTCATCAAGAAATAACTGCCCTCTGGCACGCGATACTGGCTGGTGGTTGCGACGCTCACGCCAAGCTGATCGAGCGTTTCTGCCAGGTATGGTTCGCGCAGCGGCTGGTTGTTCAGCGTCACCTGCGCGCCCTTGATGTTCAACACATCGCCGGGCAGGCCGATCACGCGCATGGTCGATGCGTGGCTGGGATCGATGTGGCTGCGGGCGACGACGATGTCACCGCGCGCCGGCGTGGTGAGCAAATAAGGTATGCGGCTGACGAGCAGGCGCTGCCCAGGCTTGAGTGTCGGCAGCATGCCGTCGCCACTCAACTCGACGTCGGCAAAGAGAAAATTGAAGCCGGCGATGAGGATGCCGGCGACCAGCAACAACTCCAGCAGCGCGCGCCATAGCGGCAGGCGCGAAGTCGTTGCGCGTTGCTCTGCCAGCGCGACGCTGGGCATGACCGCATCGGGTAATCGTTCCACGCCGTGATTTTAGTCGGCGTTCATTGCGCACCCGGATCGTTCTCATCACATCGACATCATCACCTTCGTTGCCAGCCGGTCGAAGGCGCGCACAGCAAGCTCCAGATGCTCGAGTTGAGTGTCCTCCTCCTTTGCGTGGCTGATGCCGCGCAAGCTCTGCACCATCATCATCACCGTCGGCACACCAACCCACGCCATCTCAATCGCATCGTGCCCCGACCCACTGGCCAGGCGATGCGATGCGCCGCCGTCAACGCTCTCACGAATGGCTTCTTCGCACAGGTCGATCAGGCGCGGGTCGAACATTTGCGGCGTGGATTGGTAGATGGTGCGCCAGGTGACGCTCACGCTGTTGTTCTGTGCAGCACGCGCGCTGGCCGCCATCGCCTCATTCAACATGGCCTGCAACTGGCCGGCGTCGATGTGGCGCATGTCCAGCGTGATGGCGCATTCGCCGGCGACCGCCGTCGGCACATCTGGCACGTTGCGCACGCGGCCATTTGTGCCAACGCCGCCATGTTGCTGTGCAATCTCGCGCGCGGCCAGCGCAAATTCTGCCGCTGCGAGAAACGCATCATGGCGCAGGTGCATGGGGAAGCCGCCGGCATGCGCGGCCTGCCCACTAAACACAAGCTGATGCCGCTCGATGCCGTAGCAGCCGATCACCGCCCCGAGCGGCAGGTTCAGGCTTTCCAGCACCGGCCCCTGCTCGATGTGCAATTCGAGATAGGCCTTCGCATGCTTGATCTGCGCGCTGGCTCGCTCCGCTGTCTCCACATCCACCCCGTGCGCGCGCACGGCGTCTGGCAGGTGAATGCCCTGCGTGTCGACCAGCCGGCTGATGCGGTCTTTGTTCAAACGCCCTGCCACCGCGCTGCTGCCGAACAGGCTGCGACCAAAGCGCGCGCCCTCCTCGTCGGCCCAATCGACCAGCCGCACCGTGACCGCCGGCGGGTCTTGCGCGGCGATGCGGCGCAACGCTTCGAGGCCGGCCAGCACGCCAAGGCAGCCATCCAGCCAACCGCCGTTTGGCACGCTGTCGAGATGGCTGCCCATGATCAGCGCATCATCGCGTCGGCCGCGCAGCGTGGCCCATAGGTTGCCGGCTTCGTCCTGCTCGACCTTGACCGGCAGCGCGCTCAACTTGCCCTCGAACCACGCGCGCGCCTTCGCCCATGCGGGCGTCCATGCCAGGCGTTGCGCGCCACGCTCGTCGCTGGTCAGCGCAGCCAGCTCGCGCAGGTCGTGGATGACGCGTTGGGGTTGGAAGCTGGATGACGTCGTCATGCATTGAGCGCAATCATCCGATCAACAGGCATGAGCACACCATCCAACCCATGTTGAATGACACGGATGACAATCTCTATATCGATCCGTTGATAAGCGTGAATGGCTGCGCCTCGAGGCATGAAGTATGTTTTGGAGTGATCGCCGGCGCTCTGGAATTTCTTTCCCGCGCGCTTGATACATCGGCGGGTGCTGGCTGCCTTTGCAGCAATCACGTCGTCCATGATGTCAGTCAGGATTTTGTCCTCTTTGAGCGATTGCAGGGTGCCGGCAGCCGTGCTTGTTCCACAGGCCAATGCCGGATTTTTCTTTGCCATCTCGCGCTTCTCGCAGAGTATAGCAACACGACCTGGAGGACATCCGATTTCGAGGCAGCCCAGCCGGCATGCGTGATCACACCGTACAATTCAGACTACATCATTGGAGGACTCGGATGCTCGTCAACTGCGTCGCCTACCGGCAAGGCCAGAAGCTGGCCGACATCCCCATCAACCAGATTCGGTCATATGTGTCTTTGCCCGATTGCTTCGTGTGGGTGGCAGTTACGGACCCGGCCCCCGGCGAGTTGGATGTGTTGCAAGAGCAATTTGGCCTGCATGAGCTGGCTGTTGAGGACGCTCACAAGGGTCATCAACGCCCGAAGATTGAGGAATATGGCAGGTCGTTGTTCGCCGTGCTGCAGATGGTCGAGATGGAGGGTTCGGAGCTGTGCGTGGGCGAGGTTGCCATTTTCGTTGGCGAGCGCTATGTGCTCTCGGTGCGCCAGCGCGCCAAGCGCGGCTTTAAGGATGTTCGGGCGCGCACCGAGCAGGAGCCGGAATTGCTGCGGCACGGCTCGGCCTATGTGCTATACGCGCTGATGGATGCAGTGGTGGATCGCTACAGCCCGGTGGTGGACACATTGAGCGAGGAGATCGAATCCATTGAAGAGCGCATCTTCGCCGGCGGGGCTACGCGCGCGCACATCCAATCGCTCTACGAGTTAAAGCGCAAACTGTTCACGCTTCAGCACACCGCCGGCTCGCTGATGGAGGCGACGGGCAAGCTGTACAGCGGACGTGTGCCGCCCATCTGTGTCGGCATGCAGGATTATTTCCGCGATGTATACGACCACCTGGCGCGGCTCAATCACAGCATTGACAGCCTGCGCGACATGGTGACGACCGTGATGACCGTCAACATGTCGTTGATCGCAATGCAGGAAAACGAGGTGACCAAGCGGCTGGCCGCCTACGCTGCGCTATTCGCGGTGCCGACCATGATCGCCGGCGTGTATGGCATGAACTTCGCCCACATGCCCGAACTCAGTTGGGTGTTCGGCTATCCGCTGGCGATTGCGGCGATGATCGTGATTGACGCCTTCCTGTTCTATAAATTCCGCAAGGCCAAGTGGTTGTAACCAATCGGCCGCGCGCCGGCGTTTTCAGGCTGCACTTCGCCCGGGCTGTCACGCTCTCATCTGCAAAATGCACTAACCCGCTGGCTGCCCTTTCTCGACCTTCGCATAGCTGTCCTTCAAGCCGACGGCGCGGTTGAAGATCAGCTTCGCCGGCGTCGAATCGGGATCAACGACGAAGTAGCCGGTGCGCTCGAATTGATAATGCGCGCCGGCGCTTGCGCCCGCCACGCTGGGCTCAATCAGGCTTTGCAACGATTCCAGCGAATGCGGGTTGAGGTTGTCGAGGAAGTGGCCGTCCTCCTCCACGTCGTCGGGGTTCGGCGTGATGAAAAGATGCTCATACAACCGCACCTCGCACGGCAGGGCGTGCGCAGCGCTCACCCAGTGGATCGTCGCCTTCACCTTGCGTCCATCCGGCGCATCGCCGCCGCGCGTGGCGGGGTCGTAGGTGCAGCGCACCTCGACGATGTTGCCGGCGTCATCCTTCACCACGCCCACGCACTTGATGAAATAGGCATAGCGCAGGCGCACCTCGCGCCCTGGCGAGAGGCGGAAATACTTCGGCGGTGGCTCCTCGCGGAAGTCGTCCTGGTCGATGTAGATCACCTTTCCGAACGGCACCTTGCGCGCGCCGGCGTTCGGATCCTCTGGGTTATTGATGGCGTCCAGCAGATCGACCTGCTCGTCCGGGTAGTTCTCAATCACCACCTTCAAGGGTCGCAACACGGCCATCACGCGCGGCGCGGTCTTGTTCAACTCATCGCGCAGCGAATGCTCCAGCATGCCGATGTCGACGATGCTGTCGGCCTTTGCCACGCCGATGCGGCCGCAGAAATCGCGGATGGCTGAGGCGGTGTAGCCGCGCCGGCGCAGTCCGCTCAATGTCGGCATGCGCGGATCATCCCAGCCGTGCACATGCTTGTCGCGCACCAGTTGCAGCAGCTTGCGCTTGCTGAGCACGGTGTAGTTCAGGTTCAAGCGCGCAAATTCAATCTGTCTCGGCGCGTAGATGTCCAACTCGCGGAGGAACCAGTCATAGAGCGGACGATGGATCTCGTACTCCAGCGAGCACAGCGAGTGCGAGATGCCCTCGATGCTGTCGCTCTGACCGTGCGCGAAGTCGTAGAGCGGGTAGATGCACCATGCCTTGCCGGAGCGGTGATGCTCAGCAAACAAAATGCGATACATCACCGGGTCGCGCATGACGATGTTGCCGGACGCCATGTCGATCTTTGCGCGCAGGGTGCGGCTGCCCTCGGGGAACTCGCCGGCGCGCATCCGCGCAAACAGGTCGAGGTTCTCCTCGACGCTGCGATCGCGATAGGGGCTGTTCGTGCCGGGCTGCGTCAGCGTGCCGCGATACTCGCGGATTTGGTCGGCGCTCAGGTCATCGACATACGCCTTGCCCTTCTCGATCAGTCTGACGGCGTACTCATACAGCGTCTCGAAGTAATCCGACGCGAAGAACAGGTTGTCCCACTGATAGCCAAGCCAGCGAATGTCGGCCATGATGTTGTCGACGTATTCCTGCTCCTCTTTGGCAGGGTTGGTGTCGTCGAAGCGCAGGTTGCACTGGCCGGCGAACTCGCGGGCAATCTCGAAATCGACATACATGGCCTTGGCATGGCCGATGTGCAGGTAGCCGTTTGGCTCGGGTGGGAAGCGCGTGCGAATGGCGCTGAAGCGGCCAGATTCAAGGTCTTCGCGGACGGCGGTGCGGATGAAGTCCGAGGGTGTTGGAAGCGTGGTCATGCGAAAAGTTGCGTTGTGTGAAAGGTTGCGGATGCGAGTATAGCCGGTGTGTATAGGCATGGCGGCATC
>JBDHWI010000162.1:0-7846 GCA_039810125.1 Thermoflexales bacterium | reverse complement strand
CACATCAAACACTTCAACCACACCAACCACCCTCGCAGGCGCCATTGAGCGGCTGCCGGCTTTCGCCACCGACCTGACGCAATTGGCATTGGAGGGCCGGTTGACGCCGGCGTATGGCCGGAATCACGAAGCAGATGAAGTAATGACTGCATTGGCCTCGCCAGGCGCGCTGTATCCATTGTTGGTCGGCGGCCCGCGCGGCGGCAAGACGTCCGTCGCCCATCATGTCGTCAACCGCATCGTGCGCGGGGAATGTCCGCCGGCGCTGGTTGGGCTGAAGGTCTACGAACTTACGCCCAGCCGGCTGTTGCACGGCCTCGGCGGCATGCCGCGCTGGAGCAGTGAATTGAGCGACTTCCTCACCGCGCTGGCCGATTCGAACAACGTGCTGTATCTGCGCGACTTTCACAGCGCGCTCGGCCTCGGCATGTCGCTGGACGAGAACACACCCGACATGTCCTCATTGCTCGCCGACCTGCTGCAGTCCACGCATCCGCACTTGATCCTCGAATCGCGCCAACGCTCGATGGAGCGCGTATTCACCGAGTTGCCTGGCCTGCGCAACCTGATCACGCCGGTGCATGTGGACAGCATGACGCGCGACGAGGCTGCAAGTGTGGTTTCTCGCGCAGTGGAAGATTTGGAGATCATCCATGAGATCAGCGTCGAGCCGGCGGCCTACAACGAAGCGCTGGAGTTGGCAGGCCGCTTTCAGGTAAACGAGTTGCTGCCTGGATCGGCGATTGATATTTTGATTGACGCACTGGCGACCGCCGGCGCTACAGATGGTCCGATCACCGCTGCCGGCGTGCGCAGGCGCTTCATTCAGCGCAGCGGCCTGCCGGAATTTCTCGTCAGTGATGACGCCGGCTACGATGAAGCCCACACGCGCGCGCAGTTGTCGCAGCGCGTGTTCGGACAGGATGCCGCCGTCGAGGCTGTCTTGCGCATGATTGCGCTGGTGCGCACGCGCATGAACAACCCCATCCGTCCGATGGGCGTGTTCCTCTTCCTTGGCCCCACCGGCGTCGGCAAGACTGAACTGGTAAAGGCGCTTTCGCACTTCCTGTTCGGCGGGCAGGAGCGCATCGTGCGCTTCAACATGGCCGACTTCAACGACCCCTGGCGCTCGGTGCCGCGCATGTTCGGCGATCCGCACGGCCCAAACGAGACGGCGCGCAAGGGCCTGCTGGCAAGCCGGCTCGAGCAACAGACCTTCGCCGTGCTGCTGCTCGACGAGTTCGAGAAGGCGCTGCCAGAGATGTATCAGCGCTTCTTGCAGCTCTTCGATGAGGGCATCCTCGTCGACGGCCAGGGCAACGAGTTGAACCTGCGCAACACCGTCATCGTGTTGACCTCAAACCTTGGCGCACAACTCATCAACCCGCCCATTGGCTTCCGCGTCACCGATCCGCTGGAAGAGACTGAGCGCGCGGTGATGCGCGAGAGCGAAGCATATTTCCGGCCCGAGTTCATCAACCGGCTCGACGCGGTGTGTTTCTTCAAGCCGCTCTCGCGCAGCGTCATTCGCCAGATCGCGCAGCGCGAATTGAACGACGTGATCGCACGCGAGGGCATTGCGCAACGCAATCTGCACGTGAGCGTGGACGACAGTGTGTTCGACGTGCTGGTGGAGCGCGGTTACGACCTGCGCTTCGGCGCGCGTTATCTGAAGCGACAAATCGAGCGCACGATTTCCTATCCCCTGGCGCGACAGATTGCGTTGAAGCGGTTGATGGATGGTGCGGCGGTGCGGTTGGTGGTGCGCGATGGCGAGGTGGCTGTGAGTGTGCTGAAGGATGAGGCCGAGCCGGCGACTGCTGCCGTTCCATCCACCTCAGCCCCGCAACTGACCGCCAAAGAGTTGCGCTTGCGGTTGGCCGGCTTCGATGAGCGCATCGCCGTGATGATGGCGCAGCACGGCATCGCCGAGATCAAGGCGCGCGTCGCCGGCATCATGGCGCGCATCGGCCAGCCTGATTTCTGGCAAAGTGCGCCGGATGCCACAGCGCAGATCGAGGCGATGAACGCGATGACGCAGCGCGTCGATCAGGTTGAAAGTGTGCAGCGGCTGCGCGAGCAGGTGGCCGAGGCGCTGGAGCGGATTACGGCCAACCGCGGTCGCGCCGGCATGCCGGCATTGGCAGAAGCAAATGCGCTGTTCCGCGTGCTGGAGCGTGAATTGCCGCTGGCCGAGACGGTGCTGTGTCTGCACAGCGAAGAGGATCAGGCTGGCGCATTTCTCACGGTGCGGGCGTTGGTGGCCGCCAATGAGGATCCGGCGTTGGCAGCGGGGTGGGCGCGCGACCTGACGCTGATGTATGCCGGCTGGGGCAAGGCTCGCGGCTTTGAGGTGACCTTGCTGCACGAGGCGACATCGGGCGAAGGGGTGCTGGAGGCGACCTTGTGCATCGATGGGTTTGGCGCGTTTGCGCTGTTGCGCGGCGAGGCCGGCATCCACAAGCTGGTGCGGCCTGCGCCACAGCGCAGCACGGTGCGGATGACAGTGCGGGCATCGGTGGAGGTGATGGCAGACTTGCCTGGCGACGAATTGCTGCTCCGCGAGGTGTCCATTCAACACAAGCCGCTGCGCGAGGTCGGCGTGCTGGCCGACCGGCTGACGCGGCAAACGACGATCTCGCTGGGCAAGACGAGCGAACGCACTGGCCGCATGCTGGTGTGGCGGCATGGCCAACTGGGTGAGACGCTGGAGCCGGTGGCGCGCCGCTTTGCAGCGCAATGGCTGGCGCGGCAAGACGCCGGCGATGTCGCATCTGCTGCAATTGACGTGGCGGTGGATGCGCCGGTGCGCACCTACACGCTGTTCAAGCAGCAAAGCGTGAAGGATGCCCGCACCGGCGTGGTGAGCCATCAGGTGAAGAAGGTGCTAGCCGGCGCGCTCGATGATTTCCTCATCGCCTACCTGACACAGAGCGCAGGCTGACGAAAGAGGCTGGAGCGCTTCAAGCGTTCCAGCCTCTTTCTCAAATCGAAATTCCGCGCTCGATCAGCATCTGCTTCACCGCATCGGCGTGGTCGGCGTCCACAACTGCCAGCGGCATCAGGCTGCCGTCGATGGGGGTGAGGTATTTGCCCACCTGCTTGTCGTTCATCAGGTTGCTCAGCACCTCAAGGCTGCTCAACTCCAGCAGCACCACCCGCTGCATCTTGCCGGTGCCGAAGTAGGTGGCCCAGGCGCGAATCTTGTCGACAAGCGCCTCTGGCGCCGGCCCGCTGTGCAGTTCGGCCAGCGTCGCCAGCAGTTGGTCGAGCGTGAGGCCGGCGCTCATTGCGTTGCGCACGCTGCCGGCGGTGATGCGCGTGCCGCCTTCGCTGTCGCTCCCCGAAGGCGAAGCGCCTTCGGTAAATTGCGCCAGCCGCCCCAATGCGAACACCGAGGGCGCCGGCTGAGTGAAGATCACCTCGCCGTCCTCTGTTGCGCGCAGCACTGCCTCGCAACTGGTCTCATCAGCCATCTGCAATGTTGGCACCCAGCCGGCGTCGCGCAGGGCGGTCACCACCTCGCCGGCGCCATGCCCATCGATCAATCCGAATCTCTCACCCAATTTGCGCAGCTTGAATGCTTTCAGCGTGACGCCGGCTTCACTCTGCGCTTCGGCATCGGCAAATTGCACCAGCACCTTGTTGCGGTGAAAGGTGATCCGGCGATGCGACTGCTCCCATTCCTCAAGCGAGCGCCGCACATTCATGGCCACCGGCGCATTCTGGTGTTGTTCCAGAAATGACAGCACGCGCTCGGCATCCCAGCCGGCTTGCTGACCGTGATACAGCGACTCGCGCGTGAGCTGATACGTGATCACGCGCTCGCCGCCCTGCGAGTCGGCGAACTGATCGAGGTCGTTCAGCACCATATCGCTGATCGGCTCCAGCGCCAGCACAGCAAAATTAGGCTGCACGATGAGCTTGCCGCCATTCTCGTCAAATGGCGGCTGCGGCTGCAGGCCGAGCAGCCACGCGCCGGCGTCGGTCAGACGATAGGCTTGCGGCATGCTGTTCTCGCCGCGCTCGGCCTTCGGGCTGTAGCCCAACTCAACCAGGCCCAGCCAGTGCAAAGGGCCGGTCAGCAGGTTGAGGATGAAGCCGGCTTCCACTGCATCCCAGCCCGATGCTTCATCCTTCACATTGCTGAAAGTGATGCCGAACGGATTGTTGGGGCCGTAGTACGGCGAGGTGTAGAGGCCGCCGTAGTTGTTGCGATGCCGGCGCTCGAACAGAAACGGATAGTCATTGCGCTTCATCGTCACGACCAGATTGATCGGACTGAGCCATTCGTCGATGTGGCCGGCGGACAATTTGGTGAGCGCGCGCAACAGCGCCAGTCGCGCCTTGCCCAACGCCGGCGGCGATTCGCGCCGCATATCCACGCCGGTAAAGGGCAGGGGCAACCGCACCAATTCATTCCATGCGCCGCTGTCGCGCCAGATGTCGAAGCACCACTTGACGCGCTGGGGCATGCTCATGCCGAGCAATTTGCTGACGGGGTTGACGCGCAGGATATGGTCGAAATTTGTGCCACTCAGCTCGTGCATGGTGATGAGCAACCGGCGCATGAACCATAGCCGGCCGTTGTGCTGCTCATCCGCCGGCGACTCTGCTGCGTTCAAGGCTGCCAGCAAAGACCGGAAGCCACTCTTGTAGATCCAGCCTTGCTGGGTCAGCGACAACTCACCTTGCCTGCGCACATGCCGCCAATAGCGGCCCAGATCGCGCTGAAAATCGAACGCGCTGGCAGTGACGATCACTTCGGGTTTTTCTGTCGCGGGTTCTGAGTTCTGAGCGCTCAGCATGATTACTTTGCCCTCGGCGTGTAGCCTTTTGTCTGCATCTCTTCAATCAGCGCGTCGATGGCGTCGTCGGGCAGCACGAAGGCGCGCGGCGAAAGCTGGTAGATCACCTTTTGCATCAGGCTGGTGCCGGCGGCCAGCTCGCGCGCGGCGAAGTCATCGGCCAGTTCCAGCACGGTCAGCGATTGATACACGCGGATGCGTCCAAAACGCCGCGCAATTTGCTTGAACTGCTCGCTGATGTGGCGCGGCAATTCCACCTTGATCAACTTGAATTGTGCGCCGATATCGTCCATCGACACGCCATTTTGCAGCGCGCGCTCGATGCTCGTCGGCGTGAAGATGTACGTGAATGGCGCGTCGCCGCGGTCGGCGACCTGGCGGATGGCGCCGATGAACGCGGCGCGATCGGGCGCCGGCGGAATGCGCAGGGTGAATGTGTCCACCCAGTCGATCGGCTCAATGGCGCGCTCGCCTGGCGCGCTGATCGCCGGCAGCGTCGCTGCATTGTTGATGAGCGCCTGCCCCAGATCGGTGACGCGAAAGGCAGTCAATGCGCCTTCATGCAGCCTCACTTCCACCGCGCCGAACCATGCCAGCGACTCCATGATGGCGCGCTCGATAACCTTGCCGATGCTGTTGCGCCACTCGTCCTCGCGACCGGTCTGGATGCGCGCGCTGCCGTGCATGGCGAACCACCATTCTGCGCGCGTCGCGAAGGTCCAGGCGCATTCTGGAAAGAAGGCAAACAGCCGGTGCTGCAGATCTGCCCAATCAATCCATTTGCTGGCGGGCAGGCCACACAGCACGCGCGCCACATACCGCCGCAGCGCGCACCACTCTGCAGCAAAAAGGGCCGGCGTCAGGTCGCGCGCGCCAATTGCCCGCATAAGGATGAACGTGTCGCGCGCGCGCAATGAGGCCGAGGCGCTGCGCGCTTCCAGCGGCGCCATGATCTCTTCGCTCCACGCCCGCCATGCGCGGCGCAGTTTCTGCTCGCCGTTCAGCACCAGCCACTCTTCGATGGCGCTTGTGCGCGGGCGGGCATACACACTGCTTACCTGCTCGCGCAATTCGGGATATTCCAGCAACTGCATGGCGCAGGCGATGGCAAGGAAGAACTCACACTGTGCCGCGCTGAGGCCGGTCTGATTTTCCAGCGCGGCGGCGGCCTGCGGCGTGAAGGCTGACATGAGCGGGATGGTGATGCCAGTCTGCGGGTCTGGCGCCCAGTTTGGGCGCGAATGCAGCACGCGATCCACCTCTTCGGCGTCATGTTCCCACTCGCGCAACCAGCTCAGCCGCGCAGCCTGCTTGTGCGCCGGCAACGCCGGCCGCAGGGTCGCGCCGCTTTGCATGATGGCGCTGAGAAAGACGTCGAAGTCTTCCAGGAAGTTGAACGGGCGCGGTGCGATGTGTGAATCAGCCGCCGCTTCGCTCACGATGCGCGCGTCAAATTGCACCACTGGCACGCTGCTGGGGAGCGGCAGCCATTGATAAAACACGTCGCGATAACCGCTGGGGTGAGCGGCGTGGGTCGGAAAGAGCAGCGCGCGGCTGCGCAGCGCGTCGATCATCTCGCCGAGCTTGCGATCTGCGTCGCGGTCCACGGGCCGGCGCCACACCATCGCCATTACCGTGCGCGGGATGGGCAACTCGTGGTCGCGCGCAGTGAGCAGCCGGCGGGCAAACTCCTGCTGCTCGTCACTCAGCCCTTCCAGCAGGGCGTCTGGCGTGTCGGTCAGCCGCGCCACGCGCTCTCGCAGCGCGGTGACGACCTGTTCAATCAGGCCGACTCGTGAATTACCGCGCGGGGTGACGCCGAGCCAGCGCGCAAGCTCGCGCAATTGCGGGCTGGTGAACTCCGCCTCAATCACCTGATCCAATGCGACCGTGCCGCCGCGAAAGGGCAGGGCGGTTGGCCACTTGTGATTGGGGGCCGGGGGTTGGGTTGATGGCGTCATGCGCATTCACCGGGCAGCCCTGGCAAGGGCGCGATGGCACAGAGAAGGAGACTTGCGTCTTTGCGAGAGAGCCTCTGCGTTGTGAAACATGCGATTACCAGGCGCCGGCTAACGATTGCCGGCTTCCAGCAGACCACTCACTGTCCGGTTTGGCGCACCAGCGTTGATGGCGATGAGCGCCGGCGTGAAAGCCGGCACTTCCTCTTCATACAGAATGTCGTAGTGATAGCCCTGTTCGGTGAGGAAGAGCTGTCGTTTGGCTGCATATTCCTGATCCAGCGTGTCACGCGTGACGATGGTGTAGAAGTGCGCGAGCAGGCCATTCTGCTTGGGGCGCAGCACGCGACCAAGCCGTTGCGCCTCTTCCTGCCGGCTGCCGAACATGCCGCTCACCTGAATCAGCACGTTGGCGTCCGGCAGGTCGATGGAGAAATTGCCGACCTTGGAAAGCACCAGCCGGCGAATCTCGCCCTCGCGAAACTGTCGATACAAAATCTCGCGCTGCTTCACCGGCGTCTCACCCGTGATGAGCGGCGCATCCAGCCGCCTGGCGATCTGCTCCAATTGCGGGATGTACTGGCCGATGATCAGCACGTCGTCATCCTTGTGCTTCTGTATCAACATGCTGATGATCTGCTGCTTGCGCTGGTTGGCCGCTGCGAAGTGATATTTCTGATCCTGACCGGTGACCGCGTATTCCATGCGGTCTTCATCGGCCAGCGCCACGCGGATTTCGTGGCATTCGGCGGTCGCGATCCAGCCCTGCTTTTCGAGGTCTTTCCACGGCACGTCGTATTTTTTGGGGCCGACCAGCGAGAAGACGTCGCCTTCCATACCGTCTTCGCGCACGAGCGTGGCGGTGAGGCCAAGCCGGCGGCGCGCTTGAATCTCGGCGGTCACGCGGAACACCGGCGCCGGCAACAGGTGCACTTCGTCGTAGATGATGAGACCCCAATCCTGCTGGTTGAAAAGCTGCATGTGCGGGTATTCGCTGATCTTGGGCAGCTTGCGGTTGGAAGGGCGCTTCGCCTCTGTGTTCGGCAACTGGTCCTGAGCCAGATTGTCGTCATTGGCTGC
>JBDHWI010000161.1:0-8005 GCA_039810125.1 Thermoflexales bacterium | reverse complement strand
CGGATTGCGTCGCCGGCGCTTTGTCAATCCGCAAGCAACTTGTCGATGGAGGCGGTGAGTTGAGATTCGCTCAGTGGCTGAATGAGAATCTCGCGCACGATGCCTTGCTCATCGATGAAGAACGTTTCTGGCACGCCGGTGATGCGGTAGGCTTTGGCGATGCGCTGTTGCAAGTCGAGGCCGTTGGCGTAGGTGATGCCGAACTCTTGCAGGTAGGCCATCGCCGGCGGCTCGGTGTCGAGATAATCGACGCCCAGCACCACCACGCCGCGATCCTTGTATTTCTCGTGAACCGCCTGAAGGGCGTCGGCTTCCTTCTTGCATTCGATGCACCACGAGGCCCAGAAATTCATCACCACGACTTTGCCGCGCAGATCGCTCAGTTTGATGTCTTGCGGCAGGTCGGAGCGATACTCGTCATACAGCGTCAGGGGAAAATCCGGCGCTGGCGTGCCGGGCGTGGGGCGCGCGCCCTGCTGTGATACGAGGTTCAGCGCCAATACGAACACGGCTGCCACAGCGCCGATCACGGCCACAGCGCCAATCACCATCAACGGTTTGGTTTTCATGTCACTGACTCCTCTTCACGTCCTCTTCCAACTGTGACACAAACGGGTCATCGCTGCCTTGCGCCGCATCGGCGATGATCAGCGCCGGCGTTCTGCGCTTCGACATGTGGCGCAGGACGAGGCCGGCCGCAGCAATGAGCGCGATGGCTGCACCCACCGGCGCGAGCCACAGCAGAATCGTGCTGCCAGACTTGGGTGGCTCTTGCAGCACTGTCGACCCAAAGCGGTTTTCAAAATATGCCAACACTTCCTGCGCCGATTTGCCCTGATCGAGTTGCGCCTTGATCTCGGCCTTCCATTGCGCGCAGGTGTCGGTGGGGCAATCGGCCAGGTTGCGGCCGGCGCAGGTGGGGCAGTTCAACTTTTTGGCGATGTGATAGGTCTCATCGTCAGGCGCCGGCGCTTGTGCAAACGCCGGCAGCGTCACCGCAATCATTGCGAGGAGGGCAAGGAGACAAGCGAACAGAGCGCTCTTCTCCCTCTTTCCTGCTGTGCCAGAAATCATTTTGCCGGCGCTCCTGCCATGCGGCGGGCGCTTGCCGGCGCCGGCGATGGCGCTTTCTCGCCCGGCGGCCAGAACGCCACGAAGAATCCAAGCATCACGATCATGCCACCGACCCACAGCCAGTTGATCAGCGGATTGACATAGACCTGGAACGATGCGGTTGCGCCGTTGTTCTCCCAGCCGGCGAGCAACACGTAGATCTCGTTGTTGAACGTGCCGCTGATGAAGGGGATCGTTGCGGTGTGTTGCTGGATGGGGTAATAGTCCCGGTGCGGGAACAGGCCATCGACCACGTTGCCGGTTGCAGCATCCTTCATCAGCAGCATGCCCTGCATGGTCTGGCAATCTTCGAACTCACACGGCACCGGTCGGATGCCGCGATACACAAACTCGTAGCCGGCGACGCTGAAGCCCTCATTCAACTTCACGTTGCGGATGACATCTGTGCCATAGAAGCCCTTGCCGAGCGCGCCGATCGCCATCAGCACGATGCCGATGTGGATGAGATAGCCGCCGTAGCGTCGCTGGTTCTTCTGCGCCAGGCGCAACAGCGCGGTGAAGGCATTCTCGTGCATGCCCTTCATGCGCGCGCGCGCGCCGCGCACAAACTCCATCGCCGTTTGCGCCAGCGTGTAGGCGCATAGGCCGAAGCCAAGCAAGGGCACGATCTGCGTAGCGCCGACGATGAACAGCGCCGCCATCACGATCGCCGCAAAAATTACCGCCCCCAGCATCTGTTGCCACACGGCTTTGCCGTTGGCCTTGTGCCACGACAGCAGCGGCGCAACGCCCATGATCAGCACCAGCACTGCCATCTGCGGGCCGGCCGCCTGATCGAAGAACGGCGGGCCGACGGTGATCTTCTGGCCGGCGATGGCCTCGCTCAAGATCGGAAACATTGTGCCGACGAACACTGTGAACGCCGTGCTGAGGAACAGCACGTTTTGAATGAGGAAGATGCCCTCGCGCGAGAAGGCTGATTCCAGTTTGTTTTCGCTGCGCAGAGTGTCCAGCCGTGTCAGCCACAGCACCGCGCACGCGATCAAGATCACCAGCATCGCACCCATGAACCACGGGCCGATGTCGCTGGCGGCGAAGGCGTGCACGCTGGTGAGCAGGCCGCTGCGGATGAATGCGGTGCCAAAGAACATCGAGGCAAACGTCAGCATCATCAGGAACACATTCCAGTTCTTGAACATGCCGCGCTTCTCCTGGATCATCGCGCTGTGCAAAAACGCAGTTGCAATCAGCCAGGTGATGAAGGGCTTGTTTTCCGATGGGTCCCAGCCCCAGTAGCCGCCCCAGCCCAGCACGTCATGCGCCCAGCGGCCGCCGAGCAGCAGACCGGCGCCGAGGAATGCCCAACCGACCAGCGTCCAGCGCCGCGATGAGATCAGCCACAGGTTGTCGGTGCGGCGAGTGATGAGCGAGGCGATGCAGAACGCGAATGGCACGAGCAGGCCGGTGTAGCCGGCGTAGAGCATGGGCGGGTGGATGATCATGCCCGGGTGGCGCAGCAGCGGGTTGAGGCCGCGCCCATCCGCCGGCGGAAAATCCAGCCGCGCGAAGGCGTCGGTCATCGTCAATTCGATGAACAAAAAGAAGGCCAGCGTCAGTGCCATCGTCATCGTCACGTAGGGCAGCAGCGGCTTGTCGGCCTTCCAATTGCGCGCCATGGCCGCCGCGACAAAGCCGGCCATGATGAGACACCAGAACAGGATCGATCCATTTTGCGAGCCCCACAGCGCGGTGACGCGGAAGAAGAACGGCGTCGCGGCGCTCGATACATCGCTCACATATTTCACGCCGAAGTCGTGCGTGATGAGCGCATACCATAGGCCGAGGCAGCCGATCAACACCAGTGGCAGCGTCATGAACGCGGCCATGCGCCCACTTTGCACCAGCCGGTCGTCGTTGCGGTGCGCGCCGATGGGCGAAATGACAGCGGCGTAGAGGCAGGCGGCGAGCGCGAAGATGACGGAGAGGTGTCCCAGATCCGTGAACATGGATTCGCGCGATTATAGGTGGGCTTCCTGAGCCAGAGATGTGATCGTGCAGGGGATGACGCGCGAAAGCAGTCCCGGCTTAGTCAGAACGAGGCGCAGCTTTTGTCGCTGTCGCAGATCACTCGAAAGGCGTCGAAGCCTTCAGGATCGACGGATCAGGTGGTTGCATCAAGTTTTGTCACAGACCGCACAGCTTGCTTCTGGCGCCGATATAGCGCTCTGGTCTGATAAAGGACGCCGAGGAGCATCAGACCCAATGTGGTGATCGCACTCAGGTTGGAGTATGGATAGAACTTCAGCCCCTGAGCTATAAGGATCGTGCCGATCACGCTGGAGAGCACGATCAGCGATGTGTCTGGATTCCGCCGCGCGATGATCGCTACGGCGATTCCCACTGCAACTCTAAACGGGAGGCTCAACCAGCCTCCTATGTTGGCAGAATACAACTCGAATAGCTGGAGCAGAAGAAATATGCCGCCGATGAAGCCGGCCAGCGTGCTGGCTGCGCGCGGGAAGCGAGCCAGGATGAGCGCGCCGACGAGCGTGCCCAGCAACACGCCAACCAATGCCACGATGATGACCATCCTCATGTTCTCTCTGGCCAGAGGGCTGAAGTCAGTGATAAGTTCACCGTCAGGGTTGAACACGATTTTGAACGGACCGCCATACAAGGTCGTGACGATGATTGCCGCGATGATCAGACCGACGAGCGCCATTGCCAATCCGCCGAACAACCATGACAGCCGCCGGCCGAACAACAGCATGGGCAAACCTATCACGAAAGCCGCCGCCAATTCGACGGCTGTTTGAAGGGTTGTTTGTGTTTCTGGATTCATGTCTGCTCGTTTGTGCGCTTAGCGTTCGTTGGACGATGACGTCTGTGACCGCCATGTCTTCCACACGATGCTCAGCACAAGCGCCGTCGTGAGGATTGCGCCTCCGAGGAAGAGAAAGAAGGCGATGCCGCCCAATTCATTTTGGAGCGTGCTGGCGATGGCTGAGCCGATCAGCAGGCCGGCCAGCAGCATCGCCAACACAAGCAACGTGACGTTGCGGGTGAGGGTCGCGTCTACTTTGTCCACCTCTTTAGCGATGTCCGATGTATCTACATGCACGCTGAAGCGGCCACGCTCGTATTGATCCAACCATTTCACGGTTGCGCCGGCCAGCGTGGGGATGCGGCGCACCACTTCCTTGGCTGTGCGCAGAGCCTCAGTCTTGATCGTGCTGACAATGCTGTCCGAATCGAGCTGACTCTGGAACAGGTGCTTGAGTTCCTCGAACGCGACGGTGACGAGCGGCAGGCAGGGGTCAAGTGTTCGCACTGTTTCCTCCGCCTGAAACAACGCTTTTAGCGCGAGCGTCAGGCTGGGGTCGAGGCGCAGGCCGGCGCGGCGCATCGAATTCAGCATCGCCTGCAGCGGCTCGGACAGGTTCATCTGCTCGTCGCTGAACATGAGATAGCGCTTCATCAACCGTTCGACCTCGCCGATGAATCTGGCCTCGTCCACCTCTTTGAACGGCGTGCTCAATTGGATGACGGTCTTGGCCAGACTTTGCCCGTCGCGATCGTGCAGTGCCCAGATCAACTCGGCCAGCGCCAGGCGCTGATCCTTGGTCATGTTGCCCATCATGCCCATATCCAGAAAGATGACCTGCGATGTCTTTGGATCGACCCAGATATTGCCGGGGTGTGGGTCGGCGTGGAAGAAACCGTCGAACAAGACCTGCTTCAGCATGGCGCGCAAAAATTCGCGGGCCAAGGCGGTGCGATCCACGCCGGCGGCATCCAACTTTTCCACGGCCGTGATCTTGACGCCGGTGACGAACTCCTGGGTGAGCACCTTTGAGCTGCTCAACTCGGGATACATCCTCGGCACGTGGATGCACGGCATCTCGCGCATGTTGAAGGCCAGTTGGCGGGCGTTGAGCGATTCGTTGTCGTAGTTCAACTCGAGCAGCACGCCGTCGGCGAATTCGTTCACCATGCCCTTCGCGTCGAGTTCGCGCGCCCATTCCTGCTGCCGCTGCAACACATCGGCCAGGTCGCGCATCACGTTCAGGTCGGCCTTCACCGTCACGTCAATGTCGGGACGCTGCACCTTGACGACGGCGGGTGTGCCGTCGTGCAGTGTGGCGCGGTGCACCTGGGCGGTCGAGGCCGCTGCGAGCGGCGCCGGTTCAAACGTGGCGAACAACTTGTCCGGCGGCTGGCTCAGTTCGTCTGTGAGGATGCGCCTGGCCTCGTCATAGGGAAAGGGTGGGACGTTGCTTTGCAGCTTGGCTAATTCGACTTGCCATGCTTCTGGCAGTTCGCTGGAGCGGCTGGACACGACCTGCCCGAGCTTGACGAAGGTTGGGCCGAGATCCTGCAACAGGATGCGCACTTTGGCCGGCAGGGTCTCGCTGGTTACCATGTCGCGCTCACCGTAGATCATGCGTTGCATAAACATGCGGAATCGCGCGAGCGGCGTGAAGCCAATGGCGATGTCCTCGGTATACGAGATGATCGTCTTCAAGATGAAATACACGCGCAGGTTCTCGACGAAGCGATTGCGCTGGCCGGTCGGCAAACGACCCAGCCAGCGCCAGTAAAACCGACTGCGCACATCGGTCGTGCTGGCGGGGCTGCCCAAGCCGAGGATCGCTTCGGTGAGGATGATGGCCAATGCCGTGATCAGACTGCCCAAGACAAACCAGAAGGCCTCCGGAGGCCGGAAGCGGATCACGTTCGGCGCAGCCAGGATCCCCACGGCAAATAGCACCATGTTGATGACGAAGATGTACAAACCCATTGACCTCACCATCAGCCGGGCGGTCAGTATGATGATGATCGGTCGAACGAACGCGAGGACGATGCCGACCACAAGACCTAGTGTCAAATAAGTCACTGCAAGTGGTTCGGTGCGAAACGGCGATATCTCAATGCCGGGTAACAACGTGAACGCGATGGCCAACGCCAGTGCATTTGCCAGGACTCGAATGATGAAATACAGCATAGTTGCGCCTGCTTTGAAATGTGCATCTGCCAGAGGAAGATCAGACTTCAGGCTGTGTTCTCAACCCGTGTCTTGAGCGCTTGATTCATCTCATCGAAGCCGCGGCGGGTGTTTGTGTCCAGGCTTCGCGCCATTAAAGGCACGAGCACGCCGTTGAAGACCTCGCTTTGAGTAAAGCGCACTCGCTTTTCTTCCAGAGGCTCGATCAAGAAGACATGCTCGCCATCGAACAAGCCGCGTATCCAGAGTTGACCCAACCAGCGCAGCTCGCGATTGGGTTCCACTTTCAGGACGGTGGGCTTGAACCCAAAGCCTGATGCGCCCGAAGGCTGCACATAAATATCCAGCTGTTCACCCGCTCTCACGTCGCCACTCACGCGGCGAATAAATGGGTTCCACTGCGGAAAGCTGGCAAAATCGGTGAGCACTCGCCACACTTTCTCAGCAGGCGCTTGAATTTCAATCTCGGATCGCAGTTCTTTCACGGTGACCCCTTCTGAAGTGACAATCAGTTCGGTGCTTCTGCCTCGATGCATTGCACCGACAGAAGTTGTAAATTTAAGTTGTGCACTTTGACCAGCACACCCATCAAGGCCGATTGATCGACCAGGGAGCCGGCAAGCGTCGTGTCACCGTTCAACTCGCTGACGATCGTCAGCCCATCGAACCATTCGGACCAACTCGCGTCCAACTCGCCTTTGACGCGGATGCGACAGCGAATTGTAGATGGATGTGCGCGGTCAATGGGTTCCATGGCCAATCAACTTCACTGCCGAACTAGCGCCAGCGGCATACACAACTTTGTGGGCTGCCATCACATCCAGAACCGCGTCGCTCACCTGGAGCAAATTCCTGATTGATGTAGGGCGCGGAACGGAGTCCGTGCCTCGCTTGGCGCGGATCGCTACGGAGAGCGATCCTACGTCAAATCGGAAAGTGCTCCAGAGTCAGACAAAACGAACGAAATGCGCGGACATGCGATCACCTTGCAAGCGGCTGTCCCGTGCGTGCCGCCTCCACGACCTCAAGAATCGCCGCAGTCGTTTGCGGCGCGTGCGCGGCGTTATCCACCAGTCCGGCGTGGGTCGCGCCTTCGATCTTGCGTGTGACGCTATTCGTAGAGAGAGCGACCTGTTGCGCAAACAGCTCCTTGAGCGTCTCGCTCGATCCGTCGCCTTTGCCGCCCAGCACGATCGCCAGCGGCTTTGATCCCAGGTTGCCCGCGTTGCGCACTTGATCCAACGCTGCCGCGAATGACGCATTCACATCTCGAATCGTCTCCAGCGATCTGGCGGTGTTGAAGAACGCCTGCAACTCGGCGCGCTGTTGTGGCGGCAAATCCGGGTCGCTTGAATAGGATGGGATCAGGCCGAGGCGAAAGACGCCGAAGCGCGCCATCGTTGGCGCGACGGCCAACTGGTTGTGGTCCACACCGACGCCTTCGGGTTTGCCTTGCGCCTTCCACGAATCCGGGTTCGTGCCTTCAACCAGCACCACGCCGGCGACTTCGTCAGGATATCGATCGGCGAACATGCGCACCGATAGGCCGCCGAGCGAATGACCTACCAAGACGTATGGCCCGGGCACGCCGGCGTTCTGTAACAATGTATGCAGCTCTTGTGCGTGGTGGAGCGCGTCGCGCGGCATCGGCCCAGAATCGCTCCAGCCCAAACCGGCCCGGTCGTAGGCGCAGACGCGCGTCATCTTGGCAATCTCCGGCTGCACCCAGGCCCAGTTCGAGACGGTCCCAGGGAATAGCGCGTCGAGGATTACAGTTGGCCGACCTTCCTTGTTTTCGCCCGCGCAGTAAAGATGCAGCTTGTAGCCACCCACGTCCACGCGCTGTCCCGGCGGCGGGTAAGCGCGGGCATCGTTCGCCTCGGCGATGGATTGATATGCGAAACCGGCGACCAACAGGACGACGAT
>JBDHWI010000160.1:0-8037 GCA_039810125.1 Thermoflexales bacterium | reverse complement strand
GCAGCGGGGGCTTCGGTGGCCGCCGGCGCAGTCGTGGCTGCGGGAGCTGCTGGCGTGGCAGCTGGCGCGCAAGCCGCCATCAGCGCGGCGCCGCCGGCGATGGCCGAGCCTCTCACAAACGTGCGACGAGTCAGTTTCTGATTGGTCATGGGTCGTTCTCTCCTACTAGCTAGATTGAATGAGAAAGTCGGTGAACCGCGAGTGATGGAACAGCCAGCGTCTCACATCGGCGCGGCCTGTGGCGTCATTCGGCTCACAGGCGATTGTAATGACCAGTCTCGAAAAGTCAATCACTTCGCGCAAAAAAACGTCAAATTTAGGACTTGCTGTTGACAAACACGCATGAATGAAGTAGTTTTGATGCATCTTTGAGCGTTTCATGATTCTTTGCAAAGAGTTATTTACACACAATGGCCCTCTCCACACTTGAGCGCCAACAGCATATCCTTCAGTACATCGAGCGCAACCAGCAGGTGAGCGTGCAGATGCTGTGCGACAAGTTCGGCATCAGCCTGGCCACGGCGCGGCGCGACCTTGATGTGCTGGCAGAGCGCGGCAGGGTGAAGCGCATTCACGGCGGTGCGTTGGCCACGCAAGACGGCAACACGGTCCCGCCGGCGGTGATTCGCGTGGCTGAACAAACTGATGCCAAATCGCGCATCGGCGCGGCGGCGGCCGAGATGGTGCGCGACGGCGAAACCATCTTCCTCAGCAGCGGCAGCACCGTCCTCGAAGTCGCCCATCATCTGCGCAACCGCAAACGCCTGAACGTCATCACCAACTCGTTGCTGGTGCTGAACGTGCTGGCCGACGCGCCGGAGGTATCGGTCGTGTCACTCGGCGGCGTGTTCAATCGCAACGAGATGTCGTTCATCGGCCACATCACCCAGCAGGCGCTGAGCGAGGTGCGCGCCGACAAGGTGTTCATGAGCATCAGCGCGCTGGACTTGCAGCACGGCCTCACCAACGTGGACTTGCAGGAGACATTGACCGATCGCGCCATCTTGAAGATCGCGCGCGAGGTGGTGTTGCTGGCCGACCACAGCAAGATCGGGCGCGCAGCGGCGGCTTTTGTCGCGCCGCTGTCGGCGGTGCATACACTGATCACGGACGCCGGCGCGCCGGCGCGCTTCATCGACGACGCAAAGAGCGCCAACCTGCGCGTGATCGTCGCATGACTCGCAAAGACAGCCAGCGCATCTCCGCAAAACCAATGCCCCGTTAACAGAGCGCGACTATCATCCAGTCAGGCACATCGCCATCGAAAGGAGTGCAAATATGACTGGAGAGATCACATTTACTCCAGAAGAGTGGGAGACCCTGCGACAAGCGCCGCTGCTGGCCGGCATGGCCGTTGCCACCGCGAGCATGTCTGGGCAATGGGGCAGTGTGCGCGAAGAGGCCACGCTGTACGACGTCATTGCCAAAACCGCATCCGATTCAGCAGAGATTTCGCTGATTCAAGACATCGCAGCCAGCATCAAGCAAAGCCCGCCGGCGATCTTCAACGACATCGAAGCGCCACACTACCGCGAGCGAGCGCTGGCCGCCTGCGCCGCCGCGTCGAACATCCTGGATGCGCGGCTGACGCCAGTGGCTGCGCAACGCTACCGAAATTGGGTGGTGAGCGTGGGCCAGCTCGTTGCAGAGGCATCCAGAGAAGGCGCGTTTCTCGGCTTGATCGGTGGCAAGCGCGTGAGTGACGAAGAGGCGCAGTTGCTCAGCGAGATCGAAGTCGCGCTGCGCTCACAGTTGGTCGGAACCATGCTGGGCAAGCCAGGTTTGGAGAGCGACAACACGCCGCCAATTTTGCCGGAGCAACCCGACACGACGCTCTTGGGCAATGCGGCCATGATCAGCACGTTGCTCTCGCCGGCGATCACCGAGCGCGAAATCACGGAATTCGTGCAGCCGCCGCGCGAGGCGCGCGAAGTCTTCTGAAAAAGAATCGCCTGGAGCAAACCAGGCGATTCTTTTTGTGCGCCCGCGGCAGGACTCGAACCCACAACACACGCCTTCGGGTTTGCGTGGGTTTCCCCAACTCCCTGGACTATACCTTCGCCATCGCGCAGATGCGCCTTAGGCGGCAGCCGTCTAGTCTCTACACCTTTCAGTCGTTGCCAACTGACTTGGCTCGGAATTGCCAGTGACAGGTTCCTCCGAATTTGACTGCATTCATCCGGCGGGTTTCCCCGCCGGCGCCCAAACACTTTAGGACGGCGTTGTTCTATCCGTTTGAACTACGCGGGCTTGACACTGCAATTTTAGCGCATCTCCATCTGCCGGATCAGCGCCGGCGAGCGCGGGCGGCGCTCAATCACGTAGCTCACATATGCCTGCATTGCGCGCTCCAGTTGGTCGTGCACGTCGCGCGTGACTGCCAGCGCGTTGATCTCCTCGAACGGGCGCGTCTGCAGGGCGCGCAGCAGCAGCAACGTGCTGCGGTTGATGAAAAGCGCATCGCGCGCCAGCATGGCCGCCGCCGACATCAGCGTGCCGCCCTGCTGCGGCGAGAACGCCGCGCGCTCCACCGCCGGGTCGCGGTCGATCTCCAGCGTCTCGCCGGTGCGCGAACAATGAAACAGATCGGGGCGATAACCCTCCAGCGACAGCAGGCGCATCTCGAAGAAGCGCGCCGTGAGCAGCGCATCCTTTGACTGCCCAAGCCAGGTCAAGCCGCTTGCCAGCAAATCGTAGAGCGCCGCCGCGTCGTTGTCCTCCGGCGCAAACTGCTCGGCCAGCTCGCACAAATAATGCGCCTGCCCGCCGCGCGAGACGTCCTCGCGCAACGCGCGATGCGGCTCAATCAATTCAGCCTGCGTGACGATGTCGAAGGTGCGGCCCTTGGCGAGCAGCACCTGCGTCTGGGTGAAGAGTTCGATATGGCCGGCCTTGCGCGAGGTGATCTTGCGCGCGCCCTTGGCCAGCACGCGCAGCTTGCCGCGTTCGGGCGTGAGCAGCGTCAGCAGGCGATCGGCTTCGCCATAGTCGGCGCGGCGCAGGACGATCGCCGGCGTGGAGAACAATCGCACACGGCTCATGGTGTGGCC
Source organism: Thermoflexales bacterium (assembly GCA_039810125.1). GTDB lineage: Bacteria > Chloroflexota > Anaerolineae > J036 > Brachytrichaceae > JBDHWI01. The sequence continues at coordinate 4,987 of JBDHWI010000160.1, read as the reverse complement.
AGTCTACCCGCTCTTGCTGTGCGATAAATGAGTGGATGCGCGTGTGCCACGCCTATAATGCCGTCCGCAATGTACAACGTCCTCATCCCTGATGATTTATCCGCGGCCGGCCTCGAATTGCTCAACGCCGACCCCGCGATTGCGGCGCACGTCGTGAAGAAGATGCCGCGCGCCGATTTGCTTGAAAAGATTGCCGACTTCGACGCGCTGATCGTGCGCAGCGAAACGCGCGTGGATGCCGAGGTGATCGAGCATGGCGCAAAGCTGCGCGTGGTGGGGCGCGCCGGCATCGGCGTCGACACCATCGACGTGGATGCCGCCACCCGCCGCGGCATCATCGTGATGAACACGCCGCAGGCCAACACCATCGCCACCTGCGAGCACACCGTCGCCATGATGCTCGCGCTCGCCCGCAACATCCCGTTGGCCGACGCCTCGCTGCGCCGAGGCGAATGGACGCGCGGCAAGTTCATGGGCGTGCAACTGCAGGGCAAGGTGCTGGGCGTGATCGGCCTGGGCCGCATCGGCACGCAGGTCGCCAAGCGCGCGCAAGCCTTCGGCATGGAGATCGTCGCCTTCGACCCGTATGTGAATGAGGAATCGGCGCGCGCCAACAAAGTGGCGCTGCTCTCGCTGGATGAAGTGCTGGCACAGGCCGACTTCATCACGCTGCACTCGTCGCTGACGCAGGGCAGCCGAGGTTTGCTGGATGCGGAGGCCATCGCAAAGATGAAGCCGGGCGCGCGCGTGATCAATGTGGCGCGCGGCGCGCTGGTCGATTCGGACGCGCTCTATCAGGCCTTGAGCAGCGGCAAGCTGGGTGGCGCAGCGCTGGACGTATTTGAGGAGGAGCCGCCGCCGGCGGATCATCCGCTCTTCAAGCTCTCCAATGTCGTGGTCACGCCACATCTGGGCGCCAGCACCGCCGAGGCGCAACGCGATGTGTCGATCCAGATCGCCGAGCAGGTGATCGACGCGCTGCACGAGCGCGACGTGCGCAATGCGGTGAACTTCCCACCCATAGACCCGGCCGCGCTGCACATCATCAAGCCCTATCTCACGCTGGCCGAAAAAATGGGCAAGTTGCAGGCGAGTTTGCTCGACGGCCGGTTGAATCGCGTGGAGGTGGAATATCGCGGCAGCGATGTTGCGCCGCATGTGAAGGCGCTGACGGTGGCGCTGCTGCGCGGACTGCTCGCGCCCATGCTCGGCAGCGACCGCGTGAATTTTGTCAATGCGCCGATCATCGCCAACGAGCGCGGCATTGCCGTGACGCAGGCGCTGAACCTGACCAGCAGCGATTACACCAACCTGGTGTCATGCCGCGTCAGCACCGATCAGGAAGAGCATCTGGTTGCCGGCACGCTGTTCGACGGCACCGAGCCGCACATCGTGCAGATCGACAGTTTCCGCATCGACGCCGTGCCTTTCGGGCAGGCGCTGATGATCTCCTCGCGCGATGTGCCAGGCGTGATTGGCCGCGTCGGCACCATCCTCGGCGCGAACTACGTCAACATCGCCGAGTACCGCCTGGGCCGCACCAGGCCCGGCGACCTCGCGCTGTCGTTTGTAAATCTGGATAACCCTGTGCCGGATTACACCATCAAGGCGCTGAAGGATCTGCCAGAAGTGGTGTGGGTGAAACAGATGATGCTGTAGATCATGGCGAATCGCAGCGCGATCATCATCGGGTCGGGGTTTGGTGGGCTGTCACTCGGCATCCGGCTGCAAAGTCTCGGCTTCGATACGACGATTCTGGAAAAGCTGGATGCGCCGGGTGGTCGCGCCTATGTGCGCCGAGCGCAGGGCTTCACGTTCGACATGGGGCCGACGGTGATCACCGTGCCGCACCTGCTCGAAGAGTTGTTCTCACTGGAGCGCGGGCAACCCCATCTCGACGGCCAAGACTTCCCCGCATCGATTTTCGGCGCGGGGAAGCGCGCCAGCGGCGGTGTCAGCGGCGGACCGAACACATCGCGGCACGTCACGCTCGTGCCGATCCTGCCGTTCTATCGGATTTATTTTGAGGACGGCGCATATTTCGACTACGACGGCGACCCGGTGCACACCCGCGAGCAGATCGCAGCGCTCGCGCCGGCAGACCTCGCTGGCTACGAGCGCTTCCACGCCGACGCCAAGGCAATCTTCGAGCAGGGCTTTTTGAAGCTCGGCTACACCTACTTCAAGGACCTGCCGGCGCTGTTGACAGTGGCGCCGGCGCTGCTCAGGCTGGATGCGGTGCGCTCGCTCTTCTCATTCACCAGCAAATATTTCACGAGCGACAAGCTGCGCCAGGTGTTCTCGTTCGAGCCACTGCTGATCGGCGGCAACCCGCTGAGTGTTCCGGCGCTCTATGCCATGATCCACTTCGTCGAGACGACGTGGGGCGTGCATTTTGTGATGGGCGGCACCGGCGCGCTGGTGCGCGGCCTGTTGCAAAAATTCGAGGCGCTGGGCGGCGCATTGCGTTGCAACAGCGAGGTGAAGCGCATCGTGATCAGCGACGAGAAGGGCGGCAAGCCGGCGCGCCATGGCCGGCGCGTGGCACGTGGCGTGGAACTGGCCGATGGCAACGTGATCGAGGCCGATCTTGTCGTGTCGAATGGCGATTACGCCAACACCTACCTCAAGTTGATCGACCCGGCGGTTCGCCTGTTCAACACCGACAACCGCATCCACCGCACGCGACAGAGCATGTCGCTGCTGGTAATCTACTTCGGCTTTCGCGCCGCTGGCCTGGCGCTGAATCTGCGCCACCACAACATCATCCTCAGCCCGCGCTACGAAGAATTGCTGACCGACATCTTTGAGCGCAAGGTGCTGCCGAGCGAAATGTCGCACTACCTGCATGTGCCGACGCTGACCGACCCCAGCCTTGCGCCGGCTGGCCACCACGCCGCCTACGCGCTGATCCCCGTGCCGAACAGGAGCGGCACCGGCGCAGCCATCGACTGGAACGAGGCAGGCCCGCGCCTGATGGATGCGTCGCTGCGCTTCCTCGACGCGCAGGGCTACATTCCCGAGCTGTGCGATCGCCTCGTCTACAAGAGCTGCATCACGCCGCATTACTTCGAGCACGACCTGAGCAGCTTCGCCGGCAACGCCTTCGGGCCAGAGCCGGTGTTGACGCAATCGGCGTTCTTTCGCCCGCACAACCGGAGCGAAGACATCGAGCGGCTGTATCTGGTGGGCGCCGGCACACAACCCGGCGGCGGCGTGCCAGGCGTGATGATGGGCGCGAAGATCACCGCGCGCCTCATCGCCGAGGATTTCAAACTGAATTAGCGCCAGGTTGCGGCGGCTTCGTCCTTTGCATCCTTGCGACTTTGCGTTAAAACCAGCCACGTGAAATTTGATGATGTGTATCGTGTGGTGAGGCGCATCCCGAAGGGCATGGTGATGAGCTATGGGGGCGTGGCGCGACAATGCGGCAACCCGCGCTCGGCGCGCTATGTCGGCTTTGCGCTGCACGCGCTGCCCGACGACAGCAGGGTGCCGTGGTGGCGCGTGATCAATTCGCAGGGGCGCATCTCGAATCAATATGCGCTGCTCGAGCAGCGCCGGCGGCTGGAAGAAGAGGGCGTCGTCGTCAGCGACGAGATGCGCGTGGACATGAAGTTGTTTGATGCCGAGGAGATCGTGTATCAGAAGCTGCAGCGCGCGCCGAAACCCGCCCAGGGCGGGTAAAATCGCGCGATCATCATGGACAACACGTCACTCGACCGATTGAACGCGCTGGAGAGTGAGGCGCTGGCCGCCTTGCAGGCCGCCGGCGACAGCGATGCGCTGCAAGCGTGGCAGGGTCGCTACTTTGGCACCAAGCGCAGCAAGGGTGAACTGGAGCAGGCGCTTGCGCTGCTCGGCACGCTGGGCAAGGAAGAGCGGCCGGCGTTTGGCAAGCGCGCCAACGAGGTGAAGCAGGCGCTCACCGCCGCGCTGCAAGCCCGGGAAGCCGAGGTGAAGGAGCGCGAGCTGGCTGCGGCCATGCAGGCCGGCGCGCTCGATGTGACGCTGCCCGGCGCACCGGTGACGCTGGGCCGGCTGCACCCCAGCACGATCACCCTGCGCCGCATCACGCGCATCTTCACCCAGATGGGCTTCGAGGTGTATCGCTCGCCCGAAGTCGAGACCGACGAATTGAACTTCGAGTTGCTCAACATGCCGGCGGAGCACCCCGCGCGCGACATGTGGGACACGTTCTACACCACCCAGCCCGGCGTGCTGCTGCGCACGCACACCTCGCCAGGCCAGATTCGGGTGATGCGCGAGCGCGGCGAAGGCGGCGCCAAACCCATCCGCGTGATTCTGCCGGGCATGGTGTATCGCTACGAGCAGGTCACCGCGCGCAGCGAGATGCAATTCAACCAGGTCGAAGGGTTGGTCGTCGGCCACAACATCACGCTGTCCGATCTAAAGGGCGTGTTCAGCGAATTCGCGCGCCACATGTTCGGCAGCAGCGGCGCGATTCGCTTTCGCGGCTCGTATTTCCCCTTCACCGAGCCGAGCGTCGAGATCGACGTGCATCTCGGCGTCGACACCGAGCGCAACCGCATGTTGACCAAAGGCACGGGCTGGCTGGAGATCAGTGGCGCCGGCATGGTGCATCCCAGCGTGCTGCGCAATGGCGGCTACGATCCAAACGAATGGAGCGGTTTCGCCTTCGGCATGGGGCCCGAGCGCCAGGCCATGCGCCTGTTCGGCATCAACGACATCCGCTACTTCTGGCAGAACGATCTGCGCTTCCTGGAGCAGTTCTAGGGAGCGGACAGAGCGGGCATGCCCCCGCATTTCTAAGTGACAGATTACAATCGGACCGCGCCGAGCAATGCCGGGCAAACTGAGATGAAACGTCCTTCGTCGCGAATCCATCCGCATTTTGTGGCGGCGCTGTGGCTGGCGCTGGCCGGCGTCTTCACGCTTGCGGTGATCGGGCTGCTATTGGCGCGGCCGGCGCAGGCGGCGGAGTTGGCGCGGCCGGCGATGCAAG
>JBDHWI010000159.1:0-8304 GCA_039810125.1 Thermoflexales bacterium | reverse complement strand
CAACAGTTGGCCGTTGTGAAAGGGCCGCCGTTTGACGCGAAACGGGATCACTTGCAGGTCGACGATTTTCATAGCTGTTTTTTTAGCGCAAAATCGCAGCGTGGCAAGAGCTTGCACCTCGGGATGATTCATGAATCAACTTCCGGATACAGCTCATCCAGAAGCGCATCCAATTCGCGTTGCGTCAGATCATCGCAGGGCGGCGCGGGGTTGCGGACCTTGCTCGATGCGATGATGCCGCGATGCACGAGCAGCGTCTTGTGGACATGGTAGAAGATGCCATTGCCCTGCGCCGCAATACGGTTGACCGGGTCGATGAAGCGATTGAATATCGCGCGAGCGGCGCGCGCATCGCCGGCCTGACAGTGATTCCACACCGCCACGAACGCTTCGGGCTGCGTGCAGAACGGCATCGTGCCTTGTGAGCCGCGCCGCATTTCCTCGATGAAATAGCCGCCGCCGGCGCCGCCAAACACGATCAGTGAGTCGCCGGCTTGCGCCACCGCCTCGGATACCTTCGCCGTGATCGGCTGGCTCTCCACTTTGATGTAGCGCACATGCTCGCATTCCAGGGAGAGTGCTTTTGCCAGGCTGGCCGAAATCGGCGCGCTCGGCGTGTCCTGCAAAAAAATGGGGATGCTCACCGCAGCGTTGATCATCGTGAAGTACTCGCGCACCTCGCCGGCGCCGGCCGGCATGAACGAAGGCGGCAGGATCATCAGCGCATCCGCGCCCAACTCTTCGGCGCGCCGGCTGTATTGCACTGCCAGATCGGCGCCGGGCGCGCCGGTATTGATCACCACTGGCACTCGTCCATGCGTCTGGCTGACTACGATGCATGTGACGAGGTCGCGCTCGGCCTCACTCAATTTGAAAATCTCGCTGCCAAGCGCGACGCCGAGGCCGTGCACGCCGGCGGCGATGTTGAATTCGACCAGCCGGCACAGGCTGTCTTCATCGATGCGCGACTGTTCATCGAATGGCGTGACCAGAATGGGAAAGACCCCGCGCATGGGCATTGCATGGATGTGTGGCATGGGTTCTGCGTCCTTATTTGTCGGATATAGCCCTGCGCATCATGCAGGTCAAATGGCTGGAATTCACCCGCACAAATCACCAATCCGTGTATACTTGTAGAACATTTGTTTCACCCTTCGCTGCTCCACTCACACACAGGGCGACGAAGGCACACAGGAGGATCTATGGCTACTTACTCGCGCGCAAAACCTGCCGGCATGCCCACCTGGGTCGATCTGCTCACCCCCGACCCCGAGGCGTCGCGTAATTTCTACCACGCGCTGTTCGGCTGGGAATACGATATCGGCGGGCCGGAGTTCGGCAGCTATGCCACCGCGCGCATCGGCAGCCGCAGCGTTGCCGGCATTGGCGGACAGATGCCGGATGCGCCAGCGATGCCGGCGTTCTGGCAACTGTATTTTGCGTCTGATGACCCGCAGGCCGACATCGCCAAAGCCGAAAAGCTTGGGGCCAAAGTGGAATTTCCGCTGATGGAGGTTGGCACGTTCGGCACGATGGTTTCTCTGAGTGACCCCACCGGCGCGGCATTCAACCTGTGGAAGGCCGGCACGCACATCGGCTCGCAGGTTACCGAAGACCCGGGCGCGACCGCGTGGTTTGAGCTGTACACGCCGAATGCGAAGAAGGCGCGCGATTTCTACACGGCGCAACTTGGCATGACGGCCGAGGCCATGCCGGGCGATCTGGAGTATTACATCCTCAAGCGCGGCGAGGACATGCAAGCCGGCGTCATGCAGATCGATCCAGCCTGGGGCAACATGCCGCCATTCTGGGCCATCTACTTTTCAGTGGTGAATACCGATCAATCCGTGGAAACCCTCCTCAAGCATGGCGGCAAGATCATGGGCAACATCGAAGACACGCCCTTTGGCCGCATGGCCGCAGTGGTTGACCCACACGGCGCGAACTTCAAGATTATCCAGCCGCCGGCGCAGTAACGATTCTGACTGAAAACCGCCCCTTGCATAACGTCTGCAAGGGGCGGCTGTGATTTTTCGGCGTGCTCAGCAGGGATGCTCGTCAGCGGTCGCCGCAAAATTCGTCAAAACTGCTTTGCGCGTGTGTCGATTTCGGGGGGTCGCCATTCGACGTATTCATAGCGCGACAGAACACGCGCAATCACACACAAAAGGAGCAACTGAAATGAGAGTCATGGTTTTTGTGAAGGCGAACCCGGAGAGCGAGGGTGGCGCGATGCCAGGCGAGGAAATCCTGCGTGAGATGGGCAAATACAACGAGGAGTTGGTGAACGCCGGCGTCATGCTGGCCGGCGAAGGCCTGCAGCCCTCTTCGAAGGGCAAGAGGGTGCGCTTCGAAGGCAAGAAGCGCACCGTCATTGACGGCCCGTTCACCGAGGCCAAGGAGTTGGTCGCCGGTTTCTGGATGTGGCAAGTGAAGGATATGGACGAAGCCGTCGAGTGGATCAAACGCAGCCCATTCCAGGAGGGCGAGCTTGAGCTTCGGCCTGTGTTCGAGACGGAAGACTTTGCCGCCAGCGATCCAACGGGTGAAATCCGCGCTCAGGAACACCGCTTGCGCGAGCAGTCGGCAGCGAATGCAAAGAAGTAATCAGGCAAGCCTGACAGGTTTGTCGTCGATACAAATCTGTCAGGCTTTCAAGGAGCCCCATGCAAAAGATCACGCCCTTTCTATGGTTCGATGGTGACGCCGGCGAGGCGATGAAGTTCTACACTGCGATCTTTCCCAACTCGAAGATCGTCGAGGTCTCACGCACCGATAATTTGCCCGGGCCGTCCGGCAGCATGGTCACCGGCACGATGCACCTGAATGGTCAGGATATCCTGGTTATCAGCACCGGCCCGGCGCCGTTCAAATTCACTGAAGCCTTCTCGCTGCAAGTGCTTTGCGAAACGCAGGAAGAGGTGGATTATTACTGGCAGCGACTGACCGAGGGCGGCGAGCCGAGCCAATGTGGCTGGCTGAAGGACAAGCACGGCCTGTCATGGCAGATCGTGCCGGCGGTGCTGAACCGGCTGATGAACGACCCCGACCCCGCAAAATCGCAGCGCGTGATGCAGGCCATGTTTCAGATGAGCAAGTTCGACATCGCCACCCTGCAGCGCGCCTATGATGGTGCATAAAGCATTTTGATACGCAAGCATTCTGAGCGTCTCCAAACTCATCCCCTGTCCGGTGAAATGGGACAGGGGGTTTGCTTTCCGTCTGCATTCCCAGACCGCACCTCGTTCAGAATACTCGTCTTCCAATGTCAAACGACATTCACGGCGCGATTGAAGCCGTCTGGCGCATCGAGTCCGCCAAGCTGATCGGCGGCCTCACCCGCATCGTGCGTGACGTGGAGCTGGCTGAGGATCTGGCGCAGGACGCGCTTGTCATCGCGCTGGAGCGCTGGCCGCACACGGGCATCCCCGACAACCCGGCTGCCTGGCTGATGGCCACCGCCAAGCATCGCGCCATCGACCGCATCCGCCACAACGTCATGCAGCAGCGCAAGCTCGAATCGATGGGGCGGGATGTTGAGTTGCAGCATCAACTCACCGAGGCCGATTTTGAGGCGGCAGATGATGTTGTGCGCGACGACCTCTTGCGGTTGATGTTTATCACCTGCCATCCGGTGTTGCCAAAGGAGGCGCGAATCGCGCTCACGCTGCGCCTGCTTGGCAACCTGACGACGGACGAGATTGCGCGCGCCTTCCTCGCGCCGGAGCCGACCATTGCGCAACGCATCGTGCGCGCCAAACGCACCCTGACCGAAGCGCGGGTGCCATTCGAGATGCCGGCGGGCAGCGAGCGCGCCGAGCGCGTGTCATCGGTGCTGGAAGTGATCTACCTGATCTTCAATGAGGGCTATGCAGCCACCACCGGCGATGCCTGGACGCGGCCGGCGCTGTGTGATGAGGCCTTGCGGCTCGGGCGCATCCTCGCCGGCCTCGCGCCCAACGACGGCGAAGTGCATGGCCTGCTCGCGTTGATGGAGATCCAGGCCTCGCGGATGAAGGCGCGTGTCACACCTGCCGGCGAACCCATCCTGCTGCTTGATCAGAACCGTGCGCGCTGGGATCAACTGATGATCCGGCGCGGGCTGGGGGCATTGGCAAAGGCCGAAGCGTTGGGAGCGCTTGGGTCGTATGGCATGCAGGCGGCCATCGCCGCGTGCCATGCGCGGGCGCGCAAAGCCGAAGACACCGACTGGGTGAAAATCGCTGCGCTCTACGATGCGCTGGCACAGCTTACGCCATCGCCCATCGTGGAACTCAATCGCGCGGTGGCGGTGGGAATGGCGTATGGGCCGGCGGCAGGGCTGGAGATCGCCGATGCGCTGCTGGATGAGCCGGCGCTTGTGGCGTATCACTTCTTGCCGAGTGTGCGCGGCGATCTGCTGGCGAAGCTGGGACGCTTTGCAGAGGCCGGCGTCGCTTTCACGCAAGCCGCCTCACTTGCGCGCAACGAGCGCGAGCGCGCGCTGTTGCTGGCAAGGGCAGCGGCATGCACGAGAGGGATGAGGTCGTAACGAAGGCTGTTGCCGGTTGATCCCCGCTGCGGTTTGGCGCGTGCTTCGCGGTTCTATCTGCGCGGCATGTCGCGGATGGCTTCGAAGGCTGGGCGCGGCGCGCCGTTCTGGCGAATCACGCTATACAGCGCGGGGTCGCCGCCCGGCTCGTCAGGGTTTTGCCCGATCTTCTGGATGAAGTCCAGATTGAAAACCGTGCCGAAGCGCACATAGCCGAGCCGGCGCAAAATCCCAAAGCCCTGCACAATCCACTGCGCCTGCTGCTGCTCGGTGTTGTCCAGCGCAAAGTCGAAGCCGGGCGGCGCGCTGGTGATTGGTGAGCCATCCTTGCGGGTCAGGTTTTCAACGGATGCCCAGCCAAATTCGGTCACGCACATGGGCTTGTTGGTGCGCTGGCGATAGCCCTCGATGGTGCTGATGAACGACCACGAATGATGCGGATTGTCGAAGGGGCCGCGGAAGCGCGCGGCAGGGTTGTTGTAGCCGGCATCCCAGCGCTGGTCTGGCGGCAGGTTGTAGCCGTTCAGATGCACGCCGATGCAGTCCACGTAGCTCAGGCCGCCGGCGCTGACAAAATCTTCAAGATAGGCAAAGTCATCCTGCGCCACGCCAGCGATATTTGCGCCGGTGGGCGAGGGCGCCGCCATGATGATCACGAGTTTGCGATCCACGGCCCGCAGCGCCGGCGTCACGGACTTCAGGAATGCCACATAGTCTGCCGCCTTCAACTCACCGGACGCAACCACCCACTCGCGCTCCAGATTGGTCTCGTTCAATGCCTCGATGGCCTGGATGCAACCCTTGTAGCGCGCAGCGATCAGCTGGAAGAAGCGCACGCCTTCGCCTGCATTTTCTGGCGGGCTGGGGCGCTGGCCGGCATCGTGCGGTGGCGTGGAGCGCGTCCATTGCGGCGGCTGCGTGATGGTTGCAACGATGTTCAGCCCCTTCTTATTTGCGTCGGCCACGAAGGCGTCGAACAGTTGGAACTGATGGATGTTGGGCTGGCCCTGCGCCGGCTCGAACTCATACCAGTTCACTTTGGCGCGCGTCCAACTCAGCTTGAGCTGGCTGCTCATCACGCTGTTCCAGTAGCCGATGTCGCCGACGGGCCAGTTGCTCTGGATGCCGTAGCCAAAGCGCGTGGTCGCTGTGCGCGGTCGCGGGCAGGTGAAATCAGCCAGGCCAACGACCTTGCCACGCGGGTCCATCGCCGGCAATGGCGCGGCATGGGTGGTTGACGAGATAGCGCCTAGCATGAGCGCGCCGGCGAGCAGGAACGAGATGTGTTTAAGCATGGCGGGGGTTGTATCAAACCTGTTGCGCCGGCGCTGCTTGAGGCAGGAACGCGAAGGCTACGCTTGAGCGATGGTGTCCCAGTTCATGTGCAATGCGGTCAAGTCATTTTGGTGAGCATGCTGACGATTCTTACGATCAGAGACTTGCCTTCGAGGAATTGCGCATCATCTATCAGGCTCAGGGCATGAAATGCATCCAAGATCGCGCCGCACTCCATTGCTGATCCGCGTGAGATACCGAAAAAGCGCTGTCTGTAAGTTGCAGCGCGTTTCAGTTGATCCGCAAAACTTGCATAGCCGCCAGGCAAAGATGCGATGAGCTTCGCCGACAAGACGAGAAACGCCAGAGACGCCTTGTATACATCGAGGCGCTCATAGTCCAACTGAGGCTCTTGCGACATGTCCGCCAATTCGTGCACGTGTCACGTCAAACGTGCACGTGCACGAATCTGCCTTTGTACTATTCTTCCAAAGTCGTCAGATCACCTTCCGGCAATCCTTGCGCCCGCGCCTTCAACACGCGGCGCATGATCTTGCCGCTGCGCGTCTTGGGCAGCTTTGGCACGAACTCCACCTTCTCCGGCTTGGCGATCGGCCCCATCACCTTGCCTACATGCTGGCGCAACTCCTCAGCCAGTTGCGGCGAGCCTTCGTAGCCGGCGCGCAAAATCACATACGTATAGATCGCATTGCCGCGCACCTCGTGCGGCAGGCCAATTGCCGCAGCTTCCGCCACCGCCGGATGCGACACCAGCGCGCTCTCCACCTCTGCTGTGCCGAGGCGATAGCCGCTGACTTTCAAGACGTCATCCACGCGACCGATGATCCAGAAGTAGCCATCTTCATCTTGGCGCGCGCTGTCACCGGTGAAATAGCGGCCCGGGTAGCGATTCCAGTAGGTTTGTTTGTAGCGCTGTGGATCGCCGTAGATGGTGCGCGCCAAACCAGGCCAGGGCGCAAGGATGGTGAGATAGCCCTCTTCGTTCGGCTTTGCGGGGTTGCCGGCGTCATCCACCACCTCGGCCTTGATGCCGAAGAATGGCTTGGTGCCACTGCCGGGCTTGAGAGGCGTGACTGGCAGGGGTGTGATCATGAGGCCGCCGGTTTCAGTCTGCCACCATGTGTCCATGATCGGGCAGCGCGAGCCGCCAATGTGCTCGTAGTACCAACGCCAGGCCTCTGGGTTGATTGGCTCGCCAACGGAGCCGAGCAGGCGCAGCGATGACAAGTCATGCTTGTTCGGCCACGCTTCGCCAAAGCGCATCAGCCCGCGGATGGCCGTCGGCGCGCAATACAGAATCGTCACGCCATATTGCTCGACAATGCTCCACCAGCGATCTGGCGCCGGGTAGGCCGGGCCGCCCTCATACATGATGCTGGTGACGCCGGCCATGAGCGGCGCATACACGATGTAGCTGTGGCCGGTGATCCAGCCTGGGTCGGCGGCGCACCACCAACGGTCATCGTCCTGCACGTCGAACACATAGCTCAGTGTGGTGTGGATGAAGACGCTGTAGCCGGCGTGGGTGTGCACCAGGGCTTTCGGTTTGCCGGTGCTGCCACTGGTGTAAAGGATGAACATCGGGTCTTCGGCGTCGGTTTGCTCGGTCTCGCACTTTGCGCTGGCATCCTTCATCAAGTCGTGCCACCAGTGGTCGCGGCCTTCCACCCAGCCCACCTCGCGACCGGTGCGCTTGAAGACGACGACCTTCTCGACGATTGGCGCTTCCTTGATGGCGTCATCGACGATCTGCTTCAGCTCGATCACCTTGCCGCTGACATATGCGCCGTCGCAGGTGACGACAACCTTGCTTTGCGAATCCACGATGCGGCTGGCGAGCGCCTGCACCGAGAAGCCGCCGTAGACCACTGAATGCACCGCGCCGATCTTGGCGCAGGCCAGCATCGCGACGGGCAATTCGATCACGCGCCCCATGTAGATCGTGACGCGGTCTCCCTTCTGCACGCCGAACGACTTGAGGACGTTGGCGAACTGGCACACCTCGCGATTGAGTTCGGCGAATGAAATCGTGCGCTCGCTGCCGTCCTCACCCTGCCAGATGTAGGCGACTTTGTTTTTGCGCCAGGTTTGCATGTGCCGGTCGAGCGCGTTGTGCACTACGTTGAATTTGCCGCCGGTGAACCACTTGAAGAAGGGCGGGTTGCTGTCGTCCAGCACAGTGTCCCATTTCTTGTACCAGTCGAGTTCGCCGGCGCGTTCGGCCCAGAATGCCTGTGGGTCATCGCCGGCGGCTTTGCTCAGGGCATCCCTATCTTTCACGCGCGCCCGCGCGATGACGTCTTGCGAGGGTAGATAGATGGTCTCACGGTCGACCGTGATTTCCTGTTCTGACATTATGGCCTCCCTATGAATGCTGTGAGGTTGTATTGTAGGCAGGCGGGGGAGAAATGGTCAAGAAATGCCGGCGCCAAAAAATGGCGGCATGCGGCACGCGAGAGGTTGTTGTATACCTGCGG
>JBDHWI010000158.1:0-8340 GCA_039810125.1 Thermoflexales bacterium | reverse complement strand
GACGCCTACGAAGACAACGAGACGCCGATCATCGCCTTCAACAACCGCAGGAGTTTCGTCAACGTCGGCTCGACATTGCCCAATCTCAACTTCTATCCCAACGCGAACTCCGGCAAAGTCGGCATTCGCAACGACGGTGACGTGGATTGGTATTACTTCTACGCGCGCGCCGGCATCCGCCTGCGCATCACCACCGCCGTGCAGCCGGGCGTGGACACCGAGATGTTCCTGTTCAATCAGACCATTCAGGGCAGCCTGCCGCCGGACCGCCCCGACATCAACATCACGACCGACGGGCAGATCGGCTACAACGACGACTACCAGCCGCTCGATCGCGGCTCACAGATCATCATCGACACGCCCTACGAGGGCATCTACTGGCTGAGGATATGGAACAAAGACCTCACGCCGCGCGGCGCCGGCCAGGCCTATAACCTGACCGTGGTTGAGATGAACACGCTGACGCCGACGGTGCTGGTGCCGCCAACGCCGTTCCCCGCCGGCGCAGATCGCTTCGAATACAACGGCGATTTCGACCGCGCCTCGCTCATCGCGCCAGGCGTGAAGACCGACCAGCTCAACTTCGTGCCGTTCCAGCCGCCCAGTTCCGACACGGTGGACAACGACTTCTACCGCCTGCCGGTGAAGCAGGGCATTCCCTACACCTGCGAGACGCTCGACCTGTCCGCCGGCACCGACACGAACATGATCGTCTTCAACGAGAATCGCGAGGGCATCGGCGGCAATGACGACATCTCAGAAGAGGAGCGCGCGCGCGGCGTCTTCCGCAGCCGTTTCTCGTGGGTCGCCAACTACACCGGCAATTACTACCTTCTGATCGGCGAGGTGAACCCGCCGCGCTCCAATGAGGGGCAAGGGCGCAGCTATGCGCTGTTGTGCAGCATCGGCTTCCCGGCCACCGCGACGCCGACGGTGAACCCGAACCCGCCGACGCCGACGGCGCCGTTTGTGCCGCCGACGCCGCTGCCCACCGCCACGCCGTTCCCCACCCCGCGCCCACCGCAGCCACTGGTGGTGCTGCCGGTCGACCTTGCGCAGTTGCGCCCCACTGCGCAGCCCTCGCCCACGCCGCGCGTGATGGTGATCGAGGTGCAAACGTTCATCGACTTCAACCGCAGCGGGCAACTGGACCCGGGCACGAACGAGGGCATCGCCGGCACGCCGGTGCAGATCTACGACGCAAACACCGGCACGCCACTTGGCCAGGCCTTCACCGACGGCGACGGCCGCGTGCGCTTCTCCATCATCAACGATGGGCCGGTGCAGGTGCGCGTGCCGACCTTCGGCTTCACCACCGTCGTCGACCAGCCCAGCGCCACCGTGCGCATCGCGCTGCAGCCGGCAGTCGATATGCCGGAGCGCATCCCGTAGACCACAGATGCGCGATCAGGAATGAGTGGCGCCTCTTTCACGCGCATTTCTGATTGCGCGTCATATATTTGATCGATGTCCGCCCCCGCTTCCACCTCGGTTCACATCCGCGCGCGCGATGCGTTTGGGCAGGTGGTGGATGTGGCGCGGGTGCAGGCCGGCACACTCACCATTGGCAGCGCCGCCCACAATGCGCTGGTGCTGCCCTCGCCAAAAATCTCGCCGACGCACTTGCGCGTCGATTGGGACGGCGCGTCAAAGCATGTCACTGTCACCAACCTCGGCGAGCGCGTCGTGAGCCTGGGGCAGATCGACATTCAACCGCAGGGGTCGCTGGCGTGGGATGGCGTCGAACCACTCGTCGCCGGCCCCTACTCGTTGCGGCTGATCGGCATGAGCAGTCTCCCTCTCCCGCTGCAAGAGGGTCGCAGTGAAGGCGCGCAAGCCTCATCCCGCCAGGCCCAGCCCAAGCGCGTGTGGTGGCCGGTAGTGGCCGCGCCGCTGCTGGCGTTGCTGGCGATGGCGCTGCTGATCTACAGCGTGATTGGCGCGCCGGCAGAGATCGTGACGTTTGCCTTCAGTAGTGACGCCGGCGCGCAGCGCAGGATCGAATTCAAGGTGAACAACGCGCAGCGCATCGCCCTGACGGTGGATGGGCGGCCGGCGGATGCATCGCGCCTGCAATTCGATGCGCAGGCCGGCGAGGGCGCATTCACGCCGAGCGCGCAGGAGCAATCGTTTGAGTTGACGGCGTTCAACGCGCTGAACCAGCCCACGCGCAGCCGGCTGGATGTGGCGCTCGCGCCGACCCCATCCCCCACACCCAACCCCACCGCCACACCGCTGCCCGGCCAGCCCTTCGTCGCCGAGTTCAGCTTCAACGGCGTGAACAAGGCCAGCGAACTGAGCGACGTGTTGCTGAGCAAGGGCGATGGGCTGGTGATTGCGTGGTCGGTGGCCAACGTGGATGGCGTGGAATTGCTGCCCGCCGGCACCTTCAAGGCGATCGACAGTGTGCGCGTCGCGCCGCAGGAGACCACCGTCTACACCTTGCAGGCGACGAACCCGTTTGGCGAGGCACGCCGCAGCGTGAAGGTGATCGTGGTGGATGCGCAGGCCACCGCGCAGGTCGATGCGACGCGCCTTGCCGCAGCAAATGCGACGCAGCAGGCGTTGGTCGATGCTCAATCGCAGGCTGCCGCCACCGCAACCCAGTCTGCGCAAGCCACTGCAACCGCGATTGCCGCCGTGCTGGCCGACGCGCAGGCGCGCGCCACGCAGGCTGCATTGCAGATTGCAGCAACCGGCACGGCGCAGGCGATCCTCATTGCGCAAGGCACGGCGCAAGCCGGCGCCACGCAACAGGCCGCCGGCGCGCAGAGCGCCACCGCCACCGCCATCGTGCAAGGCACGGCACAAGCCGGCGATGCGCGCTTCGCGCAGTTCAACGGCATATGGGTGAACAGCGCGCCGGCCAACACTGGCCTGCAGCGGCTGGTGATTGCCAACGACGGCTCGGCAATCACCGTGCAAGCGTGGGATGCGTGCGCGCCGCAGCCATGCGACCTGGGCCGGCGCAATGTGACCTACACCGACGCGCCTTTTGTCGTGCGCTATGACTTTGGTGATGGCGCTGCGCGCACCTTCGTGCTGGCGCGCGAGGGCGATGCGTTGAAGGTGCAGGACTTCCCCTCGCAAGGGGCGGCGCGCGTCTATACGTTCGTGCGCGGAACCTGACTGGTGGAATGATCGCCGGTGATTCGCGCATATAGGCGGGCTGCATATAATCCGCCATGTGAAGCTGAAATGCCGCATCAATCAGGTCGTCATGCTTGCGTCTGCGATGACTTTGCCTGGCTTCATGCTTCTCAGACATCTGCCTGAACACCACAATCCGAAAGACAAAGAAAGGAATTGCTCATGCGAACAGTGGCAATGATCCTCGCCGGCGGCCGTGGCAGCCGCCTGAGTGTGCTGGCGAACAAACGCGCCAAGCCGGCGGTTCCCTTCGCTGGCAAATACCGCATCATCGACTTCCCGCTCTCCAACTGCGTCAACAGCGGCATCACCACCGTCGGCGTGGTCACCCAATACCGCCCGCGCTCGCTGCAAGACCACATCCGCAATGGCGCGCCCTGGGATCTCGACCGCTTGAACGGCGGCGTGTGGATGTTGCAGCCCTATCAGGGCAAATCGGATCTGGACTGGTATGCAGGCACGGCGGATGCGATCTACCAGAACATGGATTTTCTGCGCAACACAAAGGGCGATCACGTCGTCATCACCGGTGGCGACCACATCTACAAGATGGATTACTCCATCCTCACCGCGTTCCATCAGGAGCGACAGGCCGACGTGACCGTTGCCACGCTCAAGGTGTCGCTGGAAGAGGCAACCCGCTTCGGCATCGTGCAGACCGACTCGAATTACCGCGTGATCAACTTCGAGGAGAAGCCAAAGCAACCCAAAGGCACGCTCGCGTCGATGGGCATCTACGTGTTCAACTACGACACGCTGGCGAAGGTGTTGCACGAAGACGCCAAAAACGAGCAGTCCTCACACGACTTCGGCAAGGACATCATCCCCAAGATGCTGGCCGAAAGCTACCGCGTATTTGCCTTTCCGTATGCCGACTATTGGGTCGATGTCGGCACGATCCACAGTTTTTGGGAAGCGCATATGGATCTGCTGGCCGACCAGCCCCGGCTCGACCTGCTCGACCGCGAATGGATCATCCACACGCGCTCGGAAGAGCGCCCGCCGGTCAACATCCGCACCGGCGCGACGGTCAACCACTCGCTCATCACCGATGGCTGCGTGGTGGAAGGCTCGGTGGAATACTCGGTGCTGTCGCCGGGGGTGCGGGTGGGACGCGGCGCAGTGGTGCGCTACTCCATCATCATGGGTGACGCGACGATTGAGCCAGGCGCGATGGTCGACCGCTGCATCATCGACAAAAACGTGGTGATCGGGCGCGGCGCAAATGTGGGTTACGGCGCAGACTACACGCCCAATAACGAGTTGCAGCTGACCACCGGCCTGAGCGTCATCGGCAAAAACACGATCATCCCGCCGAACATGAAGGTGGGGCGCAATGTCATCGTCGGCAGTGATCTGATGGACGATGATTACACTGGCGACATGATCAAGAGCGGCGAGATGTTCCGCGTGGACAGCGACGACTAAATGATGAAAATCGATCACCTTGCCATCGCCGTGCCGGATCTGGACACGGCGATGGCTTTTTATCGCGATGGGTTGGGGCTGGATGTGCAGCGCGTGGAAGACGTGCCGCGCGAGGGCGTGAAAGTGGCGTTCCTGCCGGCCGGCGAAGGCCACATCGAACTGGTGCAACCCACCCGCGACGACACCGGCATCGTGAAGTGGATGGCGAAACATGGCGCCGGCATGCATCACCTCTGCCTCGCTGTAGATGACATCGACGCGGCGCTGAAGCGGCTCGCGGAGCACGGTTGCGAACTCATCAACCCGCAGCCGGTGCAGCGCGACGACGGCACGCTATATGCCTTCGTTCATCCGCGCAGCACCTTCGGCGTGCTGGTGGAGCTGTATCAAAAACCGATGGCGTAGGGGCAACTGAATCGGCGTCCCCTGCTGCTGGCGCGCTTTTTGAGCAGCGCCTTGCCGGCCAACGGCATGCGCTGGTTGCGCACCCGCCCAAAAACGCTCAGGTTGCTCTTAACCTGCGGGATATGCTAGCGCCATCAGCCGCAGTGACGCGGCAAGGAAGAAACGCATGACCAACACCCAACGCGCGATGCTGGCCGCCGGCGTCGCTGCCATGCTCACGCTCACCGCTTGCGGCAACCTGCCCATCACCGGCGCCACCGTGCGCGACATGCTTACCAATCGCCAACCGACGCAGGCTGCCGACACGCTTCCGCCACGCATTCAGGCGCAATTGCGCGATTTCGATTTTGCTGTGACCAGCCTGAAGGCGATGTATCTCAACCCTGCCGCCACTGGCGCAGAGTGGCAGAAGGTCGTGGACGAAGAGCGCAACAAGATCATCAGCGCGAAGGATGAATCTGGAGCGCAATTTGGCGCGAGCCTGCGCGCCATCGTCGACAAAATCGGCGATGCCGATCTGGTCTTGCAAACTGCGCAGCCGCAAAGCGCAGCCACGCCGCGCTACCCGGGCATCGGCGTGCAGGTCGATCTGCCGCGCGAGGGCAAGGATCGCCTGTTGATTCTGACCGTGTATCCCGATTCGCCGGCCGACCGCGCCGGCATCCAACCTCACGACGCGATCGTTGCCATCGAAGGCCAGCCGGTGAGTCACACCACGCCGGCGGATCAGATCATCGGCAAGCTGCGCGGCGAAGAGGGCAGCGATGTGAAGGTGACCGTTCGCACGCCCGGTCAGCAGCCGCGCGAGGTGACGATCACCCGCCGCATGATCGATCCAAACAGCCCGACCATCTACAAGCGCCTGCCTGACACAAACATCGGCTACATCGCGCCTGACCCCACAAATCCGGCAAATCTGCGCGCGGATCTGACGAAGGCGCTGCGCAGCCTGAACGCCGATCAAAACATCGATGGGTTGGTGCTGGATCTGCGCGTTGTCCGGGACAACAATTTCCCGCTCAACGATGCGCTGTCGCTATTTGTGAATGGCCCGGTGGGCAATGTGCAAGTGCGCAACAAGAGGCAGGCCATCGACATCGCCGGCAAGAGTATCGGCGGCTCACAGGAAGTGCCGATGGTGGTGCTGGTGAGCGAGATGACCGCCGGCCAGGCCGAGGCGTTCGCCGGCTTGCTGCAAGATGCCGGCCGCGCGCAGATCATCGGCACAGCCACGCGTGGCTTGCTCGCGCAATTCAGCTCGACCATCCTGCCCAGTTCGCAAATTCAGATGCTCATCCCCAGCGGGGATTACCTCGGCCTGAAGAACACCTCGTGGCGCGGCAAGGGCGTTCAGCCCAACATCACGTCCGACAAGGCGTGGGAAGACTTCACCGCCCAAGACGACCCGCAGTTGCAACAGGCAATCGACGCGCTCACGGGCAAATGAGGGAAGAAGAGAGGGAGACTCGATGTCTCCGCTCTCATTCGCTTCAGGGTGTCGGCGTCGGCGTTTCCATGCCCACCACAGTGGCGCCTTCGGGTGGGACGAAGCCCTCGCCAAAGCGGAAGACGTTCTGCCAGGGCACATATCTGCTGACCACGCGCTCATCAATCAGCGTCTCGCCGTTGCGCGTGACCTGGCGGGTGAAGGAGATCGTCGCGCCATCCACCGCGTAGTCGACCTGCTTGGCCTTGCCGGCCGGCACCTCGTTGTCGGTGTCCTTCTCGTACACGTCCGGCCCGTGCGGGACGGTGTTCTCAATCACGCTGGGGCTGATGTTCACCTCGCGGCCATCCGGCGTGCCATAGAACTTGAAGGTCAGTGTCACCTTCGCCGGGTCGTACACCGTCTCGATCAGCAGATGACTTTGTGTGTCGTTCTTGAATTTGAAATCGGCGCTCGGCGAGAACACCGCCGCATCGTAGCCGGCGCCCATGCCGTTCTCGTAATATTTCACGCGGTAGCCGTGCGGATAGCGCTCCAGCATGGGAAAGCCGGCTCGTAACGCCGCCTGATAAACCGTCGTGCTGACCTGGCACACGCCGCCGCCGACACCCTTCACTGTGCGGTTGCCGACGATGATCAGGCCGATCTCGAAGCCCTCTTTCTCGCTCACATCACCGAGATATTCGTTGAAGGAGAACACGCCGCCCGGCGGGATGATGACGCCGTTGAATTTCGCCGCCGCCACTTTCACGTTTGCAATGCGCGCCGCGCTGGAACCTTTGAAGTAGGTGGTGGCCTGCGTGATGAGTTGGGTGATGCCGAGGTCCTGCGCGGTGGCGGCAGCCGGCACAGGCGCCGGCGTCACATCCACGGCCAGCGTCACCTCGCGCTGGTCGGTGGTGCGCGCCGCCGCTTCCATTGCGTTCAGCGTCGCCTCCATGTTCAGCGCGCGGCCATCTTTTGACGCAGCCACATTCACCAGCTTGCCAGCGTTGAAGTTGTAGGTGAACTTTGCGTTCACTGGCGTTTGCGCCACCGCGCTGGCCAATGGCTCAATCAACCCACGCATCTTCTCGCGCTTCAAGCGCACCTGAATTTGCGGTGCGCCATCTGCGCCGGCGGCCTCTTCTATCACCACGAAGTCCGGCATGTCCTTCTGCAAAATGCGAAAGGCTTCCAGCGCCGGCTGCGGATTGCCCTGCGCATCCCACTTCGGCACCTTCACGATGAGGTCGCCGCTGACGATGCGCTTGACCTCATCGGCGGCAGCAGAGGCCGTCGGCACGCGCGGGTTGAGCGTAGCGTAGGGCAGAGTGATCATCGCCGGCTTGGCCTGCAAGATGGCCGAATTCACCAGCTTGAGCGCGCCATTTTGGTCGAGTTGCAGACCAGTTTGCGCTGCGGTCTCCTTCAACGCGCCGCCGTCGAGCATGATCTGCGCATCCTGCGGCTGGCGCTCGGTCTGGCGCGCCACCTGCTTGATGACGTGTTGCGCTGCGGCATTGTCGAGCCGCACCACCGGCGACACATCGATGCCGCGCCACCAGGCTTCGAAGCGCTGCTTGATCTGCGCTTGCAGATCGCCGGTGCGCCCCACGCTCAACGCGGCTTTTGTCGTCTCGGCGGGGTCGAGGCCGACGCCGAAGTCGGCCGGGCGGTAGGTGAATTGCTGCTCGCCAGCGCGCAGCTTGATCTGCGGCGATTGAAAGTATTGCGACTGCGCCTGCGCGACGAAAAACACCTCTTCGGGCGACATGCCGCTCACATCCACACCCTGCAGCCGCACGCCGGGGAAGGCGCGGTTCTGGTAGTGAAAATGCTGATAGCCCAGCGCGCCGGCGAGGCTGATCACGCCGACCAGCACCACTGCCAGCAGCAAGAACGCAGGGCGAAAAATCGCTCGAAACATC
>JBDHWI010000157.1:0-8418 GCA_039810125.1 Thermoflexales bacterium | reverse complement strand
CACAGCGCGAAACTGCCCACGATCGTCCAGTCGTTCTTGAAGATGTCGTACGGCTTCCATGACACGCTGGCATGATTCGGCGCAACGCCGAATTGCAAATAGGTGCCGCGCGGCCGCAGCCAGTTCGGCGCCTGCTCGATCACCGCCGGCACGCCGGTCACGTCGATGACGAAGCCGAATTGCTCATGCGCCAGCGTCGCCGGCGCGTGCGCCTCGCTCGCGCCCATCTGCAACGCCATTTCGCGGCGCTGCGCCTGTTTCTCGATCACCACGATGCGCGCCGCGCCGCTGTGCCGCATGGCCTGCACCAGCAGCAAACCCATCGGCCCAGCCCCAAAGATCAGCACATCGTCCGCCGGCTGGGGTCGGGCGCGCTGCAGCGCGTACATCACGCACGACACCGGCTCGATGAATGCGGCCTCAAGGTCGCTCATGCCCTCCGGCACGCGGTAGCACGCCCGCGCCGGCGCCGCCACGTATTCTGCAAAGCCGCCGGCGCGCGAGATGCCGACGCCCTGCCAGTTCAGGCAGTGGTTGTTGTGCTGCCGGCGGCACTCTTCGCACTCGCCACAATACAGATTTGGGTCGACGGCCACGCGGTCGCCCACCTTCACCGCGCGGGCGCGCGCGCCAACCTCCACCACCGTGCCGACAAATTCGTGGCCGGGGATGAGGGGAAAGCCCGATAGATACTCGTTGCGGTAGATGTGCAGATCCGTTCCGCACAGGCCGCACGCGCTGACCTTGATGATCACCTCGTCGGGGGCGCATGCCGGCGCCGGCACGTCGCGCACTTCAACGTTTTCGGGGGCAGGGAACACAACGGCTTGCATGGTAGGCGGGATGATACCTGTTTTCACGCTGGCGTTATCGTCGCGAAGGCCGGCGCAGCGGCGCTAAAATCCATCGCGTGACCGAAATGTCCGTTGCCGGCAGTTTGCTCGCCCTCTCTCCGCATGGCCGGCTTTTCATCGACAATGACATTGAACACGCCGCCCCGCGCCCCCGCCAGATCGCCGGCGTGAAGGGGTTGTGGACGCTGCAACACCTCGGCCTGGCCGCATGCCTGGCCGACGAGGCGAGCAACGCCGAACTGTTGCAATTCGTCTCGCTCGACCTGAAAATGGCCACCGGCGAATGATGATTCTGGATTGGCATCTCACGCAGAAAGGATAGTCACCATGTCTTGGAATTACTACGGCGGGTTTCAACATCAAAGCGCGGCCGCAGGGGCCGTATGCAACATGCAGCGCAAGGACGCCCCATGACCCGCCGGCCCGTCCAATCCAACGCCTACCCGCTCACCTTCACCGCTGCGTCGCTGCGGCCCGATCTGGCGCGCATCGTGGCCGAGACCTACCTGCAAACGCGCGATTGGGCGCAGGCCAAGCGCCAGATTTTGCAGGGCAACCTGCTGCAGGCGCGTTCGCCCCTGAGCGCAAAGCGCATGGAGATTGAATTGCGCCACCGCCTGCAAACGCTGACTGTGCCGCAGTTGGAGGTGTTGGCGCACTCCCATGCCGAGGGCCGGCGCGCCATGGCCTGGCTGGCCGCCATCAAGCACAGCCCTTTCCTGCGCGAGTTCGCCACCGGCGTGCTGCGCGCCAAGCTTGCGCAGATTGACCCCGTGCTGCGACCATCAGACTATGAGACTTTTTTCATTGGCCAGTCGCTTGCCCATCCAAAGTTGAATGATTTGACAGCCAGTTCGAAATACAAAATACAGTGGGCCGCCGTGAAGATGCTGCGCGAAGCCGGCATCCTGCCCGTCGACGACAGCGATTTCACGATCAGCCGGCCGCTCTTGCCACCCGAGGCGCTGGATGCCATCCGCGATGACGACCCGGCGTGGCTGGCCGGCTTTCTGGTTCCAGAGGATGAAATCACGCTTGAGCGAACACCATGACCATCAATGTCGATGCACTTTTTTACAAACTGAGCCATCCCCGCTTTCTGGGTATGAGGGGCTTGTCCAACGATCTGCCGCTTTTCATTCAGGCCTATGACGTGCAGAAAGAGGATGTGACCAGCCGGCGCATCGAGCAATTGATCGACCGCTTGCGCCTGGCCGGCGTGGAGCTGGCGCATGTCGATCTGTTCGATCTGTCGCTTGAGGTGTTGCAGGCCAGCGACTGGCTCGACCCGATCCTGGCGCGTGAGGCGGCGCTGGGCAAGCAACGCCTGCTCGCCACGCTGCAAAATGCCACCGTGCCGCGCGATCATCTCATCCCGCGCTTGCTGGCGAAGATCGACGCGGAGGGCGTCCGCCTCAGCCTGTTGACCGGCGCAGGGCGCGCATTCCCGTTCTTGCGCGCGCATATGCTGCTGGAGGCCTTGCAGCCGGCCATGCCGCGCCACCCCATCGTGCTGTTCTTCCCCGGACAATACGACACCGGCGGCGCAGAAGCCGGCTCGCACCTGCGCCTGTTTGGCCGGCCCAGCCTTTCCAAGGCCTACTACCGCGCGTTCAATCTCGATCATTACCAGCCGTGATGCAACGACCTGCCATGAAGATTCAAGACCTGTTCATCAAGCCGGTTGACCGGCCCATCGAAGGCGTGATCAAAGCCGATGACGACCGCTTCCTGCAAACCGAGGTGGAGGAGTATGTCGTCACGCGCGATGTGACGCGCGGCATCGGCGCATTCACTGAGGCTTACCTGAACGACGCCGGCGCCAACGGCGTGTGGATCTCCGGCTACTTCGGCTCTGGAAAATCGCACCTGCTGAAGATGTTGCGCCTGACGCTGGAGAACGCGCCGCTGCCGAATGGCGCGCGCCCTGCCGACGTGCTGCTGCCCAAGTTCGAAGACCAGATCGTGCGCGGCGATCTGCTGCGCGCCAGCAAAGTGCCTTCGCGCAACATCCTGTTCAACATCGACCAGAAATCCGACGCCATTGGCGGCGACCAGGAATCGCCGGTGCTGGAGGTGTTCGTCAAGGTGTTCAACGAGTTTCGCGGCTATTTTGGCCGGCAGGGCCACATCGCCCAGTTCGAGCGCGAGTTGGACGAGCGCGGCCAGTTCGACGCCTTTAAGCAGGCTTATGCCGGCGCCACCGGCCGCGACTGGCAGGCCGACCTGCCCGTGTTGGAGGCGCTGTGGAACGAATCCTTCGCCCGGGTGTATGCCGAATTCAGCGGCCAGTCCTATGAAGAGTGCTTGCAGGTGTTCAGCCGGCTGCGCGACAACTATCGCGTTTCCATCGAGTCGTTTGCGCAGGACGTGCGCGATTACATCTCCAGACAGGCGCCCGGCTTCCGGCTGAACTTCTTCGTGGATGAAGTCGGCCAGTTCATCGGCCAAAGCTCGCGGCTCATGCTCAATCTGCAAACCATCGTCGAGACGCTCGGCACGGTGTGCCAGGGCCGCGCGTGGGTGTTTGTCACGTCGCAGGGCGACCTGCAAACCGTGATCGGCGAGATGAAGCTCGCCGCCGGCAGCGACTTCAGCAAGATCCAAGGCCGCTTCAAGACGCGCATCACGCTCTCCAGCGCCGACGTGCGCGAGGTGATCCAGAAGCGCCTGCTGGCCAAGTGCGAGGATGAGCCAGAGGCGCTGACCGACATTTGGGATCGTGAGAAGGACAACCTGCACACGCTGTTTCGCTTTGGCGACGGCGCGCGCGATTGGAAGCGCTGGGCGCACAGCCGCGAGTTCTGCGATCTCTATCCGCTGGCGCCGTATCAATTCGAGCTTTTTCAGGAGGCGATTCAGCAGCTTTCACTTCACAACGCTTTCACCGGCCGCTTCGCGTCGGTCGGCGAGCGCTCGATGCTGGCTGTGTTTCAGGAGGTGGTGAAATCGCTGCAACACGAAAGCGTGGGTCGGCTGGCCACCTTCGACCTGCTCTTCGACGGCATCTCGGCGTCGCTGCGCGGCGACATCCAGACTTCCGTGCGGCAGGCCGGCCTGCAACTGGGCAACCCGCTGGCGGTGCGCATCCTGAAGGCGCTGTTCCTGCTCAAGTGGTCCAAGGCTTTCAAGCCGACCGCGCGCAACATCGCCATCCTGCTCATCGACCGGCCCGACATCGACATCCGGCAGCACGAACAGGCCGTGCGCGAGGCGCTCAACCTGCTCGACAGCCAGTCGTATTTGCAGCGCGCCGGCGACCTGTATGAATTCCTGACCGAGATCGAAAAGGATATCGAGGTCGAGATCAAGAACACCGAGGTGGATCCGCCGCGCCTGATCGACCTGCTGAAAAACATGCTGTTCGCCGATGTGCTGCGCGAGTCGAAACTGCGCTTCGATGCCAACGGCCAGGACTACCCGTATGCCCGCCGGCTTGACGACCAATTGCTGGGCCACGAGGAGCAGATTTCCGTCAACATCATCACGCCCGATCATCCCGACCATGCCCAGGCCGACCTGCTGGCCGCGCGCAACGCCGGCCGCCCCGAACTGATGATCGTGTTGCCGGCCGACGCGCGCCTGGTGGAGGAATGCCTGCAATTCCTGCGCACCGAGAAATACCTGAAGCAAAACCTGACCAGCAAATCGGAGGACCCGCGGGGTGACATCCTGAAGGTGCGCGCGCAGCAGAACAGCGCCCGCCGCACCGCGCTGGGCGCCCGCGCCGCCGACCTGATGCGCAGCGCGCCCTATTACCTCAACGGCGCGCGGCTGGCCTACCTGGCCGAGGGCGACCCACGCCAGCGTTTTGCCAGGGCCGGCCAGGATTTGATCGCCCATGCCTTCCCGCGCTTGAAGGCGCTGCGCGGCAACCCCGATGAAGCTGCCCTGACGCGCGCGCTGTTGCAGCCCGATGACCTGCTCGGCGCGCAGACGCGCCTGAACGAAGCCGAGGAGGACGTGCTGACCTATGTGACGCGCAACCAAAATGACGGCCGGCGCAATACGGCCGAGGAGATCGCGCGGCAATACGGGTTGCGGCCGTATGGCTGGCCGGCGATGGCGACGCTGGTGCAACTGGCGCGCCTGTTCCGCATGGGGCGCATCGAGTTGCGCGCGCCCGAACTGCTGGATGCGCGCGCCGCCGTCGAGGCGCTGAAGAACCCGCGCCAGCGCGGCAATGTGCGCGTGCGCCTGCAAGCGCAGTTCAACGCCAGCCAGGTGAGCGCGCTCAAGCGATTTCACCAGGAATTCTTCAGCCGCGACAACGCCGGCGGCGACCCGCGCAGCGCGGCGCTGGAAACACAAGCCGCGCTGGCCGCCGAGGCGCGCGAGTTGCAAGTCCTGCTCGCGCAGGCCGGGCGCTATCCCTTCCTCAACCAGTTGCAGCCGCTGCGCGAGCAGATCGAGGGCATCGCCGGCCGCGACTACAGCGTGCTGCTGAACGAGTTGCCAGCGTTCGACGCTGCGCTGCTGGATGCGCGCGAAAACCTGATCGCGCCGGTGAAGGCGTTCATGAACGGCCAGCAGCGGCAGACCTACGACGAGGTGGTGGCGTTCTTCCGCGAGGAGCAGGCCAATTTTGCCGACTTGCCGGCAGCCGACCTGGCCGCGGTCAAGGCGGCAGTTGAATCGCCGGCGCCTTTCCGCGGCGGCATATTGCCGCAGGCGCGGGCGGCCATGCTGCGGCTGCGCGGGCAGATCGCCGTGCAGTTGGCCGAGGAGCAGCGCGCCGGCGATGCCGCCATCGCCGCGCAGGCAGAAAAATTAAAGGCCATGCCGGACTTCGCCGCGCTGGATGCGGCGCAGCGGGCGCAGGTGTTGCACGCCACCGAGCAGGCGCGCAACGATCTGGCCGCCACGCGCTTCATCAGCACCGCGCGCGACCGCCGGCGGCGCTACCTGGATGTTGACTACCTGAGCCAGCTTGCGCTGCTCAACCAACTGAGTGCGCCGGTGGCTGAGGTTGCGCAGGCTGCGCCGGCCGCCCCTGCGCCGCAGTACATCCCCGCCGCCAGCCTGCTGCAGGCTGCCCACGCCGGCCGCGACGTGCTGCTGAGCGAGGCCGACGTGGAGGCGTGGCTGGCGGCGCTGCGCGCGGCCGCGCTGATTGAATTGCAGCGCGGCAATCGCATTTCACTGTGAAGGGAGGCGGCCATGCTCGCCGGCGGTGGTCGCGCGCAGCGGCGCGCAGTTGCATCCGGGGCTGCAAACGGCACGACGAGCTGAATGCATGCCAGTCGTTAAGCAATTCGTGTGTAATTCGATAATCCCTGTTCCCTGATTCCTGTTCCCTGAATCGGCAATGAACCTGAATGCCCTGAAATCCTTCGCGCCGGCCATGCGCCGGCAACTCATGGAAGCCGTGGCGCGCAAACTCGACACCGCGCTGACCGCCGACACGCCCGACCTGCGCGCCGCCAAAATGCAGGTGGACGCGCTGCGCCGGGAAGAAAAGAAGGATCGCGCCGATTTGATCGAGCGCGTGGCCTACACCTGGTTCAACCGGCTGGCCGCGCTGCGCTTTTTGGATGCGCGGGGCTGGCACCCCTTCCGCGCGCGCGTGCTGACGCCGGCTTCGCCCGATGAGACGCAGCCCGAAATACTCAAGCTCTTTCGCAACGACGAACTGCCCGCCGACCTGCGCCGGCACCTCTCTGCGCAGCGCTTGAATGA
Source organism: Thermoflexales bacterium (assembly GCA_039810125.1). GTDB lineage: Bacteria > Chloroflexota > Anaerolineae > J036 > Brachytrichaceae > JBDHWI01. The sequence continues at coordinate 1,885 of JBDHWI010000157.1, read as the reverse complement.
CCTGCTGGATGGCCGGCTGCTCAGCGCCGACCCGCTGCGCGAGGTCTACCGCGCGCTGGTGCTGGCCGCCTGCCGCTACTACCACGCGCAGATGCCCTTCCTGTTCGAGGCGCTGGACGACGAGACCGAGTTGCTGCTGCCCGATGACCTGCTCAGCGAGCAGTCTGTGGCGCACGGCTTCCGCGCAGCCATCCGCGATGAGGATTGCGAGGAGGTCGAGGTGCTGGGCTGGCTGTATCAGTTCTATATCGCCGAGAAAAAAGATGAGGTGATGGCGCGCAAGCGCGCTGTGCCGAGCGAGGACATCCCCGCCGTCACGCAGCTCTTCACGCCGCACTGGATCGTGCGCTATCTGGTGGAGAACTCGCTTGGCCGGCTGTGGCTGCAAAGCCGGCCCAATTCGCGCCTGCGCGAACACATGCCGTATTACGTGGAGGGGGAAGGGGCAAGGGGAGAGGGGATGGGGAGAAGGGGCCAGGGGACAGGGGTGAGGGAAGAGGGCGATGGAGGACAACATGGACGTCATGAGTTATCAGGATCTGGTGGTCTGGCAGAAGGCGATGCAATTGGCCGAAGCGGTCTACAAACTGACGCAGACGTTTCCAACGGAGGAGCGCTACGGCCTGACGCAGCAACTGAGGCGGGCGACGGTGTCGATTCCATCCAACATCGCCGAGGGCCACGCGCGGGCGACGACACGGGAATATCTGCACTTCCTTTCGATCGCGCAGGGCTCGCGGGCGGAAGCGGAGACGCAAGTGCTGCTGGCGATTCAGATCGGCTATCTCAGCCGGCCCCAGGCACAGCCGGCGCTGGGTCTGCTGGACGAGGTGTCGCGCATGCTGGCATCGCTGCGCAACAGCCTGAACAACAAGCTCAACTAAACGCGCCCCTATCCCCTCATCCCTCAGCCCTATCCCCTCATCCCTCACCCCTTCTGGTCGAACATCCCCAAGACATCCGCCTGATCGACCCGGCCTGCGGCAGCGGCCACATGCTGACCTATGCGTTTGATCTGCTGTTCAAGATCTACGCGGAGGAGGGCTACCCGCCGGCGGACATCTCGGCGCTGATTTTGCAGCACAACCTGCACGGGCTGGAGATTTGCCCGCGCGCGGCGCAACTGGCGCAGTTCGCGCTGCTGTGCAAGGCGCGCCAGCACACCCGCCGCGCCTTCACCGACCCCGTGCAACCGCAGGTGCTGTGCCTGCAGGACGTGATGATGACCGACGAGGAGCGGCGCGCGTGGGAGCGCGCGATGGCCGGCGCGCTGAGCGCGGAGGAGCGCGAGCAGGCGGCGGCGCAGGTGGCGCAGTTTGCGCAGCACACGCGCACCTTTGGCGCGCTGATTCAGCCCGTGCTGGGCGCGGCCACGATTGCAGCGCTGCAGGCGAAGGTGGGCGAGGATGCGCCGGCGGGCGACCTGATCGTGCAGGTGGCGCACGAGCGGGTGCAGCTGGCGCTGCGCCAGGCCGAGCTGCTCACCCAGCGCTACCACGTCGTCGTCGCCAACCCGCCGTACATGGGTGGAAAGCAGATGCCTGCGGAGGTCAAGGAATTTGCAGCTGACCATTACGAGAAAAGCAAAAGCGACTTGTTTGCGATGTTCATGGAGCGCGCATTCTCGTTAGCCGTGCAAAATGGATTCACTGCCTTGATCACAATGCAGAGCTGGATGTTTCTTTCAAGCCTTGAATCCTTGCGCGAGTATTTGCTGAGCACTAAGGTGTTCGTGACGATGGCGCATCTTGGCGCGCGCGCATTTGATTCCATCGGCGGTGAAGTGGTTCAGGCAACAGCCTATATTGCGCAAAATTGTGTGGGTCAAGGTCGAAAAGGTGTTTATTTCCGTCTCGTTGAAGGGCGAAGTGAGCACGAGAAAGAA
>JBDHWI010000156.1:0-8770 GCA_039810125.1 Thermoflexales bacterium | reverse complement strand
GCGCGTCCCTCTGCCAGCTGTCACAAAAGTTTACCTTTCCTGCGCGCCCTGCGCCTATAACCTGCGCACGGGGGCGGTGCCGGCGCATTTTGCGGTGTTCACTCAGCCGCCGGCGTCACTTGGTCACGCGCCGCTGGAATCACCAGGCGCGCAACTGACAGCCGCCGGCTACTGGCCGCTAGACATCGCTGCTATATCGGCGCTTGCAAAATGACCAGCTGAGTTGGTCGCCATCGCTGAACGCTTGAATGTCATCAGCATTGTCTGCCAACAGGGCGGGTATATCCCTCTCCGCTGTGGGGAGCGGCAGGGGAGGGATATCACGGCAACACAGGCAGGCAAGGCATTCTGATTTTTCGACAAGCTCAGGTGCACAGGTGAAGAATGTCATGAAACTAAAAGAGGACTGCAAGCGGATTCTGTGTTGAGGAGAAATGATGAAAGCGCTGCGAAAAAGAACATTGAAGCTGATTCGATCCCTATTGGCTGTGATCATGCTGATTGCCGACAGCGTGCCGGCGCTGAGTGCGCAGGCTGAAACACAGATCACCGTTGTAGGCAATGGTTCGCCAGCGAGTTGCACACATGCGGCCTTGGCGACGGCCATTGCCGGAGGTGGCATGGTCACGTTCAACTGCGGCTTGGACAAATTCGAACTTGTCACGCTTGACACCTTCACATTGCATGCCGGCAGCGACGTGACGATCGATGGAGCGGCGCTGATCACGCTGGATGCCGCCGAAGGTCATCGCTTGTTCGAGGTGCAGACCGGCGCAAAGCTGGTCTTGCGCAACGTCAACCTCATTCGCGGACGCTCAGATGGCGGCGGCGCAATCCTAAATACCGGCAGCCTGACACTGGATGGCGTGACGATCACACAATCGTTCGCGGTGGGCGTCGACGCAGGCGGCGGCGCAATTGGCAACACCGGCGGCATAGTCGCCATCTACAACAGCACGCTCGCCGCAAACAGCGCAGAGTCCATCGGCGGCGCAATCTCATCGCAGGGCGGCAACCTCACGATCGAGAATAGCATGCTGGAGGGCAACCAGGCCGGCACCTACGGCGCAATGGACATTGCCGGCAATGCAACTCTGAGCAATATCACTGTGCGCGGCAACACCGCAACCAGCGGCTGCGGCGGCGGCATCGGCGTGCAAACCGGCTTCGTCACCGTCGCCGGCAGCCTGTTCATCACCAACAGCGCCGGCTCATGCGGCGGCGGCATTTACATCAGCCCAAACTTCACTGCAACCGTCACCTTGCGCGATTCGCGCATTGTGCAAAACAGCGCCAACCCGCTGTTCAGTGGCAGCCTGGGCGGCGGCATCTTCAACGGCAGCGCGTTGACACTAACGCGCGTGACGGTGGATGGCAACACGGCCTACAGCGCCGGCGGCCTATGGCAGTACGGCAACGCCGCGCCGCTCGTCATCCAAGATTCGACCTTCAAGCACAACACGGCCGTGTGGGCCGGCGGCGCTATGCAATTGAGCGGCGCGCAGGGTCACACCCTCACCAACGTCACTATTAGCAGCAACAGCGCCGGCAACTGGGGCGGCGGCATCGGCGTGCTGGATTACCCAACCACGCTGCGCAACGTCACCCTCAGCAGCAACGTCGCGCCCGCCGGCGCAAACCTCTACAGCGTGCGCACCACCGTCACACTGGCCAACAGTGTGCTGGCCGCGCCTTCAGGCGGCGATAACTGCGGATCAGAGGCGACGGCCACGCCGTTCACGTCGCAGGGCTACAACGTGATGGACGATGGCAGTTGTGCGCTGGCCAGCGCCGGCGACCAAAGCAGCGTCGATCCGTTACTGGGTGCGCTGACCGACAACGAGCAGGGCATGTTGACGCACCTGCCGCAGGCTGGCAGCCCGGCCATTGACGCCATCCCACCAGCAAACTGCCCCGACCACGACCAGCGCGGCTACGCGCGGCCCGCTGGCGCAGCATGCGATGCCGGCGCGCTGGAAGTGGGCGCAGTGCCGCCGGAAGCGCCGGCGTTGCCGCCGCTCATCACACCGATCAGCCTGAGCATTGTGCGGCCGGCGGCACTGCGCCCAGTACCGCTGAAATATCCGTTGGGGCGCGTGTTTGTGCCAGGCGACATTGCACCCATCGACTATCTGCAAAACCGGCATCCAGTCGATCTGTCGATCTGCATGTATCGCGGCGACCTGGACGGCGCCGGCAGCGAGAAACGCGCGCGCTACGAAACCATCCTGAAGTATTTTGCCGACGCGGTGTTTGAAATGACCAACGGCGCGCACATCGTGCGCTATATCACCATCAACTACCCGTGCAACTGGCCGAGCGCCGACGCCAACGAAGACATCATCTGGTTGAAGAAGGCCTGGCCACGCGCAACGTTTTCGGGCTACGGTGTCGCGGGGCAGCACATCATCATGGCCGACATTTTTGCCTTCGACACCGACGGTGGCCAACCCTTTACAGCTACATTACCGGGCGGGGCAGATGGCAAGCAGAAAGGCACGAGCGACTGGTTTTTGCGCGGTGGCGGCTATACCCTGGCGCACGAACTGGGCCATTACCTGTATGGCATCGCAGATGAATATGCCAATATCAAGGCCACCTGCCTTCTCACGCAGACCTATTACGACCCGTGTAAGGACGACCTCTCCATCTCGCCTTCGGTGATGTTCGACCCGATGCTGGCGCGAGATGACTACGGCGGGTCCGATTACCAATGGCTGAATTTCTCGACGGCCAAATTGCAAACCAAAAAGAACAAGCAATACCGGCTGTATCAGGCCGATGGGTGGACGACGCTGGCGCGGCCGGCGTCGAAAGACCCGCAGGAAATCTACAAGCTGCCCAAAGCCAAAGCGAATGTCATTGCCATGCCGGCTGCTTTGCCGCGCTACTTCTTCCCCGAGCTGGCGAAGGCGGCGCCCAAGGGCAACGACAGCCCGAGCATCGAGTTGCCATCGGATCGCGCCAACCTGCCGGCCTGGATTTCGCGCCGGCTGCTGCAGGTGATCTGGCAGCGCGCCGGCGAACCCGCCAGCAACCCGCCAGTCAGCTTGCAGCCCAATGAGACGCCCTTCCACCGCTGTCTGGCCTGCCCCGAAAACATTCTGGGCGAAAACAAATTCGTATATCCGAACCCGGCCGAGTTCAACCTGCAACTGAAACGAGAGTGGCCGGTGGCCGGCGCGCAAGTCTTCGCCGAGGTGACTGCGCCCGACAACAGCGTGAAGCAGGTGCCGGCGATCGACGATGGCGCAGGCAACTACCGCGCGCAGTTGCCCTACGCGATGGATGGGCAATACCAGGTGAAGTTCTCGTTCCTGAACACCGCCGGCAAGGCCATCTTCACCAGCGCCGGCACATCACACACCCCCGGGCCGGATGGCACATCGCCGCCCGAAGTGAACGAGCCGGTCGGCGTGCCGTTCACGGTCACGCTGACTACGGTCTACACCATCGCCGGCTTCCAGGCCGACGATCATGGCGACACGCTGGCCACCGCCACCGCGCTCACAACGGATGATGAGCCGGTCATGGGGCGAGTCGATCGGGTATCGGATGCGGACGCGTTCACGTTTGCCGTGACGCAGACCGGCGCGGTGGTCGTGCGCGTGCTTGATCTGACCGACGGCATGCGCCCGCGCATCGTCGTCACGCGCAACGGCGCAACCGTGGCCGATGTGACCTACGACCCGGTCGCACCGTATCTGTATGCGCGATTGGCTGTCAAAGCTGGCGAAGTGTATGGCGTGGTGTTGACCGACGCCGGTGGCGCTGCCGGCGCTCACTACCAGATCAGCGCCGGCGCGCCTTTGCAATCACAAATCGAGACGACAAAGTTCGTCTTTCTGCCGGCGCTCACACGATGAGCTTCATCGGAAAGGCTCTGCCCTGCTCACTACATCAGCCGACGAATAATCACACGCAACAGATACCCGAACCGGCCAGCAACGCGAGAGAACGAATCTTCGCGCTGCTGGCCGGCCGCCCCCCACCTGCCAGTAATTGAATGCACCCTTAGCGGATAGTCACGGGCAAATAGGCCTTGTACTTGAGCGCAGGGTCCGGCGTCGCGGTGGGCACGGCTGTGAGAGGCGGCGCGACGCGGCTCCAACTGGCGCGCCGGCCGTTCTCCGTCAACAGGTGATCGTTGCTGCCGTCCATGTTCATGATGCGCAACTGGGCAGTGAATGGATTGCCGGCGATGTCCTCGGTAAAGGCATAGACGATCTGGCTGCTGTCGGGTGAGACGCTGGGCAGGATGGCGCCCTGCGGGTTGCTGACCTGCGTCAACGGCACGATGTTGTTGTCGGCAAAGGTCATGCGATAGAGGTCAACGCGGGTTTGCAGGAAGTCGGCAAAATCGGCCGCCACCATGCCCGACCCATCGGTGATCCACGCGATGCCGCTGGTGTTCGTGACGTTGGCGATCGCGTCGCCTGCGCTGGTTCCGCCCACCGTGGCGCGGTTGATAGTGAAGGGCGAGCCGTTGCTGCGTTGGTAGAGCACTTCATTGCCGACCGGCGACCAGACCGGATACACCCCTACGACGCTGCCGTTGACCGATGGATCCAGCAGCTCGCCGCCTTCTCCCAGCACCGGCACATCCCGGCCCACCTGCCACAGCGCGCCCTGACCGAGCTGATACGCCAGCCGGGAACCGTCTGGACTCCAACTGGCGTGGGTGGTGCCGTAGGCCCCAAAACCGCTGTTGGCGATAGTCAATAGGCCGGCGTGCACATTCCCCCCGGCCACGACGTCGGCTCGAACTGCCGCGTCGAACCAGCGCGTCGTCCCGTTGATCGCCACGGCCGTCTGCATGACACCCGCTCCCAGGTCGGCTACTTGCGGGAAGGCAACCATCGTCGTGCTGCCGGGCGCAACGGTCACGACTTTGGCCGTAGGCGCGCCTTCGATGTAGACCAGATACTCGCTGAAGTTTGCCAACTGATTGCTGATTTGCACGGTCGCGCTGCCCTGCGGATAACTCGCCAGCGCGGCACAGGCCGGGCCGTTGGTCAAGCGGCGCAGGTTGCTGCCGTCGGGGTAGATCAGGTAAATGTCCGACCCGTATTCCGAGCAAGTCGCCTCGTGGGTGCTGGTGAAAGCAATCTCTTTTGCGTCGGGCCGCCACATCACTGATTCGATGGGCGCTCCGGGAGCGCCGTCGGGCACCTGCCACAGCAGGCGATCATTGCTGCCGTCGGGTTGGATCAACCTCAGGCTGCGAGCATCGTTGGTGACGTAGACGATGGTTGTGCCGTCGTTGGCCTGCATTAGGGGCCTGGCGTGGGCGGCCGGCAACAATCCCAGGCTGCCGATGAGCAGCGCGAGGCAGACGATGGCGCCGATGGCGCGCCATTCCCCAACGCCGCTTTCGGGCGGCGCTGAAGATGTATTCGTATTCATTGCTTGGATCCTTTTCTCTAGCGCTTCACCAACAATAGCCCAATCGCCATCGCCAGCGTGAACAGATAGCTCATGAACGGCGGCCAGTCGCGCATCACGAATGGCGCGATGATCAGCAGGCTCAACGCCGCCAACGCCGCAACGATCCACCCCATCCTCGGCAACACACCCCCCAACACCAGCGCTGCGCCGATCAAGATCATGGAAGCGAGCGTGACGATGGTGTAGGCCCAGAACAACCTCCGGTCACCGAGCGACACCTGTGGCGGAGCATTTGCATCGAACGACGCGATCAGCCCAGGCGCCGCGTTCAACAGTTGCAAGCGACCGATGCTGATCGGAATCCAGAGCAAGCAGGCGATGGCGCTCAAGACCGCGGCGGCAATTGCCCCAGTCTTTGCGGTCGACGACGGCAACGCGCCGGCCGTTAGCATGAACGACGCGGCGATGATCGCCATCGCGATCGGGAATAGGATCGCCTGCGCCGTCCAGCCGATCGGGTCACCTGCAATCACCTGCAACTGCTCCAGCGGATCGGTTGGCGGCATGCGGCGAAAGTAGGCCGCCGCAAACGCCGCAGCCGTGAACAGCACCGAGCCGATGAGCATCACGGTGCCAGCGAGATGGAAGCTGTTCGCGTTGCCTTGAATGTTCATGTGAGCCCTTAGCTTTGCCTACAGATAGCGCGCAATCGCCATCAACGCCAACGCCGCAGTGGTCAACAATGTGCTGGTCATGGAACTTGTCTTCACCTCACCCAGCGCACGCTGCATCTCTGCTATCAACTCTGCCGCAGGCGGGCCGCTGGCAGCTTGCATCTGCCGATCCAACGCCGCAACCTTCTGCGCCGCTGTCTTCGTGTGAAACATGCCAAGAAAAAAGGCCGCCACACCGGCCAGCGAGCCAATCGTAAAGGCCAGTCCAGTCGGGCTAAGGATCCAGTTGAGGCTGAAAGGATAGATCAAGGCGTAGAGCGCCAAACCCGCAAAAGTCGTCAACATCGCCGCAATGCCCATCGCCTTCGAGATGCCAGCCATGGGCACGACGCGCGCTGCAGCTGGGCCAGCCCGCTGCACGCTCGGCAGCAACACCAGAGCAAGCATCAGCCCGCTACCGGCCCAGAACGCGCCAGCGGCAATATGCGTCAACCTCAGAATAATCAGTATGAACTGCATCGATAAGCTCCTTCATGAAGGTGGTTGCCAAGGCTTGCAAACAGCTTTGGCAGCCACCCGCCAGATATGTGTGTCTCACTTCAATCCCAGCCACCGGTTGCGCGCGAAGCCCGCGGCCCCTACTTCACTGTGAACGGCATGACCATGCCAAGCTCACTGTGCGGCTTTCCAGAGGCTGGATCAGGGATGTCGCACACGGCGACGTAGTTGCCCGGCTGCAGGTCCAGGTTGATGAACGCCGCCGGCACGCCCGCGTTCATCCCCTGCATGCCACCGACCATGTTGAAGGGCTGCGGCCCCTCTGGCTTGGCATACCAGGCGTAAATGTCATCCAGGGTCTTGCCCTCGGCCAGGCGCACCAGCGCAATCTCATGCGGTTGGGGTCCGTCGTTGATCACCTTCCACACTTGCTTGCCGGCCTTCACTTCCGCTGGCATGGTGAAGTGAAAATCTGCCATATTGACTGTGACATCGGCTTTTGGCTCGGCAGCGGTCGCGCCGGCGCCTTTCACTGTCAATGGCCGGATCATGCCCTTGGCCAGATGCGGCACGCCATCGGCTGAGGGGATGAAGCACAACAGCAGATATTGGCCCTCTTGCAACTTGAGCGTGACGCTACCACTGCCGTTGGGGTCGAGCGCGCCCACGCCACCGACAAGATTCACCATGCCCAGCGCAGCGTTGCTATTTTTCTTCATCGCCTCGTCCAGTTGCTCCATGGTGACACCATCATTGAGCCGCGCCAATTGAGCATGGTGCCATTCCTTGCCGATATTCTGGAAGTTGATCGTGATCAGGCCGGCAGGAATCGACTCCGGGCCTTCGAACGAAAAATCTGCGCCCTTGAAGGTGACCGCCGTCGGGACAGCCGGCGCGGCAGGTGCAGCCGGCTGGGCGGCGCAGGCCGATAGCAACAGTGTTGCGACCAGTGCGGTCGCGCCGATCAAAAATCGTGCCTTCTTGTTCATGATATTCCTCACCTAGATTGATTTCAGACGCCAGGCTACCGGAGGCAACCTGACAATTCGACTGACCGATGACTTATGCTTTCACCACCGAGGCGCCAACCTCCGCCTCGGCTTGGCGGGCAAACAACACGCCGGTGACGATGATGGCCAGGTGAATGGCGATGAAGACGAGATAGCCGACCGCGTCATAGCCTCTGGCAATCAGGTAGATGTCGTCCAGCACACCGTGCAGCAACTCCAGCCAAACCAGCAGCCAGACTGCGCCAAGATAGCGGCGTGGGTTGCGCGATGCCCATAGCATGAAGGTGCCGATGCCGAGCACTTCAAAGGCGAAGGGTGACCAGCCGTCTACGAAGGCCTGGGTGGTATCTGGCGTGACGGCGAACGGAAATTTCACCATTGAACTCATCCCGCTCGGGTTGATCAGGACGAAGTACATGTTCATCACCGCCAGCAGCAAGTAGAACGCGCCAACGATGACAAACCACCATTTCAGCTTTCTCATATGTCTTTCTCCTGGTGTTGAATGTCAGTACGCTTTGGGCTGAAGTCACTCAGCAACCTCCATCGGAAACGTGTCGTACTTCGCCAGGAGCGCGATGAACTTGCCCTTATCCTTCGGCGGCCACTGCGGCTCGGCCTTCAACAGATCCATCATCTCGGCGAAATACAGTTCAAGCCCGGCTGGCGATGCCATCAACAGATATTTCGCCGGCGCGTCGTGCGGGTTGGCAAACGTGTGAGCCGTGCCGGGCGGGACATACGCAAAGCCGCCGGGGCCAAGCTCGCTCGTCACGCCGTTTGCTGTGATCGCCAGGCCGCCCTCCAGCACGTAGAAGATCTCAGTCGTGACTTTGTGCACGTGCGGCGGCGGACCCGACAAGTTAGGCGGAGCGTTGTATTCCATGACCAACCATTGGCCGCCCGAATCTGCGCCGACGACTTTGAAGGTCAGCGTGACGCCCATAGCGGCGTGCGTCTCACCGGCGCCGGGCGGCAGGATGGTTGCCGCAGGCGTCGCAGGCGCTTTGCTGTTGATGGACATTGGCATTGTGAATCTCTCCTTTGGGTTATTGAAACTCTTTCAGGCCACCACGTGGCTTCTAGTTCAAGCACCAGTTTCCAGCGCTTGTTTCAGCGCGGTCATCTGCTTCTCACCTTGCCCTTTCACCATGCGCGAGACCAAGGGTTCGAGCAGCTTGGAAGCGCCGCTCGTCTCGG
>JBDHWI010000155.1:0-8783 GCA_039810125.1 Thermoflexales bacterium | reverse complement strand
TCGAGCCAGTTGCTGATGATGCCACTGCGCTGCGTGGAGACCAGGCCGAGCAGCGTGAACGCGGCGATGCCCAGCATGGCAATGCCGATCATGTCCAGCCACGTGTCGAGCGAAATCGACGGCGGCGAGGCAGGCGGCGGTGCGCCCTTTTTGGAGGACTTGCTCTTGCTGGAGGTCTTGCTGGCGAAAAACTTCATCGGACAGATGTTCTATTATAAAGCCCCGCACGGCAATTGTGCCATGCCCATTTACAAATCAACATCCTTTCTGAACAACTTCTGAACAACTTCGCCCTAGCCTTGCTGCAAGTCTATGACGCGCATGGATTCACGCCGGCAGACATGTATTGCCCGCCGGCGCGGGATTGATGCAAAACAAGGAACAGGAGCAAAGAATGAAGGACAAAGTTTCACACATGTTGATCGCCGGCGGCCTGATGGTCGTGCTGAGCGCGTGTGGCGGCAACGTGGCTGCCAACACAATGCAGGACACTACCGCCGGCGATTCTTCTGCCGCAATTGTGGTTGCAGATGCGCCGGCGGCAGATGTGCAAGCATCTGACGCACAGGCGGCGCAGACGCAGACCCAACCCGACACGGCAGCGCCGGCGAATGGCGCAGCACCTGAAAATGCGCCGAATGCGCGGGGTGGACGCGGCGTGATGGGAACTGTCACTGCTGTCTCAGGTGACACGATCACCATGCAAGATTCGCGCCAGCAAACCAGCTACACCGTCAAGGTGTCGGATGGCACAGAGGTCGTCAAACAGGTTTCCATCGAGCTTGCCGCAATCACCGTCGGCGAAACCGTGGAAGTGATGGGCGAGCAATCCGGCACAGCCTTCACGGCGACGCAGATTCGCGTCGGCGACGCGCAGGGCATGGCCGGCGGGCCGCCTTCACAGGGCCAGCCGCCACAGGGTGACGGGCAGGGTCAACCGCCGCAGGGCGATGCGCCGCAGGGCGATGCGCCGCAAGGGCAGCCACCACAGGGTGACAGGCAGGGTCAACCGCCGCAGGGCGATGCGCCGCAAGGGCAGCCACCACAGGGTGACAGGCAGGGTCAACCGCCACAGGGCGGTCCAAGCGGCCAAGCCATGAACCGGCTCAGCGGCACCGTGACGCAAGTCTCGGCAGAGGGCCTCACACTGCAAACCACCGATGGCAACACGGTGCAGGTGACCGTTGGCAGCGACGCCAGCATCACCGGCATGGCCGCCGGCACACTGAGCGACATCATCGCCGGCGCACAGATCCGCGTGAGCGGTGAGCAGACCGACACCACGGTGACTGCCACGCGCATCGTCTTGATGCCGGCCATGGCGCAACCGCAATAGCGATTCGTCCAGGCGCCGTTCGCACATCGCCCTGTCCGCTGGATGGGGCGTTGTGCTTTCTGAGTAGAGCCATATCGTTTTGTTGTGAGCAGGCGCATGAGCCCGCCTGTGCAGGTGACCACGCAGGTCCCGCCTCTACAAATCACATCCACATCGTATCTAAACAGTTTCTGAACATTTAAGCCCTAGCCTTTCCCTCAACGACGGGTGTGATCGCGAGCGATGTACCAAGGACATTGGTATCTGAATACTGGCAGCACACACCGACACGAAGGAATCGCGGGGCATGTATTTTGAGCATGTTTCGCAGATCGAATGATTCTGGACGGAGGAACATGTTCAACCTCAAAGAAAGAAAAGCGACACCATCAAAGAACGGCCATCCGCCGGCGCCGGCAGAAACCACTGCGTCCACAGCCGCCCCCGCACGCAAAGCCATCGTGCAACTTGAAGACATTCACAAGAGCTTCGTAATGGGCAAAGAGGCCGTGCCGGCGTTGCGCGGTGTCAGTCTCGATGTGCAGCAGGGTGAATTCCTGTGTTTGATGGGTCCGAGCGGCAGCGGCAAGACCACCCTGCTCAACATCATCGGCGGGTTGGATACGCCCAGCCGCGGTCACGTCATCGTCGATGGCGAAAATGTCGTTGCGCTGAACGAAGAAAAGCTCGCGCGCCTGCGCCTGCGCAAGATGGGTTTCGTCTTTCAAAATTTCAACCTGCTTAGCAACTTTACTGCGGTCGAAAACGTGCAGGTGCCGATGGTGCTGCTGGGCAAGCGCGACCCGGCGCGGGCGAAGGACCTGCTCAAGCTGGTCGGCCTCGGCGACCGCATGGATCACTACCCCGGCGAACTCTCCGGCGGCCAGCAGCAGCGCGTGGCGATTGCGCGCGCACTCGCCAACGATCCTCCGCTCATCATCGGCGACGAAATGACCGGCGACCTCGACACCGCCACCTCGTTTGAAGTGATGACACTGCTGACTGAGTTGAACCGCGATAAAGGTGCGACGATCGTGTTTGTCACGCACGACCCGCGCATGAGCAGGTTCGCCCATCGCGTGATCAACATGCGCGACGGCAAGTTGGTGGAAGAACAGATGAACGGGTGAAGAGGTGAAGAGGTGATCTGCCACTCGTGTGTCACCTTGTTGTCGCCGCTTTACTCATCTTGATCTCTTTCTCTTGTGAAAAGACATGGGTCTGAAATACGTTCTCAACAGCATGAAGCGGCGCAAGTTGCGCACCTTCATCATCGCGCTTGCGCTCACCATCGGCGTGGCGCTGGTCGGCGCGCTGCTGAACCTGGTCGACACACAGCGCCAGTTCAGCATCCAGTCGCTGGCCTCGCAAACCGGCGGCTACGATATTGCCATCACCAAGAGCGACCTTGCCGAGACGACCTTCTTCGACGCCGGCGCTGTCGCATCCACCGTCCAAACCGTCAACAGCGATGTGGCCGCATTCTATGGCCGCATCGTCACCAGCGCAGAAGCGCGCGCGGCATCCGCCTATGAAGGCTCGGAAGTGACCGTCGTCGCGCTCGATCCGGTTTCCGACACGCTGATTTCGCTTTCAGACGGTTCGACCACAGCCAGCACCTCCGGCATCCGCATCAGCTTCGGCACCACCAGTTCAGGTGGTGGACGCGGTGGCGGCCCGGGTGGCGGTGGTGGCGCGCCTCCAGGTGGCGGCGGCGCACCGCCTAGCGGCAGCACGCGCTCCGGCGGCACGCGGAACACTACTGGCAGTACCGCAAGTGGCGCGACGTCGAGCAACGCCGGCGCTCCTCCGGCTGGCGCACCACCCGACGGCATGACGCCACCCGATGGCGCGATGCCGCCCGACATGGCCGCCGGTGGTCCCATCAGCGGAACGATGGGCACGATGTCCACGACCGTTTCAACTTACCCGCCCAAAGCCGGGGAAGTGTATTTGGACAGCGACACCGCCAGCACGCTCGGCGTGAATGTGGGTGATGAAATCACGCTCGCCTACGCCCTGCCGGTGCAGCGCGAAGTGGGCAGCACGGTCATCTCTGGCACCAGCACGCCGCGCATCAGCATGAACTTCACCGTCGGCGGTGTCGGCACACTGAGCGGTCTCGGCAGCACGTCGAACGCCATCATCATGCGGCTGGACGACGCGCAAAACTGGCTGAGCCAGGCCGGCCAGGTGAACACACTGCTGCTGGTGTGGGAATCGGGCAAGAGCAGCACCGATGCGCGCGCCACTGTCTCCAGCGCCCGCGACACCGGCGAAGAAATCCGCGCCACCTTGCAATCGCAACTGGGCGATGAATTCGAGGTGTCGCTGCCGAAATACACGCGGCTCGAAAGCTCCTCGCAGAGCTTCACCTTCACGCAGACCTTCATCACGCTCTACGGCATGTTGAGCATGGGCATCGTCGGCTTGATGGTGAACGCGCTGATGACGACGACCGTGAACGAGCAAAAGCACGATCTGGCCGTGTTGCGCGTGCTGGGTTCGCCGCGCAACCGCATGTTTGAAACGGTCATCATCGAAGTGGTGATTCTGGGCGGCGTCGGCATCGTGCTGGGTTTGCTGCTCGGTCGCGCCGTGACAGATTACATCATGGTGCCGATTCTGCTTGCAAACCTCGATTTGAGCGCCGGCACCCGCGCCGCATGGACGCTGCAAACGGTATTGACGCCGACGCTGATCACGATTGTCGTGCTGGCGCTCGCTACCATCAGCCCGGCGCGCACTGCCGCCGCGACCAAAGTGATGACGGTGCTGAATCCCGCCGCCGCCGATCAACCCTCGCTGGAAGATCTGGCGAAGCTGCGCGAGCGCCGGCCCAACTTCGGACTGCTCATCGCCGGCCTCGTGCTGTTGGCCTTCAGCGCGGTTGTGCTGATTGTGCTGCCGACGGTGTTCACCTCCGGCAATGCCACCGGCCAGGTGATTGTCAACTTTGGTTCGCTGCTGCTGATGGTGATCGGCATCTCATTTTTGTTCTTCTTCTTCACCACGCCGCTGGAGCGCGTGCTGGTGCGCATCTATCGCATCATCAGCCCGAAGGCTGCGTTCTTCGCCAGCCGCTACGCGCTGCGCGGCAAGGGCCGCAATGCGTTGATTTCGCTGATGGTGGTGATGAGCGGCGTGCTGCCGACCTTGCTCTCCACACAGATGGTGCTGCAAAGCGCCAACGTGGAAACTTCATCGCGCTTCAGCACCGGCGCGCCGCTGGTCGCCTCACGGCAATCGTCATCCGGTGGCGGCTTCCCGGTCTTCCGGCGCTCGGCTGCCGCCGACGTCGAGCTGAGCGCCAGCGATATCGCCGCCGTGACGAGCCAGCGCGGCATCAGCAATGTGGTCGGCGTGGCCGACAACCTGCCCAGCATGACCGTCGGCGACCTGATCCAGTTGCGCACAGCCACTGTCAGCCTCGTCGGCGTCGAGCAAGACCTGAACAACGTGCTGTATGGCAACCTGATGCGCTGGACGGAAGGCGACAAGAGCGCGCTGACGCAAATCACCACCGACACAGACGGCGCGATCATCTCGCAGGGGCTCAGCCAATCGCTGGACCTGCATGTGGGCGATACGCTGCGCGTGAAGGGCGCCGGCACCGACCACTACATGAATCTCAACATCGTTGGCGTGGCCGCGCGTATCCCGGGTTTCAGCACGTATTTCCAAAGCAGTTCATCGAGCGCCAATCAGAGCGGCGTCATCGTCAATCTCGCGACATATCGCGAATTGCAACATGACCCATCCACTGGCGCGCTCGACGCCAGCGCCGATGTGCTGACCAAATTGTTTGCCACCGTGCAACCGAATGCGAACCAGACGCGACTATTGAGCGAACTGCGCAACACGCTGAGCAACAGCAACAACATGAGTGTGACCGCAACATCGGAACAGGTGACGCGGGCGCAGACGAACCTGCAACAACAGCGCGTGTTCATCCTGCTGCTTACTGGCCTGTCGATGGTGACGGCGATCTTCGGCGTGCTGGCCGTGATGTACACGGCGGTGATGGGTCGGCGCATCGAGATCGGCATGTTGAAAGCTGTTGGCGCCTCACGCGGCGCGCTGCGCGGCGTGTTCATCGGCGAAGCTGTCATCACCACGCTGGCTGCCGGCCTCGCCGGCATCATCGCCGGCACGCTGCTCGGTTATGCCTTCGAAGGCACGCAGGTGCTGCAGAACGATCAGCCGCTGGTGCTGGCGTTCGACTTCACCACCGCCGGCATCATCATCGCGCTGGTCACGCTCGCGGCCATCTTCAGCGCCGCGCTGGCCACCCAGCCGGTGATTCGGCAAAAAGCGATCACGATTTTACGCGAGCGATAGCAACTCTCTCCTCCTCCTGAGCTTGTCAAAGGATGGGAGGGGTTGGAGGTGGGTTGCGTAATCGTTTCGTAAGTCCAACGGAAAAGGGAAACGGAGATGAACATGAAGAAGCGAATTTTTGGCTGGAAGCGCGCCGGCGTGCTGGTCATGGTGCTGGCGCTGGGGCTGACGGCCTGCCAGACCGCGGTGACGACGAACACGCAGACCACCAGCAACGCGGCGCAGCCTAACGCGCAGGCAACGGTGGTGTCGGCGAATGCCGCAGGCACGGGCAGCAATGCAGTGCGCAGCACGGTGGCCGCCGGCAACAACGCCGCATCTACCCAACAGACCGCGCCACAAGCGCAAGCGCCGGCAGCACAGGCCGCAGTGCAAACACTTTCGGTGGATGGCACGCTGGCACTGCACGTGCCGCTGGTCACGGCTGCCTTTGAAAGCAGCGGCAAGGTGGCGACAGTGAACGTGAAGCCTGGGCAAACCGTGAAGCAGGGCGATGTGCTAGCCGTGCTGGACAGTGAAGCGTTGAACACGGCGCTGCAATCGGTGCAGGAGGCACTGACGCTGAAAGAGGCCGAGATTGCAAACAGCCTTGCGCCGGCGACCACAACCCAGCTCAACAGCGCAAAAACGTCATTGTCGTCGGCCTATGCCGCTTACAACGAACTCAAAGCCGGCGCGGATGCCACCGAAGTGGAAGAGGCGTTGCGCAGCCTGAATCAGGCCAAGAACTCGCTGTATTCAACGCAGTTGAACCGCGATGAAGAGTGCGGCTGGGTCGGCAAGGTGGCCGCCGACAAAATCTCGCCGGCAGGCGACCCCGACTGCAAGGAAGCACAACTAAGCGTGTTGAATGGCGAACTGCGCGTGCAGACCGCAGAGCAGAATTACGCGGATGCGCAAGCGCCGGCGACACAGGCCGAACTGACGAAGGCGTGGGCCAACGTGCTGCAAGCGCAGGC
Organism: Thermoflexales bacterium; assembly: GCA_039810125.1. Lineage (GTDB taxonomy): Bacteria > Chloroflexota > Anaerolineae > J036 > Brachytrichaceae > JBDHWI01. The sequence goes on along the minus strand of JBDHWI010000155.1, from coordinate 2,168 downwards.
CTCGCTCGCCAGCCTGCAAAACGGCGTGACCGCCGAAGAACAGGCCGTCTATGACCTGCAATTGGCGCAGGCAAAGGAGAGCGTGGCGCGCGCCGAGCGCAATATGAGCAATGCCCAACTCGTGTCGCCATGCGATTGCGTGGTGCAGGATGTGACGATCAGCGCCGGCGCAGAAGCCGCTGGCAGCATCACACTGCTCGACATCTCGCAGTTGAAGTTCCAGACGTCGAACCTGAGCGAGCTGAACGTGCTGAGCGTGCAGACCGGCCAGAAGGCGACGATCCGCCTGCGCGCATTCGATGACGTGCTGACCGGCGAAGTGGAATCGGTGCTGCCGGTGTCGTCCGGCACTTCCGGCGACGTCGCGCTGTTCACCACCCTCATCAAGCTCGACGAAACGGATCTGGCGCTGCTGCCCGGCATGACCGGCGCAGCTGAAATTGAATACACCAGCAAATAACGCAGGAGCACCCATGAAAACGCGAATACTTTACAAGATGCCAGTGGCGGCGCTGTTGATGGCCGCACTGCTAGCCGGCTGCTCCAGCGGCACCACGCAACAAAGCACGACGCAGAGCAGCGCTAACACGCAAACCAATGCAAGCACGCAGACCAATGCGCAGGCCGCAGCGCAGCCGGCGGCACAGGCTGCTCCTGCGAATGCGCCATCCACCCAGCGCGCAGCCGCAACCACCACCCTTTCGGTGAATGGCGTGCTGGCGCTCGGTGTGCCGGAAGTGGCGCTGAGCTTTGACCAGAATGCGGTTGTGGAGACGGTGAATGCGGTCGCCGGGCAGGCCGTGAAACAGGGAGACATATTGGCAACGGTGGATGACACCGACCTGCAGGATGCGGTGAGCGACGCCGAGATGGCGCTGAAGCTGTTGCGGGCCAACATTGCCAAACAGAATGCGCCGCCAACGAAGGAGGAGATGGCTGCTGCACAGGCTTCATTGAATGCGGCCTATGCCAGCTACTCGGCCACAAAGGCCGGCGCGACGCAGAGCGAGATCGAAAATGCGCGCCGCAGTTGGGAATCGGCGTGGAACAGCTACCTTGCAGCACAGGTAACCCGCGACGTGCATTGCGGCACTGCTGCTGGCACGCAAACCACCGATTGCCAGAAAAACGAAGTGCAATACGGCAATGCGTATGAATCGATGCTGACGGCGAAGGCGAACTACGATGCGATCTTGCAGCCTGTTTCACAAGCCACGCTGACGCAGGCTTACTCCTCCGTATCATCGGCCAAGGCGAATCTGGATGAGTTGAACGCCGGTGTCACCGAAACTGAGCAGAACGTGACGGCGATTCAACTGGAGCAAGCGCAAGCTGAACTTGATCGCGCCAAAGCGGCACTGGCCAAGGCGACTCTGGTATCACCCTGCGATTGCATCGTGCAGACGTCGAACGTGGTGCAGGGCGTCGTGCCGGGTGAGACCGCTTTCACGCTGGTGAATCTGAGCGGCATGCAGTTCAAGACCACTAATCTGGTCGAAAGCGATCTCGCCAATGTCAAGGTCGGCTCGACGGTCAGCATTCGTTTGCGCGCAGTGGAGCAGGCACTCACCGGTAAAGTCGCGGCGATTCTGGCGCAATCTACCGGCACCACTGGCAGCACTGCGCTCTACACTGTGTTGATTGATCTTGATCAGACAGATGTGACACTGCTGCCCGGTATGACCGGTTCTGCCGAGATTACGATGACGTCGTAGACGAGAAGTCGGGGTGGATGAGAAAGGGGTTGGTGAGGGTTGGAGCGCTCCGACCCTTTTCATTCACCCCCTTTTTGTGGAATATATCGCACCATGCGATATTACTGGTTTGCAGGCTGCACCGATGAACTGTGCGTGAATGGCTCTGCACTCCATATTCGCGTGTCTGACACTGCAGGTGATCTTTGTCGATCCATGCAGTAATGTCTGTCGCTTTCTCCACATCTTCGTTGTTGATGAGGCCGCGCTATGTTGCGAAGTAGCCTCATGTGCTGAGGCACGCCCTGCCACTTCAGTTGCGTTTCCCCGGACACGATTATTTGAGAAGAGCGCAACTACAGCCATCAGGTTGCATCCAACTCTCGTGTCGGGGCGCACCTACGCACTTTGCAGGTTGCAGACAATTGCATCTTGTATATCATCTGGTTATTATGCAAAAACGCAACATCCTTT
>JBDHWI010000154.1:0-8892 GCA_039810125.1 Thermoflexales bacterium | reverse complement strand
ATGTCGCCCAGCACGCCGCTGGCTGTGACTTCCTGCCCTGCCCCACGCCCGCTCACCGCCACCGGGTTGTCGCTGAAATATTTGGTGGTGAACACGACGATGCTGTCGCTGGTGCGAATGCCGCCGAGCTTGGTAGCTGGATCTGCGCCGGCGAGACCGACGCTGCACCTGCCGTTCTCGATGATCGCAGCGTAGCGCAATTTTTTTCCGCCGGCGGCAAGATCGCGCGCCTTCGCTGCCATGCTTTCATTCAAGCTGTCAATCTCGCGCAAAAATTGTTCAACTGTCAGTCCATCCATCGAAGACGGATACAACGATTCAACGCCGACATCGCGCATGTGAAGCCGATAGCCCAACATGCGCGCGAGGATGAGCGCCTTGCGCGCTGCATCCAGCCCGCCCAAGTCCTGGCGCGGATCCGGCTCGGTGAAGCCGTTGGCCTTGGCATCGCGCACGGCCTGGCCAAAGGGAACGCCAGCTTCCAACTGCGACGCGATGAAACCAAGCGTGCCGCTGAGCGAGCCTTCGATCTTGGTGACTTCATCGCCACTGTCCAGCAGCGTGTTCAACGTGCTGATGACCGGTAGCGCTGAGCCGCAGGTAGTCTCCCAACGCGAGCGCTCGTCGGCAATGGCATCCCACCAGTTGAGATCGCCAGCCAGCGGCAGTTTGTTCGCCGTAACCACACCCATGCCCTTCGCCTTGGCCTCGAGCAACAACGGCACAGTGGCGTCGGTGGCAGTGGTGTCGACAACGATGCAATTCGCCGGCAGGTCGCTGACCGATGGCGACTGCGTGTTTGTTGAGAGGGCGGCGCCGGCCTGTTTGCGCCGAATCAAATCAGCGATCATGGCGTCGCCAAAGCCATTCAGCGCAATCAATGTCGAGGTGCTGTCGGCGATGCCGACAACATCCAGCCGAAGATGATTGCGCTGCGCGTGCAAGTCGTGCGAAGCGATGATTTGCCTTGCCAATGCGCGGCCCACGCCGCCGAAACCGAGCAGAAAGATGGGTTGTGATTTAAGGTTGGACATTTCCCTTGTCTCAACTCTCCCAAAGGGAAGAGGAAGTTGTTCTGACAAAAATCGAATTTGCGCGAGTATAATTGCGCCCGTTAGTGAAAAAGCGTTCCTTCCCCTGTTGCCGCCGGCGCAGCACACAGGCATGATCCCTCACATGCTGGCTGCAACGGCCTTCCACAATTCGGTTCGAACTCTGCTTCTATAACAAACATTCATGCGCGCCCGCAGCAAGTGGGGCGCGCGTAAAGTATTTACGATTCATATGACAACAAAAACACTGAAATGGGTTCCGATCGGCGGTCTGGGCGAGGTCGGCAAGAACATGATGATGTTCGAGTACGACAGCCAGATTCTGCTGATCGACGCCGGCGTGATGTTCCCCGAAAGCGACATGCTCGGCATTGACGCCGTCATCCCCGACTACAACTTCATCAAGGAGCGCAAGCAGGACGTGGTGGCGCTCGTCATCACGCATGGTCACGAAGACCACACCGGCGCAATCACCCATGTGGTGCGCGACTTTCCCAACGTTCCAATCTACACCACGCCACTCACGCGCGGCCTGCTGGAGGTGAAGCTCAAGGAAGCCAAACTGCTCGACCGCAGCCAAATTTTTACGGTTGAGATGGGCGCCACATTCGAGGCCGGCGCATTCAAGGTCGAGACGTTCCGCATGTGTCACAGCATTCCCGACAACGTCGGCCTGGCAATCACCACGCCGGCGGGCATCGTCGTGCATAGCGGCGACTTCAAGTTCGACCATACGCCGGTGGATGGCCTGCCGAGCGACTTTGCGAAACTGGCCGAACTGGGCGGACGCGGTGTGCTGGCCTTGTTCGCTGACAGCACCAACGCCGAGCGCCCAGGCAGCACGCCGAGCGAGCGCGAGATCGAGCCGGAGTTCGAGCATATCTTCCGCGATGCCGAGGGGCGCATCATTGTCGCCACGTTTGCATCGCTCATCTCGCGTGTACAGCAGGTGGTGAATGTATGCGACATCTATGGGCGCAAACTCGCGCTCGCCGGCACCTCGATGCAGGAGAACGTGAAGATGGCGCAGAAAATGGGCTATCTCACGATTCCCGATGGCATGCTGGTAAAGCTGGAAGAGGCGGTGCGGATGAAGCCGCATGAGGTTGCCATCATGGCAACCGGCACGCAAGGCGAGCCAGGCGCAGTGCTGGGACGCATGGCAGTAGGCAAGCATCCGGTGATCAACGTTGAGCCAGGCGACACCATCGTGATGTCGGCTCATCCGATCCCGGGCAACGAGGAATACATCCACCGCATCATCAACCGCCTCTTTCAAAAAGGCGCGAACGTGCTATATGACCCCGTGGCGAAGGTGCATGTCAGCGGCCATGCCAGTCAGGAAGAGCAAAAGCTGTTGCTAAGCTTGATCCGGCCAAAGCACTTCATCCCCATTCATGGCGAGTTGCGCATGTTGAAGGCGCACGCCGGCCTGGCGCGCGAGATGGGCATCCACAGCACCTTTGTGGTGGAGAACGGCACACCGGTGGAATTCACTGCTGGCGAAGCTAGACAACTCGAGCGTGTGCCAGGCGGCTATGTGTTTGTGGATGGCAGCGGCGTCGGCGACATCGGCAAGGCAGTGATCCGCGACCGCGACATCCTCTCGCGCGAGGGTTTTGTGCTGGTGATTGTTCGTCGTGATGCGAAGGGTGGGCTGGCCGAAGCGCCGGAGATCATTACGCGTGGCTTCATCTATATGAAGGAGAACGAGTCCCTGGTGAAGGGTATGAGCGACGCCGTGAGCAGTGTGTTGAAAGACATGGGCGCGGCGATGAGCGAAACGACGATCAAGGACAAAGCCGTCGAGGCGTTGAACAAATACATCATGCAGGAGACGCGGCGAAGGCCAATGGTCATCCCGGTGGTGGGGTGAGCCTCTCATGACAAATAAAACAGCGTCAAGGTGATTGCCTTGATGCTGTTTTTTCGTCTTCTTCCATGGAGCGCCGGCCCGCAAGCATTGGGTTTTCGGTCTTGTTTTGAGTGCAGTGCTGATGGTAGAATTGCGCGCCGGCATGGGGCCGGAAATACAGCATGCGCCTCGATGTTGAGCGACCTGTCCTGAAATAAGGATTCGCTCCGCAGAAGAAAGGCGCAGAGGTTACAAGGAGAAAACAAAATATGCCAGTTGTGCCAATGAAGTCACTCCTAGAGACAGGCGTGCACTTCGGCCATCGCACCAAGCGGTGGAACCCCAAGATGAAGCCGTACATCTTCACCGAGCGGAACGGCGTTCATATTATCGACCTGCAACAGACTATCGTTTCCATCGACAACGCGGCGTCGCTGATTCGCGACACTGTGGAGCGCGGGGGCAACGTGCTGTTCATCGGCACCAAGCGCCAGGCACAGGAACCGATTGCCACACAAGCAGCGCGCGCCGGCCAGCCCTACATCACCGAGCGCTTCCTCGGCGGCACGCTCAGCAATTGGCGCACCATCAAATCGCGCCTCGACCGCATGGCTGAACTGGAGGCGATGAAGGATCGTGGCGAGTTCGATCGCTTCACCAAGAAGGAAGCCCTGTTGCGCACGCGCGAGATTGACAAGCTCAACCGCCGCATGGGCGGCATCAAGAATATGCGCCGGCTGCCTGATGCGCTGTTCATCGTCGATGTCTGCCGTGAGGCCAACGCCATCAAGGAGGCCAACCGCCTCGACATTCCGGTCATTGCGATGGTGGACACCAACTGCGATCCGGACGGCGTGGACTACGTGATTCCATCCAATGACGACGCCATTCGCGCGATCAAGCTGATCGTGGAGGCGATGGCGAACGCGGCGCTGGAGGGGTTGGCGTTGCGCAAGGGCACCGACGACGTGGCGGCAGTCACCGGCACCGAGGAGAAGGCAGCCGCCGGCGAAGAAGTGCTGGCCGAAATGCGCGCCAGCAAGACTGGCGACGAAGAGGCCATGCCGCGCACCTTCGCTCCAGATGCAGAAGACGAGCAATAGTCGTCTGACAGTCAGGGGCGGGCAACCAGATACCCGCCCTTTTTGATGCCAAAAACACAGGCAAAATAAGAGAGCAGGAAAATGGCGATTACAGCAGAGATGGTGAAGGCGCTGCGCGAGCAAACCGGCGCCGGCATGATGGATTGCAAGAAGGCGCTGGAACAGAACGGCGGCGACATTGCAAAGGCTGAGGCATGGTTGAAGGAGAAGGGTCTTTCAGCAGCAGCCAAGAAGGCTTCGCGCGAAGCCAATGAGGGCATGATCGAGGTTTACTCGCACATGGGCGGCCGCATGGCTGTGATGGTGGAAGTGAACTGCGAGACCGATTTCGTGGCGCGCATGCCAGAATTTCGGGAGTTGGCGCACGACGTGGCGCTGCAAATTGGATCGACCGGTCCGCAATATGTGCGCAAGGAAGATGTGCCGGCGAGCGTGCTGGAGGAGCAAGTCGCCAAATTCAAGGCGGATGCCATCGCCGAGGGCAAAAAGCCAGAAATTGCGGAGCGTGTGGCCGCCGGCCGGCTTGAAAAGTTCTATCAAGACACCTGCCTGCTGGAGCAGGTTTTTGTAAAAGACGACAAGAAGAAGGTGAAAGATCTGGTGACTGAAACAGTCGCCAAATGCGGCGAGAACATCCAGATTCGGCGCTTCACCCGATATATGTTGGGTGGCGAGTGAAGAAATTCAAAGGGCATGAAAATGCCCTTTTTGTTTGCATGGGCGCCGGCTTCGTCTCGTTCAATCGTTTCATCGAGATCGAGCTGTTGATTTCAGGAGGAATACCATGGCAGTGCCGAAATACAAGCGCGTTTTGTTGAAGATCGGTGGTGAAGCCTTTGCAGGGCCTGGTGGAATGGGCATCGTGCCTCAACTCGCCGAAGAGGTAGCCGCCAAAGTGCGGGCAGTCAGGGAGCTGGGCGTGCAAGTCGTCATTGTGCTGGGCGCCGGCAATTTCTGGCGCGGCAAAGATGGCATTTCACATGGCATGGATCGCACCACTGCCGACCATATCGGCATGTTGGCAACCGTGATGAACGCGCTGGCGTTGCGCGATGCATTTGAGCGGCTGGGAATGGAGGCGCGCGTGCAGACCGCCATCGAGATTCGTTCAGTGGCCGAGCCCTATATTCGGCTGCGCGCCATTCGGCACCTGGAGAAGGGGCGTGTGGTGATCATGGGCGCCGGCACAGGCAATCCCTATTTCACCACCGACACCGCCGGCGCGCTCCGCGCTGCCGAAACTGGTTGCAACATCATGATCAAGGCCACCAAGGTCGATGGTGTTTATGACGCCGACCCGCGCAAGAATGAAACGGCACAACGCTTTGAATCACTAAATTATCTGGATGCACTGAATCAGAAGCTCGGGGTGATGGACAGCACAGCCATTACCCTTTGCATGGAGAACGACCTGCCCATTATGGTGCTCGATCTCTGGCAGCCGAACAGCTTAGAGCGTGCCGTGTTGGGGGAGAAGATCGGCACAATCATTTCATCCGGCAAATAGACTTGCCTGCAAGCATCCAAAAGCAGTTCGAGTCTGCATAAAATGGCTGTCAAAAGCTGCATTCTGCACTCGTGATAGCATTTTGGAGCAAACTTGCACCTGTCTGTAGCGCAGACCAACTAAAACACACGAGGTTGATCATCATGGCAGATGAAGTCAAGGGAATTCTGAAAGAGGTCGAAAAGGAAATGGAGCGCTCCATCGACTCGATGGAGGCTGATTTTCAAGCGATTCGCACAGGGCGCGCATCGCCGGCGCTGGTCGAAAAGTTGCATGTGGAGTACTACGGCTCTCACGTGACGCTTCAGCAACTCGCTGCCATCACAGTGCCAGAAGCGCAGACGATTATGATCAAGCCCTTCGACCCTTCCACGCTGAAGCTGATCGAGAAAGCAATTACGGTTTCCGATTTGAAGCTTACGCCAAACAACGATGGCAAGGTTATTCGCCTGAATATTCCGCCCCTGACCCAAGAGCGCCGCAAGGACATCACCAAGCTTGTCCATAAGCGCCTTGAAGAGGCCAAAGTGTCAATCCGCAACCACCGCCGCGATGGGATGGACATGTTGAAGGAGTATGAGGACGAAAACCTGATCAGCGAGGATGAGCATAAGCGCGGCAAGCAGGAGCTTGAAACCCAGACTCAAAAGTTCACCACCCGCGCGGATGAACTGGGCGCACGCAAAGAGCGCGAGATCATGGAGATGTAGTCCATATGGCACTTTCCGCAAGCCTGAAGAGAACATTTGGTCGCAGCGTTGCGCCGGTGCATGTGCCGGTGGCGACAGCGCCGGCGAAGCACGGCGTCCGCCATCTCGCCATCATCATGGACGGCAACGGCCGCTGGGCCAAGCAGCGCAATCTGCCCCGGCTGGCTGGTCACAAAGCCGGCACAGACAACCTGCATCGCATTCTTCGGGCTTGCAAAGATCAGGGCATCAAGATCGTCACGCTCTATGCATTCTCCACAGAGAATTGGAGCCGGCCTCAGGAGGAAGTCGCCGGCCTGATGAAGATTCTAGAGACGTCCATCGAAAAAGAACTTGGCGAGTTGCATCGTGAGGGGGTGCAAATTCGTCACATCGGACGATCGGACCGCATTCCGCCCAGCCTGTACAAAAAAATCCAAAAGGCCATTGACTACACGCGTGGCAACAGCGAGTTGATTCTCAACATTGCCATGAATTACGGAGGTCGCGCCGAGATTGTGGATGCAGTCAAAAGCATGCTCACCGCCGGCGTCGTCCCTGAGCAGATCGACGAAAAAACGCTCGGTCGCTATCTTTATACCTGCGATCTTCCCGACCCGGATCTGATTATCCGCACCAGTGGCGAGTATCGGGTAAGCAACTTCCTGATCTGGCAAGGCGCCTACGCAGAGTATTACATCACCGATGTGTTCTGGCCTGACTTCGACGAGCGGGAATTGCAAAAGGCGCTCGATCACTTTGGCCGGCGAGATCGCCGCTATGGTGGTGTAAAAGCCTGACAACATTGCGATCAAACCGATGCGCATCGACGCACAGCCCCGACCCCATCGGGGCTGTTTTGTTTTTCGACGCTGCTGGCAACGGCTATCATCTGACCTGTGAATAAAACCCCAGAGATCATCGTACGCATCATCAGCGGCATCGCCATCGTCGGCGTGAGCATCACTTTCGGTATTATCGGTGGCATCTGGTTCACGCTGTTCGTGTTCGCACTCATGCTGCTCACCGCTCACGAGTTGTGGCGCCTCTGCATCGCAGCAACCTACAAGTCATCTATAGTCATCACACTCCTGACAGCTGTGGCGGCCTTTGCCGGCGTGAGATGGTCTTCACTTCCTATATTGATGCCGGCCATGTCACTTGCGTTGCTCATCACACTGGGGTTGCAACTCACCAACGCCGGCAAGCGACGATTCGGTGATTGGGCGGTGAGCTTCGCCGGCGGCCTTTACATTGGCTGGACATGCGGTTTGATCGCGGCGCTGCGTGAATCTGAAAACGGCGCTTGGTGGTTGCTGCTGACGCTGGTCACTGTCTGGTTGGCCGACTCTGGCGCCTACGCCTTTGGACGATTGCTGGGCAAGCACAAGCTAGCGCCGGCCATCAGCCCCAGCAAAACATGGGAGGGGTATATCGGCGGGGCGCTCACAGCACTGGCCGGCGGCGCGCTCGTGGGCTGGGTTGGTCCACTCGGCCTGCTAAGTGGCATAGCAGTGGGTGGCCTCGTCGGCCTTTTCGCCGTCATGGGCGACCTCACTGAATCCCTTATAAAACGAGAGGCGAAAGCTAAGAACTCTGGCAGCCTCATTCCTGGTCACGGCGGGGTATTTGATCGAGTGGATTCACTTTTATGGGCGGCCGCCATCGCATTTATGGTCTACAGCGTTATTTCTGCAACGCGTTAGCGTTATGAAAGCCAGTCCAAGCAATTAGTCCAAAGTGCACTTGCAGGGCGCCGAGAGGTTTCTTAGAATTTACTTTAAGGTTGGTTTTACAATTATTTAAGGTCAACCTCAAGGGAAAATGGCTGAAATCAATCGCGCGCTTGCACTTCTACGCAGGCAAAAGAACACTCTCCGCAATGAAATCCGCCGGCTCGTGCGCATGCTGATGCGCCTGTTGCCCCACCGTCTGGCGTTGTCTTCCGAACTGCGTGCTCCGCGCCGGAGCAACAGTCGCGTGACCAAATTTGAGATTGGTGGCAATGTCACGCGCAGTATCATTTTTTTGCCAAATGTGCATTTGGATGGCTTCGATACCAGGGCGATTGTTGGCGGCATCGTCATCGTTGTTGTCGTTGTCGGCGTTGCGACCAGCACGACGCCAAATCCAGGCAAAATCGCGCTTCAGCCGTTCGTGCGTGGTGATGCATATCATCTGGATGCGGTCATCGCACCGTTCCGCGCCGCTGACCCAGCGGACAAGGCGTGCAGCACATTCACCCAAGACCTTGGCGACCGCCTAGCCACCGCGGTGGGTAATCACGATGCACAAAACGTCACGGTCTGGGTGCCCGAGCAGGTGGCCGGCATTTTCCCGCAAGCCGGCGCAGACATCCAGCAATTCGTCGAGAATCATCAGGTTGACATCCTCTTCTACGGAGACATCGAATGCAACGGCCAAACTGCCACGGTGCGACCACAGATGATGGCGCCAAGCCTGTTCTATCGCGGCGCACCCGAGATGGCTGAGTTCTATGGCTTTGACGACATGACCAGCCCGCTTGTAGTTGAATTCGGCAACAACTCCCTTGAGCAGGTTGTGCGAGCACAAGCTGCGCGCATCTCCACCCTCATCGATCTGGGACGAGGTTTTCGCTTGCTCGCCACAAATTCGATTGACGATCTCAAGCAAGCAGCTGTGCTGTTTCAGAAACTCGCCGCCG
>JBDHWI010000153.1:0-8924 GCA_039810125.1 Thermoflexales bacterium | reverse complement strand
TGGATCATGAAATCCTTGATCACACGGTGGAAGGTCGTGCCATCGTAGAAACCCTCGCGCGCGAGGAAGACGAAGTTATTCACCGTGTTTGGCGCTTTATCGGCGAACAACTCGATCACGATATCGCCTTTGCCGGTCTTCATGCGGGCGGTGTATTTCTTGGCCGGGTCGATCACCATCGCCGGCGGGGTCTTGTATTGCTTTGCCATGCGGCAAATTGTCTCATGCAAGGGGGCGATCGCCGCAAGAGCAAATGCGCGGCGAGCAAACCGAAATGAGTCGGTTTGCTCGCCGCGCTAACCGAAGCTCACGCGGTGTATCCCTACTTCAAATACCCCAGCCACGGCTGCTGATACTCGATCATCATGTCGAGCAGCGCCTCCAGACCCTCATACTGCCCAACGATCGGATCGACCAACAGCGCCTGCAGCGCCAAGGCCCTCGATTTGTGAATCACGGCATCGGCAGTGAGTGAATGCACGCCCACTTGATTCGCAAGCAGCCCTGCAAACCCGTGCGGCAAATCGCCCAGCGGAATGCCGTGCAGGCCATCTTTGTCTATCGTCGCCGGCGCTTCAACCACGATCCAGTCCGGCAGGTTGTCGATGATGCGCCGGCCATTGGTGCAGTTGGGAATGTTGACCGCAGCTTCCTCGTAGCCGGAATTTGTGACGATGCCCTCGATAATCGGCACCACGCGTTCGCTCAATCGCAACTCGATCTTGGGCTGTATCTGTGAGAGATGACTCTTGTAGAAACGGTAGAAGTCCACGATGGCCTTGTGGTCGGCCACGTCATACGCCCATTGGATGTATTCACCGAAGTGGCTGTCGCTGGTGATCGGCAGCAGGCCGAACTTCTCCAGGATCACCTGAAACACGCGCCGCTCCGGCCAGGCTTCGGTTTCGACGTGCGCAAAATCTTCAGGCTTCTCCGGCCACTTGCCCGTCTCCTTGAAGTACTTAAACGCCTTGTTGAGTGAGGGCATGTTGCTGAAGAACTGTGGCGCTTTCTCGCGAATGTCGGGATACGCATCGCGCCCATCAGCCTTGTAACTCGCTGTGAGCACGCAACTGAAGTGGTTTAGCCCGCCGGCGCGCACATCCAGCGCCTCGTATGGCACGCCAAGGACGCGCGGCAGGAACATAGGCAACGAGCCAATCTCGTGGCACAGGCCGACGAACTTGACCGTCGGGAACGCGCGATGCACCGTGGTGCAAATGCGGCTCATGGGGTTGCTGTAGTTGAAAACCCACGCGTCCGGACAGATGGCCAGCACATCGGCGCAGATGTCAAGGATGGGCGGAATGATGCGCAACGAGTGAAACAACCCACCCGGCCCGCCGTTCTCGCCATAGATCTGACGGATGCCAAACTGCTGTGGGATGTGCAAGTCCTGCTCCCACAACTCAAAGCGGTTGCCCACTTCAATCGAGTTGATGATGAAGTCGGCCCCTTCAAATGCCTCTTTGCGTTGGATCGTGGCAGACACGGTAAAAGGCAATTTGTGTTCAGCGATGAAGGCCAGCGCAGTCTGCTCGACGACCTTCAGCGTGTCGGGATTGATATCGTGCAGCACGATATGACTGCCCTCAAGCGTCTTGCACTGCAAGATATCTCCGATGGTGCCATAGCCAAACTGGGCGCTGCCCGCGCCGATCAAGACAATTCTCTTATTCATACAGACAATGGTCGTATGAAACTGTAGATTGTCAAGAAATATGGCGACAGAGCAACGGGTGGTGAAGTGCAGCAAACCGTCTCATGCAAGCGTCACGCCGGCGCACAAGCCGGCTCATTTCGGTTTGCGTGTTGCGCGAGCCGATGCCCACAAAACGCGCAGATTGCTGATCGCAAGGTACAGGCCGATGCCCACGATGGCGGCGACGCTGAGCTGCCACCAGAATGTGATGATCAGCAGCACCGAAGTGATGACGGCGAGAGTGATCGAGATTTTGGTGGCGTCACTGGTCACGTTGCGGCGAAAGGCGGAATCCACCAGCAGGAAGATCACCAGCATCAGCGCCAGCGCGCCCAGGGCGGTTTTGCCGGCGGTAAGCATCAGGATGGCCGCCACCCCAATCAGCAACAAGCCGATGCTGGTCGCCGACCAGATCTGCGCAAGCGTGCCAAAGCGCAGGGCCTCTGGCTGCAGGGGCGATTGCATGACGCGGATGTGCGCGCGCGGGTCATCGACCACGCCGGCCTGCAACGCCTTGACGCGGTCATCGATTGCGCGCAGCCATTCGCCATTGTCGATCTGCTCGCGTTGCAACTGCCGCAGATCGGACTGCAAGGCTTCCATCTGCCTTTCACCAGCCTGCACATCGGGTTGAAAGAAAGTCAGGCCGGCTACAGCCGCATTTCCCGCGCCCAACATCTGCAGTTCGCTCAGTTTGTCTGCGATCAACCTGTCCAATTCCTGTCGCCGCGCCAGCACGGTTGCGCGACGCGCATCCAGCATGGCAGGGGTTTGTGCCGGCGTCGGCACAGCGTCCAGGCCCGCATATTCCAACGGTGAGTGCCATGCAAACCGCGGCTGCCCGTCACGGTTGTACATTGGGCCGGCCGGCGCATTCTCCCCACCCACCGGATCGCGAACAAACATGCCCCACATGCCGTGAAAATCATGCAACCACGCCGGCGCAGGATCCAACAGGGACTGTTCCCAGGTGTGCTGCTGTTGCGCCCCGATACTGAGGCCGTCTCCACGCGCGTATTCGACGAAGGGGATGGCGAACAGCGGCCGGTTGTCTTCAATCACCGCATCCTCATCGCCGAACAGCTTGCGCCACGCGCGCCTGACAATCCGCGCCGGTCGCTCCAATCGCTTCAGCCAGGCCACCTCCGATTCAATCAGATATTCACCTGGCCGGAAGTAATGCGCGTGAGAGCCGCCGCCAACATATGCGACTGGATGTGTATCGGCCACGATTTCCAATTGTTCGCGGTCATCCCAGCGCCGGCGCAGATCGCCGCCGGTGAAGTCGTGGCACGAGAACACCGCCCAGGCCGGCTCCAGCCTGCCGGCCTCCGCTTCATACAGAACCACCGACACGTTCTCCCAATCGGCCTCATGATCATTCACACCATCAAAGCCGGAGCGCCAGTCATCATAGAAATAGAAGAACCAGTAATTCAGGCAAATCCACCCACCCTCGCGCACGACACGCCCGTAATACCGGTAGCGCGGCTGGCTGGCCTGGATGTCATTCGTCAACTGCTCAGCAATGGCTGCCGTCGCGGCAGGCACGCGCCCTCGCACCAGCATCGAAAGCGAGATGCCGGCATCTGCAAGGCGCGAGAGGTAGCCGACGCGGGCGAGCCGGCTGATGCCCGGGTTGAAGCCGCGTTTGAGGGCAGTTGAGCTGCCCGATGTCAGTTTGCGGCGCGCCGGCATGGCCGCATTATCCGGATCCGCCGCAAACCTCAAATACTCAACTGTGCCGGGCTCCAGCCAGCGCTGCTCCGCAAGCCTGTCCAGTGTCAATTGGCCGCGCGGAATGAGGCACTCATCGTAGCCATTCACGTGGCTGACCCACAAGCTGCAATGTTCGACATAGCGGTCGATGTCGCTGGGAAAATAGGCCTCTCCGCGCGTAAAACGCAGCACCGGCTCATAGCGTCGCAGCAGGTCGGCGTCAGATAGATCAGCCGGCGCGCTTGACTGGCTTGGTTGGGACACGGTTCTCCTTGACAACACCGAATGCCTTTCGAACAGCGTATTGGTTGAACAGAAAAACGATCAGCACCGTCAGGAACATAAATCCAAATCCTGGACTGCCCTGCACAAACTCTCCCAGCCCCTCCGCGAGGTGGATGCCGAGAATGACCATGCCACTATTCCATGCCCACCGGCGCATGCGCAACAGTCCGATCGTGGTGGCAAAACAGGCAATCAGCAGCGCCGTCGCACCGATGGCGCGAATCACCACGAATGGGCCGGCAACATCGGATAGCTCGGACAAGACCATGTCTGCGACCCGCTGCGAGAAGATGCCGGTCTCAGCCAGATAAATGAGCGAGAGCATCAGCATCGCGAGCGTCTCGATGCCGAACAACACCGCGAGCACAGTGACGATGGCAGGCCGGCGCGCCGGCGGGACGTTTTTGTTCATGCCCTGATGATGCCCATTGCTCAAGAGATTTCGCCTCTTACCTGACCGGTTATATCTGGCAGTGGCCGGCGGTCTTGTCTATTTCGTCACAAAATGGAAACCATAGGTGTCTTTGATGCAGTCTGCATCCGGTGTCTGAGACGGGTCGTCCAGAAAGGCGATGGCGATGTCGGCTGCGCAACCAGTTTCCAAACTTTTGGGTTGGCGCAACATCACATGCAACTGCGCTGGAAAATCAAAGGCGTAATGGTTGTTGAGGTAGGGCAATGCCGATGCCGACCAACTGGGCGGGGTGACGGCGTCGAACAGCCCTTGATAAACAAGCGTTGGGATGTTGCTGGTCACCGCAAGCGTCTGCACTGTGTCGGCCTTGCCAGTTGGAAAGAGCGCGCACTGCGCAAAAGTCAGTCGAACCGTATCCAGCCTGAACTGCGCAGATTGCTGCGTGATGCCCAGTGGGACATAGGCGCGCATGGCTACATCAAAACGATTGAATGGAATCTCGTCGCGGCATTCAGATGCCAGATTAGCGGCAGTCAGCGGGGGCGCGCCAAGCGGGCCGGCGAGGTTGCTGAAAACTGAGGCAACGCCCGCATCGGAGAGCGCCTCCAGCTGCGGCAGCAGGCCGGCGAAGGTCGCTTGAGGCAGATAATCCTGAATGAACTTCACCAGACGAGCCCGATCCGGGTTGCGGTTGATCATCAAGTTGTACTCGGCCTCTGCTGCGCGGCGTTTTGCGCCGCTCTGTTTTATCAAGGCGAAGTAGGCGTTTTGCACAGCTTCAGCCATGCGCGCAGTTTCCTCGTAGCTGAAGTCGGGCGTGCTTGCCGGCGCATCCGTTGGCGCCGGCGTGACTGGCGGCAACTCACCCGTCAACAAACCAGACAGGGTGGTTGTCAGTCCGCGATCCAATTCATCGATCAGCAGCGGGAAATAGGGCAGTTGCTCAGGCTGGTTGAATGTCAACACAAACATCGCCAGATCATCGCCGGTGAACTGGCCGCTGGTGTTCACCGGGACCTTCAATGGCGCCTGGTTCAATTTTGCAAACAGCCCGTCAAATCGTTCCGTCAGATCGGGGAAAGCCGCATTGCAATCGCTATCTGCCTCGCATTGGCGCAGGGTGATGCGGGCGATCTCAAACGGCGCGCTGATCTTCTGCGTCTCATAGGCGTTCACCTGTGGAGGATAGGCAGAATCCAGCACGGCGGCGCGCAACCCATCCGCGCCAGTGCGCATCATCTCCAGGGCAACGCGTGTGCCGTAGGATGTGCCGTAGACGTTGTAGGTTGTGTAGCCCAGCGCCTTCATCAGGTCAGCGGCATCCTGCGCGTGGGTCGTCGTATCGTATTTCGTCAAGTCGATGCCTTGCCGCTTGAATTGCTCAACGCAGCGCGGCAGAGCGGCGGTCTCGTCGTCGACTGGTCGAAAGGCAGCCGGAATGCGCGCGTCTGCGCGGCGTTTGTCGCCGGCGCTCACCGCGCTGACGAAGGGAGAACAATCGAGCTTCGGCGTCGCCAGCCGCGTGCCTCGCTGATCGTAGATCACGATATCGCGCTCGGCGCGAAAGGGTCGAAACCAACTGAACGTCAGCGGGAACTCGGTCAGCGCACTGCCGCCTGGCCCACCCACGATGTAGAGCAGCGGATCTGCTTTGGGCGTTGGGCTGCTGCTCTTGATGAGCGCATAGGGAATCTCAACTTGCAGGCCTTTGGGCTTGGCGCGGTCCTGCGGCAGCCGCATTCGCCCACACAGCACGGATTGCCCTTCAATCAAATCTTGCGGGGTGCGATGGGGGCATTCGGCATCGACCAACTGGATAGAGTACGCCGGCGCAGGAGCTGCCGCGGCCGGCATGGCTTGGAACGCCATGCTGCAAGTCAAAGCCGCAGCAACGCCGGCCCAAAGCAGGGACGCTGTTTTCATGGGTGACAACCTCGATGACAGATATCACGTCATGGCGCACCTCTTTCAGAGGCGCGCCATGCGAAAAACGCTGCAACTCGTGGTTGCAGAGAGGACATGCGCCTATCTCACCAGCACGCTCAACGTATAGTTGCCGTGCCAGGGGTTATCGGCCTGCGTGTCCTGACCAACTTGAATCACGTACACGCCATTCTGCGGCAACCGGATGGTGTTGCCATGTCCGTGAAAGGGGCCATCTGTGCCGCCCTGCGGGAGAATGACATAGCCGCGCATGAGGCCATCGCCATGAAAGGCGATCGTCATGCGTTGGTCGGCACGGGCAGCCACCGAGTAGTAGCGCGTGTCTGCGTCGCGGGGGAAAGTGCCATTGACCAGCACACCATACGAACCGCGCCTAAAGCGCAGAGGGATGGGGCAATCCAGCGTCTTACCCAAACGTCCGACACAACGGGCCTGCGCTGGCGTTGCTGCGCTGGCGGCGCCGGCAGTGGACGAGACGGCGAAAAGCACAGCGAGCATGCAACTGAGCAAAAGTCGCTTCATGATGTTTTCTCCTATGTAATGGTTGTGCGCTGCATCACTTCGCCGGCGCAAAGTGCAATGCGCCTTCACCCGCGATCAGCGTAATGATCAGATTTCCCTCTTGAACTGTGTAGCTTTCGGACTGCTCAAGCGCAGTGAGCAGCGGGTTGGCAAGTGATCCCTCACCGCACGCAGCCATCGTGGAGATGAGCGGCCCAATTGCGAGCATGCCGTCGCTGGCATAGTAAGGGCCGCCGGCCTGGTTGCAGTCGGCCTTCAAGGTGATGCGATTGTCTGATCCAAATGCCAGTTCATATTTCGCCGGATCGTCGGGCAACATTGACTTGCCATCCAGTCCCACGATCTCAACGAGTTGCCATGTGACCGAGGTGAGCGCATCCGGCGCGCCAGCGTCGCTCGTCACAACTCTTTGCAACGGCAAGCCAACCGTGCCATATCGTTCAGGTTGGCTGAAATCAACAGCGGTCAGACGATCACCGGACAGGGTGAAGGTGATGACATTCGGCTCATCGTACGGCTTGCCCATCGTGCCAGTCAGCGAAACCGTCACCGTGATGCCATCCTGCCCCAACCACGTGCCGAGTTCATCCACCGGACCTTCCCCATTCATCTGATCCGTCGTCAAAATGGCGATGTCATCGGTCGTTAGCGTCAGCGTCACCGGCCGGCCATCGCCTGGTCCAGGCAGGCTGGCGGTATACACGCCCATGAAATCCGGCGTGGCCGGCGCCGAGCTTGCAACCGCCTCCTCAGCGCGTTGAAGCGTCAGCCCGAACGTGCCAAAATCCTCGGGCTTGCTGAACTCAACGCCGACCAGCGATGCGCCATTCACCGTGAAGGTGATGATGCTTGGCGTCTCATAGGTCTGCGCCGCAGTGCCAGTGAGTGTGAGCGTGACGGTCATCGGGTCAGCAGCACTCCATGTGCCAATCTCGGCCACCGGCGTGTCACCGCTCAGCTGATCGACGGTGAGGCTGGCGTCGCCACCGATACCCAACGTCAATGTCACCGGACGGCCATCACCCGGCCCTGGCAGGCTGGCAGTGTAGACCCCAGATAGCGCGGGCATGGCGGCTGGCGCCTCTGCAAATGGAGTTGCCGTTGCCTCGGCCTGTGCGGTCGCAGTGGGCGCAACCTCAGCCTGTGTTGCGGTAGGGACAGCTTCAGCTTGGGTAGCGGTCGGCACTGGGACGGCCGGCGTTACAGCGCTGGGTGGCAGCGCGCAGGCTGTCAGCAACAAACCGAGCACAATGGCCGGCAAAAGCATATGTCCAGATCTTTTCATCATATCCTCTCCTATGCAGGTGTGCCATGGCAGATGATGTCCATGGCTGAAATGGGACAACTGTGGTCAGCCCCGCGAAATATTATGCAAGACCGCTCCAAAAATATTATACTGATAGCGATAATTGAACGCTTAGACAAGGACAGACAAGGAGAGGAGAGGATATGGTGCGACTAACGCTGCTGCCCGGTTACAAGACACTGCAAATCACTTCTGATGATGGCAAGGTTGATCGCGACTGGTTAACCGGACGCGTGAGCAAAGCCGGCGAGGTCAATGTCGAATACGACGGCGTGACCGGCCTACTCGCGCGAGTGGGCAATGTGGAGATTGGCTACGACCAACTGACTGGGCGCGTAACCAACGTGGGTGGCGCCCAAGTCCAATATGACAGCGTCACCGGCCTGGTCTCGCAGATCATCGGGCAGACCGGCGACAACCGCGTTGGATTCTCGGCTTGATGCACATGGAATCGCGCATTGGCAGGGAGCGCTTTACAGCCTCACAATCCCTTCCCGCAACGCGCGAACGACAACCTGCGTGCGGTCGTTGGCGTGCAACTTCGCCATGATCGTGCTGACGTAGTTCTTCACCGTCCCTTCACTCAGGTAGAGCGCGCCGGCGATGTCGCGGTTGTTCATGCCCTGCGCGATCAGGGAAAGCACGTCGCGTTCGCGCTCAGTCAGCGCTTCAATCGGCAGCAGATCGCCGCTGCGGACCGCCGGCGCCCTTGCCGCCGGCCCGCTCATGCGCCGAAATTCGTCCATCACCTTGCGCGCGATTGCCGGATCCAATAGTGACTCGCCGCCATGCACGCCGCGAATGGCAGCAGTCAACTCATCTTTGCCGGCGTCCTTCAGCAAATATGCCTGCGCGCCGGCGCGCACACCGTCGAAGACCCAATCATCGCTGTCGTATGTGGTGAGAATGATGATCTGCGTCCTGGGTAGTTCGCCGGTGATGATGCGCGTGGCTTGAATGCCATTCATCTTCGGCATCTTGATGTCCATCAACACCACATCCGGCCGCAGTGCGCGCGCCATCGCCAGCGC